>NZ_CM001837.1:1826154-2191143 GCF_000355805.1 Dokdonia sp. PRO95
TTACGGACGTATCCGATAGTGCTAATCCTGCAGACGATACTGGAGCAGGAGATGACCCTACGGTAACTATGTTTGAAGTAGCTAATGTCTCTCTGCAGAAAATGGGAGAGTACGTTGATACTAATCTCAATAATATAGTAGATCAAGGTGACCGTATTGATTACATGTTTACAGTGACAAATACTGGTAATACGCCATTGTTTGACGTAAGTGTTGAGGATAACTTAGTCACTGTAGAAGGAGGTCCAATTGATCTAGCTATAGGGGAGTCTGATAGTGTTACATTTAGCGCTAGTTATATTCTTACTAATCAAGATGTGGCTAATGGAAGTGTATTAAACACAGCTACTGTTACTGCAAGGACTGCAAATGGAGCCATTGTAACAGATGTTTCGGATGATCCTACAAACCCTACAGATAATGATGAGAATAATGATGGTGAACCAGATGATCCTACTATTACAGTATTAGATGTAGAACAAGATTTGGAAATATTCAATGAAATTTCTCCAAATGGCGATGGTGTAAATGAAACTTTTGTTATTCAAGGATTACAAAATTATCCTAACAACGTTCTTCGCATTTATAATAGATGGGGTAATGTTGTTTTTGAAGAAGCAAACTATCAAAATAACTTTGACGGTACTTCAAACGGTCGAGCAACCGTTGAGAGAGGTGAGAAACTACCAGTAGGTACATATTATTACCTTCTAGACCTCAATGATGGAAGTTCGGGTCGTGCAGGATGGTTATATATAAACAGATAATTTAAGGTGTATAAGCACTAAAAATAAAAAGTATGAATATAAAGCTTAGAGTATTAATAGTAGGTTTAGTAGGTCTATCCTTCCAGACGCTATTTGCGCAACAAGATCCTCAGTTTACACAATATATGTACAATACATTGAGTGTAAATCCAGCATATGCTGGATCTAGAGGTCATGCTTCTGCGATTGGGGTATTGAGATCACAATGGGTTGGTCTAGATGGAGCTCCTAGAACACAGACCTTTTCTTTAGACACTCCAATAGGTGAACATGTAGGTCTTGGTCTAGCAATAGCAAATGATGAACTTGGTCCCTCTAAGGAAACGTATCTAGATCTTAATTTTTCATATACGATAATGACTTCAGACACTCGTAAGCTTTCGTTTGGCTTAAAAGGTGGTGGACGTTTCTTAGATATTGATTTTTCTAAGGGTAATGCTCAAAGTGAAGATGTCCTTTTTCAAAATAATGTGAGCGAATTTTTACCTACTCTAGGAGCAGGTGTCTACTGGCATAATGATCGTAACTATCTTGGATTTTCCATCCCAAATTTATTTACCGATCAAACCTATGACGATATACAGCAAACTGTAGCTGCCGAAAGACTTCACTTATTTATAATAGGAGGTATTGTCACAGATCTTAGTAGTACGACAAAATTTAAACCAGCTTTCCTTGTAAAGAGTGTTACGGGAGCCCCGCTTATTGTGGATTTATCTGCAAATTTTATGTTTTATGAAAAGCTAAGATTAGGGCTTTCTTATAGATGGGATGATTCTGTAAGTGGTCTTGCTGGATTCCAGATAACACCACAGCTATTGGTAGGGTATTCTTATGATTATACTACTACAGAACTACAGCGATTTAATACTGGAAGCCATGAGATTACAATGAGATTTGATCTTATCTCAAAAACAAAGAAAATTAAATCACCTCGTTTCTTTTAAATTATAAATAATGACAAAGAATATTACGATACTTCTGCTACTTTTTTCTGTTTCTCTCTTTGCACAGAAAACATACAAAAACGCAGATAAGCTATTTGAACAAATGCGCTATGTTGAAGCGGCAGCTGTTTATGAGAAAGCAATAGATAGAGGAGATAACTCTATGGTACTCCTGCAGAAAGCTGGAGATTCATATTACTTTAATACTAATATGGAGGAGGCTTATAAGTGGTATGATCTGCTTGTTAGTCAATATAGAGATGAAGTCGATGCTGAGTATTTATTTCGATTTGCACACTCACTTCAGGGTATTGGAGATTATAAAGCCGCAAAAAAATGGATGAAAGCTTTCGCGAAAGCATCATCTAAAAATGATAAACGTATTGATGATTATGCTCAGAAAGAACGTACTCTGGCAGATGTGCTAGCGATTCCTGCGCAATTTGAGCTTAAAAACTTGTCAATAAATACAGCGTATTCAGATTTTGGACCTACATATTATGGATCTAAACTAGTATACTCATCTGCGGTAGATACATCTTATTATATAAAAAGAAGGTACCACTGGAATGACCAACCTTTTTTAGACTTCTATATAGGTCAAATAAATGCCGCCGAAAATGAAGTGAAGCGAGAGGATATTTTTTCGGACGTTATCAATACAAAGTATCATGAAGCCACTATAGCTTTCGCAAAAGATGGAAAACGTATATACTTTACGAGGAATAATTATGATGGTGATTTGAGAAGGGGAGAGGATGGAGTTAGTCATCTCAAATTATATACTGCTAAGAGGAATGATAGTGTAGGAGCCAAAGATGATTGGCTAGATGTGCGCGAGTTACCTTTTAATAGCAGTGAGTATTCTACAGGTCACCCAGCACTTAGTGAAGATGGTACAAAGTTGTATTTTGTGTCAGACATGCCTGGGACTATAGGAGCAACAGATATTTTTGTAGTTGACATCTTGGGTGATAATAATTATTCTGCACCCCAAAACTTAGGTCCTAAAGTAAATACTTCTGGAAGAGAAATGTTTCCTTATATAGAAAATCAAGTAATGTATTTTGCTTCAGATGGACACTTAGGTGTTGGTGGGTTAGATGTTTTTGAGAGCGATATAGGTAACAATACTTTTTCAATTCCACGTAATTTGGGAAAACCACTCAATAGTCAGCTAGATGATTTTGGTTTCATTATTAATGAGAGTGGAGAGCAAGGGTTTGTATGCTCAAACAGAGAAGGAGGAGTGGGTGACGATGATATTTATGCAATACAGCGTATTCCTTTAGAAGATGTTGTAAAGAATTGTAAGCAGCTAGTTAAAGGTTATGTCGTTAATAGCCGTACGCAGGAACGTATAGCGGATGCTACAGTTTCTTTGTATGGGGAGAATGGAGTTAAACTTTCTGAAACCGTAAGTAAAAGTAATGGAGATTATGTTTTTAATTTTGACCTGGACTGTGCTGAGCAATATGATATAAAAGTGAACAAATTAGGATACACTCCTAATTCAAAAAATATTGTTACTTCTAGTATCTCCTCAGAAACTATAGTACCCCTAGATCTTGAGACGTTAAGCGAGCTCATTGTGGAAGATAGTGGTCAACTTAAAATTAAGGTTGGGATTATATTTTTTGACCTCGATAAGGACTACATACGTCCGGACGCTGCTATGGAGCTCAACAAGATTGTAACACTGATGTCTCAGCAGCCATCTATGGAAATTAGAATTGAATCTCATACAGATGCTCGTGCAGATGATAGTTATAATATGGAGCTATCGCAACGAAGAGCAGTCTCAACTAAAAATTACCTGATAAGACAAGGGATAGCAAAAGAGAGAATACTGTCTGCTCAAGGTTTTGGAGAAACAAGATTACTTAATGAATGTTCTAATGGAGTGCAATGTGATGAAGTACAACATCAAATAAATAGAAGGTCTGAGTTTATTATAGAGAAAATGTAATTAATTAAAAACAGACGATTACCTACAAAGTAAAAAAGCTCTCAATCTAGATTGAGAGCTTTTTTATGCTTAATAACTAAATGAGATTTTTGAGATGTACTGGTGTTTTTGACGCTGAAAAACACGAGATATAGTACTGAAGAATTATTTTTTCACAATAATGAGGTGTTTCTATTAAAAAAGTATCAAGGTAGTAAGAAATTACAGCATACTTTCATATACTTGCTATCTCAAAAGATTTCACAATAACGTGAAGTAATTATTTTGTGATAAAATTAGATGTATTTCATTCAAATTTTGGTGTAAGTACCTTGCTTTATAAATTACATACTAAATTAATTGTAATTAAAATAAGACGATGCTTTTCTATATTTGTTACAGATAATCTAATTAATTACTATATTTAACCCTTTACTAATTTAAACTTTAAGATCAAGAGCAATGAAAAAATTATTCTCTATCATGGCAGTTGCCGCTGTAGTAGTGTTAAGCACATTCACAGCAAACGCCAGTAACGCACAAACAACCCTTCCAGTACAAATCCAACAAATTGTTGCGAATGTAGATGCTGGTGCATCTTTTCAAGAAGAAGCTGCCGCAGAAGAGCTTTCTTTTACGCAGGATTTGAAAAAACGATTCATTGAAGGAGGTCCTGGATTCATGGGGATTGTACTTTTATGTCTTATTTTAGGACTTGCAATTGCTATTGAGCGTATTATATATCTTAACCTAGCATCTACTAACACTAAGAAGTTAGCTCAAGATGTTGAAGATGCATTAAATAGTGGTGGTGTTGAAGCTGCAAAAGAAGTATGTCGTAACACTAAGGGCCCTGTTGCTTCTATCTACTACCAAGGTCTTGACCGTGTAGATGAAGGAGTAGAAGCTGCTGAAAAAGCTGTTGTAGCTTATGGTGGTGTTCAAATGGGACAACTTGAAAAGAACGTATCTTGGATTTCATTATTTATCGCACTTGCACCAATGCTTGGTTTCATGGGTACGGTAATCGGTATGATTCAAGCCTTTGATAGAATTGAAGCAGCAGGTGATATGAATCCAGCACTTGTAGCAGGAGGTATTAAAGTAGCACTTCTTACAACAGTATTCGGACTGATTGTGGCTATTATTCTTCAAATATTCTATAACTATATTATTGCAAAAATTGACAGTATCGTAAACGATATGGAAGATGCATCAATCACATTGATGGACATGCTTGTACGTTACAAGAAGTAATATATAGTAATCTTAAAAATTCATACATATTATGGGATTACATAAAATTTTAAAAATCATTGTTGGTATCGTAGGTATCGCAGCACTTGTTGTTGCTGGTATGGTATGGGCAAACAATGAAGCCATCGTAGGTGGTGATTCACAGAACCTTGTTGATATTATGATTCTCCTCGCTTGGATAGTTATAGGTATCGCAATAGTGCTCGTAGCGATTTTTGTTGTCAAAGGTCTATTTTCGGGTAACGCAAAGAATACACTAATAGGTGCTGGAGCATTCTTGTTAGTAGTTGCTATATCTTACTTCGCAGCAAGTGGAGCAGAAGAAGTTGCAATGAAAGACGGAGAAATGCTATCTGCTAGTGGTTCACAATGGGTAAGCGCTGGTATTAATGCATTCTTTATTCTTGCAGCAATTGCAATTGTACTTATGCTAGTATCAGGAGCTAAGAAACTTGTAAATAAATAATTATGGCTAGGAGAAATGCACCAGAAATTAATGCAGGGTCTATGGCAGACATCGCATTCTTACTACTTATCTTCTTCTTGGTAACTACTACCATTGAAAAAGATAGAGGTCTAGTAAGAGCGTTACCGCCAGAGCAACCTGAGAATGTGGAGCCTCCTATCATTAAAGAAAAAAACCTTTTTGTAGTTATCGTAAATAAAAACGATGAGCTTTTGGTTGAAGATAAGCCTATGGAGATCAAAGATCTCCAAGAGGCAGCTATCGCCTTCTTAGATAATGGAGGTGTACCGAAAGGGCAAGAAGGGTATTGTGATTACTGTCAAGGAGAGCGCGACCCTAGTTCGTCAGACTTTCCAGACAAG
The DNA here is from genome assembly GCF_000355805.1 of Dokdonia sp. PRO95. Taxonomy (NCBI): domain Bacteria; kingdom Pseudomonadati; phylum Bacteroidota; class Flavobacteriia; order Flavobacteriales; family Flavobacteriaceae; genus Dokdonia; species Dokdonia sp. PRO95. The sequence goes on from NZ_CM001837.1 coordinate 1,831,902, forward strand.
GCTATTGTAACTGTAAAAAATGACCGTGAGACATCTTACGATACGTACATTACAGTTCAAAATGAGCTAGTAGGAGCATACAATTCTTTACGTGATAGAGAGTCACAACGTTTATACGGTTGGAAATTTACTGAAGTAAAGAAAGCTATAGACGAAGGAGTGTATAAAGGAAACGAAGAGAGTGCAAAAGAAAAACTTGATGTTATCAAGAAAATGTATCCTCAGAAACTTTCTGAAATAGATCCTCAATCATAAGTAGAATTATAAAATAAAAATATTATGTCAAAATTTAAAAAAGGTGGGTCAAAAGAGTTACCAGCGGTAAACACGGCTTCCCTACCAGATATTGTATTTATGTTATTATTCTTCTTCATGGTGGCTACAGTGTTACGTAAAAATGACGTAAAAGTAGCGCAAATTTTACCAGCAGCAGATCAAACAGAGAAGCTACAAAAGGACAGAAGTGTTTACATCTTCGGAGGGAAACCTGGAGAGGGATACAAGCAGTTCGGTACAGAGGGTAAAATTCAAATAGGAGACAAATTCGTAAATATAAACGAAGTACAACCTGCTATTCTTGAAGAGCGTGAAAAGCTTAGAGATGAGCTTAAAGATCGTGTTATGGTTGCCTTTAAAGTTGATAAGGAAACTAATTCAGGTTTAGTATATGATGTGAAGCAGGAGCTTAGACAAGCAAACATGCTTAAAGTAATTTATATTACTACACAAACGGAGGATGCTGTATCGCAATAATCCGATATTAAATTAGTAAAAAAACGTCTTGAGGCAACTCAAGGCGTTTTTTTATTTTTAATACTCATTATCATTTCTCTTATATTTGTTAGAAATTCTTCCACTTGAAATACTACTTGTTTTTGTCCATTTTATTTCTCACTTCTTGCTTACTGGCGCAGGAAGAAGTTGTGCTATATGAGGAAGATGTAGATTCTTTGTATCGAGAAGATCAAGTTTATGTAGGTGTTACTTTTAATTTAATAAGTAATAAGCCAACAGATTTTAAACAAAATGGTCTCAGTGCTGGAATACAAGCTGGAGTTATTAGAGATTTTCCTATTAATAAGAGGCGTAATAAGGCAATAGGTCTAGGAATAGGTCTTGCGGTGGATACCTATAATCAAAACTTGTTTATAGATGAAGCGATTACTGATATGGTGACTAATTATGAAATTCTCGATGACCAGGTTGATGAGGATGTCAATAGATTTACAACATATACCCTTGAGTTTCCAATCGAATATAGGTGGCGCACATCGACCCCAACTAAATACAGCTTTTGGCGTATACATGCCGGCTTAAAGTTGGGTTACTTATTTAGGTTTAAATCCACTTTTCAAGACAATAACCTTAATGTTGTCCGTACTGATTTGCCAGAGGTAAATAGCTTCCAATACGGGCCCTCATTCTCTTTTGGTTATGGAGCCTTTAATTTTCAAGGATATTATGGTTTGAGTACCCTGTTCAATGATGAGGCGCAAATAGATGCTAGTAGCGTTAATCTTCAAGTCATTAGATTGGGATTGGTTTTTTACTTCTTATAGGAGTACGCTTTCGCGAAAGCGTGACAACAATCCTACTACAACCAGTAAGGGTAGACTAGAAATTGTGAAGTAGCTCCCAAAATAAATCCTATTATAAGTTCAATAGGTGTATGAGCTCTTGCATCTAGCCTAGATGTAGCCGTTGCGCCACAAGCAAAAATTCCAAATGCAATCCAATATAACATATTAGACCCATAGTGAAGGCTGAGTCCCATTACAAAAAATAAGACCCCTGAGAGACCTATCATATGTAGACTAGCTTTAAATTTAAAAAGTGATAATAAGAATGCTCCTGAACTAGCTCCAAGAATGCCTATAAAAAAATAGTAAAGTGCTGGTATCTCATAGCCGTCAAATATTAATTTTATTAATACAAACGTAAATACCATTTGCATGAGTAGAGGCCATTTACGCTCTCTTACATCCTTGAGGTGTATGCTTGTGACCAGTTGAAGGTTTTTGAGCATATAGAAGCTTAAAATGGGAATTACGGTGGTCATTATGGCTGCCGCAAAAAGTTTTGAGTATACAAACTCTTTGTTGAAATATCGTGGTGATATGTAGAAGTAGTAGAGTACACCACTCAAAGGCATGAATAGTGGGTGAAAAATATAAGAAAAGCTACGTATGAAAAATTTCATTAAATCTGTTTACGTAATCTCGCTACCGGAAGGTCTAATTGTTCTCGGTATTTAGCAACCGTTCTCCGAGCTATAGGATATCCTTTTTCTTTTAAAATACCTGCAAGTTTATCATCTGTAAGAGGTTTGCGTTTATCCTCCTCGTCTATGACCATTTCTAAGATTTTTTTAATTTCACGTGTAGACACCTCTTCACCTTGGTCATTAGTCATACTTTCAGAAAAGAACTCTTTGATGAGTTTTGTTCCGTAAGGAGTGTCTACATATTTACTATTTGCTACTCGAGAAACTGTGGAAACGTCCATGCCAATTTCTGTGGCGATATCTTTCAATATCATAGGTCTTAAGTTGCGCTCGTCACCCGTCAAGAAGTATTTTTCTTGATAGTGCATAATACTACTCATTGTCACAAAAAGTGTTTGCTGTCGCTGTATAATGGCTTCAATAAACCACTTAGCAGCATCAAGCTTCTGCTTGATAAACATTACTGCATCTTTTTGTGCTTTAGTACGTTCTTTAGATTCTTTATAGCCTTTGAGCATATTGCTATAATCTCTAGAGACTTTGAGCTCTGGAGCATTACGGCCATTTAATGAAAGTTCTAACTCACCGTCTACTATGCGTATAGTAAAGTCTGGAACTACATGCTCTACAATTTTTGTATTACTAGAGTATGAACCTCCTGGACGAGGATTAAGGTGTTCTATTTCATTAATGGCATCTTTAAGTTCTTCCTCAGTTATGTGAAACTTAGCCATGAGCTTTTTGTAATGCTTCTTGCTAAAGTGGTCAAAAGACTTTTCAAGTATATCAACTGCTAGGGATATAGATTTGGTAGCAGGCTTTCTGTCTAGTTGTAACACTAGGCATTCTTGTAAGTTACGAGCGCCTACACCTGCAGGATCAAGGTCTTGTACCTTAAAAAGCATTTTTTCTATAACCTCTTCAGAGGTATAAATATTTTGTGTGAAGGCTAGATCATCCATAAGATCTGCTAGTGGTCGTCTTAGGTATCCTGCTTCATCAAGGGAACCTATGATAAATTCGGCAACTTCACGCTCCTCAGAAGATATTCTTACAGTATTGAGCTGCGTCTTGAGATACTGATTGAACGATGTTCCAGATGCATAAGGGACTTGTTTGTCCTCATCATCTGCACTGTAATTATTTGCACTCAAGCGGTATTCTGGGATTTCATCATCACTTAGATAGTCATCCACATTGATTTCAACCTCTGGTGCTTCATCAAAGTCGTCTGTATTGTCAAACTCTTCAAAATCATCTTTAACTTCCTCCTTACCGCTATCGAGAGCAGGATTTTCTTCGAGCTCTTGTTTGATTTTTTGTTCAAACGCCTGCGTAGGAAGTTGGATAAGCTTCATCAGCTGGATTTGCTGAGGAGAGAGCTTTTGCGAAAGTTTAAAATTAAGTTGTTGTTTTAACATATAAAACGAAGTTACGAAAAAGCAATAAACAGTGATGAGAAATATATGTTAAGCAAACTTTTAATTAATAAAGGTTATACTCGTTTATATTTGAGATTCTAAAGTGTCGTTATATGGTTTAGTATTGCGCTAGCTTATAAGGTGTTTACCACCTTTCTAATTGCAACAAGATTACCTAGTAGTCTTTCAAGATGTGCAAGATCAAGCATATTTGCGCCATCACTTTTTGCATTTGCCGGGTCAAAGTGAGTTTCAATAAATAATCCGTCTACATTATTTACAATACCTGCTCTAGCAATAGTTTCAATCATGTCTGGTCTCCCTCCAGTTACTCCGCTTGATTGGTTGGGTTGTTGTAGCGAGTGAGTAACGTCGAGTACCGTAGGTGCAAATTCTTTCATTGTAGGGATTCCCCTAAAATCAACAATCATATCTTGATAGCCAAACATAGTTCCGCGATCTGTAATCCAAGCATTTTCATTACCTGTGTCGAGTACTTTTTGTACAGCATGTTTCATGGATTCTGGAGACATAAACTGTCCTTTCTTGAGGTTTACTACTTTGCCTGTTTTGGCAGCAGCGACTACAAGAGAAGTTTGTCTTACCAGAAATGCAGGAATCTGAAGTACATCTACATATTGTGCCGCAAGAGCAGCGTCAGAACTTTCGTGAATGTCTGTTACTGTTGGGACATCAAACTCTGCCGAAACCTTAGCTAGAATCTCAAGAGCTTTTTCATCTCCTATGCCGGTAAAGCTATCTACTCTACTACGATTTGCCTTTCTAAAGCTACCTTTAAAAACGTACGGTATTTTTAGAGTGTCAGTAATTTTTACAACTTTCTCTGCTATGCGCATTGCCATGTCTTCTCCCTCTATAGCGCATGGTCCGCATAGTAGAAAAAAGTTATTGGCATCTGTATGTTTTATTTTAGGTATGTTAGAAAGTTTCATCGTTTAGATTTTAATTGTTTCCTGGTATTTCTTAGGAATAAATAGGTGTTACAAAGATAGCATTAAAAGAGATGAGCAAAATTACTTCTTGATAGAAGTGGGCAGCTTATCAGGTTTTGCATAAGAAAATCTGTCTATAATTTTTGGAGAAGCATAAGCGTCAAGTCCGTTTATGGCTACTCCCATAGATGTTTCTAGATCTATCCATCCATCTTCTTGCAGGCAGTTATCTGGTAAAGTTACTCCCTTGACTGCGCCTATCATTAAGATAGTTCCATTTTCCTCAATTTTGTATTCGTTTACGTATTCGCAGGCGATTTTAATGTGAGCTTGTTTTGCAAATGGAGCTCTCCAATTGTTTAAATATTCAGTTTCTAAACCTGTAGCGACAAATTCTGATACATTTTCCTCATATGCTGCCGCTGTCTGGTGAGATGGTAAGACGATTTCAGTATTAATATGATTTACGGTAAAACTTCTTGTCTCTTTAATATTTGTATAGGTATGCCTAGGGACTGTGGTAGGTCTCATAATGAAGCCCAACATTGCAGGATTGCTTCCTATATGTGTGATAGAGCTAAAAATCGCTAGATTTTCATGATCATCCTTAGATATGGTACCTATAAGATTTGCGCTTTTGTAACCGGTAACACTATTAATAAAGTTTGCACGGTAGCGCTTATCCATCGCGATTATGGCATCGTCGTCAAAATGTAGTATCTTTTTCATTACTATCAAAAATACGGATTATGAAAGAGCAGTTTCAAGATTACTTCAACACCAACAAGGAAACTTGGGAAAAGAAGGTTTCTGTCCACGCAGAGAGTAGCTTTTATGATATGCCAAGATTTTTGAATGGTAAAAGTTCTCTCAATAGCTATGAGTTAGATGCGTTGGGAGATGTAAATGGTAAAAGTTTACTCCATCTTCAGTGTCATTTTGGACAAGATACTTTGAGTTGGGCAAGGATGGGTGCTTTGGCTACCGGGGTAGATATTAGTGAGGAGGCGATTACGCTTTCGCGAAAGCTAAACAAGCAACTAGGTTTGTCTGCTGAATTTGTGTGCTGTAATGTTCTAGATACTTCAAACCATGTTCATGAGCAATTTGATGTTGTTTTTACGAGTTATGGGGTGATAGGGTGGTTGCCAGATTTGAAACCTTGGGCGCTTATGATTGCACAGCGATTAAGAAGTGGAGGAACTTTTTATATAGTAGAGTTTCATCCCATTGTCTGGATGTTTGATTATACAGGAAATAAGCCAGTAATGAAATATGGTTATCATCAAGATGAACCAGTTTACGAAGAATATGAGGGGACTTACGCTCAACCTGATGCAGCTATAACAAGTAAAGAGTATGGATGGAATCATGGTTTAGGAGAGGTGGTCTCTGCCTTAATAGATGCGGGTCTTAAGATAGAATTTCTAAAAGAACACGATGCTTCTCCTTATGATGTTCTTCCAGATTTAATTAAAAATGAAAATGGCCTTTACGAAAGTAAAGACCATTTATATCCATTAATTTTTGAGATAAAAGCTACTAAAGTTTAGTGCGCATCTTCTTTTAGTAATTCTGGAAACTTCTGTGCAAAACGTTTATACCTAGGTATTGATACATTTTGAATGTATGGGTTGTTTGGGTTGTTCTTTTCATAATCCTGATGGTATGCCTCTGCAATCCAAAATTTCTGAAAAGGTAGTACTTGTGTGCTTATTTTACCATCGTAGGTAGACTCGTTTAAGGCAGCAATAGTCTTATCTATTATTTTCTTTTCGCTATCGTTTTGATAGAAAGCGATAGAGCGATATTGTGGTCCAGCATCCGGTCCTTGACGGTTTTTTGTGGTCGGATTCTGTGATCCAAAAAACACATCAACTAGCTGTTGAAAAGAGACTACCTTCGGATCGTAAATTACTTCTACAGCCTCTGCATGAGTCGTGTTTCCGTAGCTTACTTGTTTGTATGTTGGGTTGTCTTCCTTTCCTCCACTATAGCCACTTATAGCCTCGTCAACTCCTTTTACGCTTTCAAAAATTGCTTCTACACACCAAAAACATCCACTAGCAAAATATGCTCTACTCAGCCCATCTTGATATGTTGCTTCTACTGGCTCAAGCATGGCTGTAGGTTCAGTCATAGGCTTGGTATTATGATTGCAAGCCATAAATGTGATAAGTGTAGTGAGGTAGGCAATGATTTTCATACAATATTTTTAAGAGTATAAAATTACTTCATAAGAACTTAGATTGTTGTTATCGTTTTGTTAATCAATTTGAGATGTAATAAAATGAGGTTCGAGTGGGGAATGTTATGGTGTAAAGCCTTAGTACTACAAGTCTGCAAAAATTTTTTAACACAAAAAAAGCCTTCTATAATAAATAGAAGGCTTTAGATATTGTAGAAAAAAAAATGATTACAGCTTTTTAAATAGCTTTGTCATTTTTTCATGCTGCTCATTTGCAAGTTCACTATCTATTAAGATACGACCAGAGTGCTCATCTGTGATGATTTTCTTGCGTCCAGCAATCTCAACCTGAACTTGTGGTGGGATTGTAAAGTAAGATCCTCCAGAAGCTCCACGCTCTATAGGTACAATTGCAAGACCGTTGCGTACACTAGAACGGATTCTCTTGTAAGCTTTAACTAAGCGCTCTTCAATGTTAGTTTCATATTCCGCACTTTTAGCTAGAAGTGCTTGTTCCTCTTTCTCTGTTTCAGAAAGGATAGCATCTAGCTCGTTTTTCTTGTGCTTAAGGTGAGTCTCGCGTTCTGCAAGACGTTCCTTAGTTTGCGTGATTACATCTCCCTTTTGTTCAATCTGGGCCTTATATTCACGTATATTTTTCTCTGCAAGTTGAATTTCAAGTTCTTGGAACTCTACTTCTTTACTTAAAGCATTAAACTCACGGTTGTTACGTACGTTCTTTTGCTGCTCAGAGTATTTCTTTATAGATGCTTTTGAGTCATCTATCTGGATTTTTTTAGCCTTGATAGAGTCGTCCACCAATTTTAAATCGTTTTCCAACTTCTCGATGCGCTTGTTAAGACCAGCTACTTCATCTTCAAGGTCTTCAACTTCCAATGGAAGCTCTCCACGTACATTGCGGATCTCGTCCACACGTGAGTCTATAAGTTGTAAATCGTAAAGCGAGCGTAGTTTTTCTTCTACTGTTGCTTCTTTCTTCTTTGCCATACGTTAAAAATAGTTGATAGGATTGGTATTTTCCTCAGATAAAATGATTGCAAAAGTACTAATTTTTTCTGTAAGATAGTCGCATATTAAGTTTTTCGTATATCGTTCGCTTTCATAATGCCCTACATCGCATAAAAGAATGCTGCCTTCAGCTTGGTAATAGTCGTGGTATTTTAAATCTGAAGTTACAAGCACATCGGCTCCTTGAGCTTTTGCACTTTTAATAGCAAAGGCTCCACTTCCTCCCAGTACGGCTATTTTTTTTATAGGTTTTCCTATTAATTGTGAGTGACGTATACCGCCTGTTTTGAATTGCGCTTTCGCGAAAGCTAAAAAATCCACCTCACTTATTTCTTTATCAAGATTACCTATCATCCCCATGCCTACATTTTGCAACGTATTTTCTAGTGAAGTAATCTCATAGGCAACTTCTTCATAAGGGTGATTTTCAAAAAGAGTTTGTAAAATCTTAGACTTAAGGTGCTTTTCAAACGTAAGATGTAATTGTGTTTCTGGTTCAATATGTCTCGAGCCTCTTTGGCCTATTACAGGATTACAATTGTCATTTCCTTTGAAAGAACCCCTACCTTCAACCTCAAAGCTGCACTCTTCATAATTACCTAAACTTCCTGCTCCCGCCGAAAACAAAGCATCGCTCACACTTTTTACAGATGCGTGAGGAACGTAAGTGGTGAGTTTGTAAATATGATGCTGTTTAGGGATTAAAATCTTAGTGTTTGATAGATTGAGAGCTTTGCACATTCCAAAGTTAACACCGTGCTCTACATTATCTAGCGCAGTGTGAATTGCAAAAATGGCAATATCATTTTTAATAGCCTTTTGAACCACTTTTTGCACATAGTTACTTGCTGTGAGCCTTTTTAATCCTGAGAAAATAATAGGATGAAAGCATACAATGAGGTTGCAGTTTTTTGCAACAGCCTCATCAACTACATTTTCAAGTGCGTCATGTGAGACAAGAATATTGGTCACTTCTTGCAGAGGATCCCCTACAAGAAGACCAACGTTATCAAAATCTTCTGCATAGGCAAGTGGTGCCCATTCATTAATTATAGTACTTACATCTTTTACCTTCATAAGGGTAAAGATAAAAAATGATACCTTCGTTTTATGAGAAAACTACGTCTCTTGTTATTTCCCGTTGCGGGAATTTATTATTTAGTTACGCTTACGCGAAATAAGCTCTACGACACTGGTATATTTAAGTCAAAAAAATATGATATTCCAGTTATATGTGTGGGTAATTTGAGCGTGGGAGGAACTGGAAAATCCCCAATGACTGAGTTTGTAGTTCGGCTTTTACGGGATGATTATCGAGTAGCTACGCTTAGTAGAGGCTACGGCCGAAAAACTAAAGGATATCTCGATGTTAATCCAGAAAATGAAGCAACTATGGTAGGTGATGAGCCATTGCAATTTGCTCAGAAATTTAAAAATATCCAAGTTGCAGTTTGTGAAGATCGACAAACTGGTATCGAAACATTATTGTCAAAAGTTAATGCTCCTGAAGTTGTAGTTCTGGATGATGCTTACCAGCATAGAAAGGTAGAAGCTGGGTTTTATATACTATTAACAGCATATAGTGATTTGTATAGTAATGATTTCTTGTTGCCAGCTGGAAATTTAAGAGAACCTCGAGCTGGTGCGGGTAGGGCAGACGTTGTAGTTGTAACTAAGTGTCCAGAAAATTTAAGTCCAAAAGAGCAAGCATCTATTGTTGCGTCTTTAGATGTAAATAAAACTCAGCAAGTATATTTTTCAACAATCTCATATGATGAGAAGGTGTATTCTGCACTAGGGCCTGTGTCGCTAAACCGCCTTAAGGTAAAGAATGTTACGCTAGTGACGGGAATTGCAAATCCTAAGCCGTTTTCGGCCTACTTGGCTAGTCAAGGACTGTCATTTTCTCATGAGGCGTATGGAGATCATCATAATTTTACAAACTCGGAGGTTAATGAGCTCGATAAGTTGGATTGCATCCTTACTACAGAAAAAGATTATGTGAGACTTCGTCCGCTACTTAAGATGAAAGATCTCTACTATTTACCAATAAAAGCTCATTTTATTGATGGTGAGGAATTGTTAACCGCAGATATTAAAAACTTTGTTTCAAGCTTTTAAACTAAGTAATTTCTAGGAAATAAGTTCTAGCTAAGTACCTTACTATTTCTAAGACCGTTGTATATTTTTTGAAAAAACTCTTCTACCTTATATGGTTTAGGGATGATGTCATTAAATCCTACGGCATGAAATTCATCAATATTTTCGTCTATAGTGACGGCCGTAAGTGCTAGTATTGGAATGTCTTTATTAAACAAACGTATTTGTTCAGTAGCTTCTATACCACTTATTCCAGGCATATGAATATCCATTAAAATAAGGTCAAATTGCTCTGTGCGAGCTTTCTCAACAGCAATCTCACCATTATCGGCTGTCTCACACGTGATCTTGTTTTTCTCAAGAATCTTACGTGTAATCATCTGGTTTATTTTATTGTCTTCTACTACAAGAATATGACGATTTTCAAGGGCATTATAATCTATTTCGTATGCCATATCGTTTGCATTTGATTCGCCAGGTGCTGTTTTAGATAGATTATAATTAAGGTCAAACTTAAAGGTGGTTCCTTTACCTAGGGTGCTCTCAAGTACAATCTCACTATTTAATAAGTCAAGAAGATTTTTGACAATAGACAAGCCTAGTCCTGTACCTCCAAATTTTCTATTAATTGCTACAGAGCCTTGTGTGAAGTTTTGGAAAATTGTTTTTTGTTTCTTCTTTGAGATTCCTTCTCCATTATCTTCTATCTCAAAGTGAAGTTTGATGTCTGATTCGCCTTGACTAATTTTCTGCACACGAACCCAAACGTCACCATCGCGGGTAAATTTTATTGCATTTCCTACTAGATTTATGAGTACTTGAGAGATCATTAATGGATCTCCTAGGAGTTCTGTAGGAATGTTAGAGTCAAAGTCAATATGTAATTTGTTGCCTTTATCTCGGGCAGATTTGCCAAGAGCAAATAATACGTCTTCAATGCGTTTCTTTATATTAAAGGAAGTTTCTTCAACCTCTACTTTATTTGCTTCTAGTTTGTTGAGATCTAGAATGTTGTTTATGAGAGAAAGTAGGTACTCTCCAGAAAACTTTAATGAGTCAAGGTGCTTTTTCTGATCTTCCGTTGGGTTTTCAGAAAGGAGTAAGTGGGTCAGTCCCGTAACGGCATACATTGGTGTCCGCAATTCATGTGTTATTGTAGAGAGGAACTGTGCCTTAACCATAGAAGCCTTTTCTGCGTTATCTCTTGCAATGACAAGCTCGACGTTTTTGGCTTGTAAAAGTTCATTTGCTTTTGCTCTCAGGTTGTTGTTTTTATATAACGATAGCGTGAGCAGTGCAAGAATAGAGCAAAGAGCGATGCTGAGTACAAGTGTTAGTCTCATAGCTCTAGAGTTTCTGTCTTCCTCTATTTCAATATTTTGTTTTAATCGTGTCACCATATCATCAAGTTCTGGACTGTCTGATGTGGGTAAGGGTACGCTTGATATTTTATTAAGCGCATGTTGATTTGTAGACTGATAGTATGATGTTAAGTAATCATTTGCTTCTTTATAGTTCCCACGACCTTGAGCTAAAAGATGTTTGACTTTTAATAACGTTGTGCTGATGCTTGGGAAATTGTTTGAACTCAATAGCGTTGCGACCTCTAGTAAGGTTTCATCTGCTTCTTCAAGTCTTCCTAATTCTGCAAGGCTTAGCGCTTTATTGGTGAGAGCTTGAGTTTTTAAGTAGTCGCTATTTTCGTTTTTCGCATACTCAATGCCTTTGTTGTAAGATGTTATAGCTTCTAAGTGGCTTTTGTTATCCCTTAAAATGTCGCCTTTTAAAGTGTATAATTGAGCCTTTAGGTCATTTCGTGTGCTATTTTCGAGAGTTGTTACACCATTAGAGATATATTGTAAAGCAGTTGTGGTATCTTTTTTTATGAGCGCGAGTTGGGTTGCAGTAATGTAGCTCTGTCCCAAGAGATCAAAGCTCTTAGTTTCTTTTTGCAAAGCTATTGCGCGCTCATTTTCAACAAGAGCTTTTTCATAATCGTTGAGTTGGAAATATAGTTTGGCAAGGGTTCCAGAGGCAAGACCTACACGCTTCGTGTGGCCTATGTCTGTTGCTAGATCTCTAGAATACTTTAGTATGTCAATGGCATGGTTGTAATTGCGATCGGAAACTGCAATTACAGCTCGCTTGAGAAGCGAGTCTATTTTATCATTGGTAAGCGTTTCCTCTATATTCTCTCTTTCTTGGGCAATACTTATCACAGGATAAGAAAGAAGAAGCGCTAGAAGAAAACGTACTAATAGCAAATTCATAAGAAATTCTGATTATTCAACTGCAATATATATTATTTTGTAGAAATCCGTAGTATTAAGTCAACTAATCTGCTAGAATATCCCATTTCATTATCATACCATCCTATAATTTTCACCATCTTACCTATTACAGATGTCATTTGTGAATCAAAAGTACAAGAGTAGGGGTTTCCTACAATGTCTATTGATACTATAGGGTCTTCAGTATACGATACAATACCTTTGTATCTTCCTAATGAGGCTTTGCGCATAGCGTCGTTAATTTCGCTAATGGAGGTGTCTCTTTTTACATTAAAAGTAATGTCTGTAAGAGATCCATTAGGTACTGGCACGCGTATTCCACACCCTCCTATTACATCAGAGAGATGGGGGAAAATGCCTGTTAAAGCTTTTGCTGCTCCAGTAGTAGTAGGTACAATACTTTGTCCTGCTGCTCGTGCTCTTCTTAAATCTCTATGAGGTTGATCATGTAAGCTTTGATCTGTAGTGTAAGAGTGTATTGTAGTGATGTATGCCTGTTCTACACCGCACAAGTTATCTATAATTTGCACCATAGGTGCTGCATTATTTGTAGTACACGACGCATTAGAAATAATAGTGTCAGTTTCTTTTATTTCATGATCATTTACACCCATTACAATCATGGGTATGTCTTCATCAAGTGGAGGTACGCTCAAAATTACCTTTGCCGCTCCAGCATCTATGTGATTTTTAAGGTGCTCTTTTGTTTTAAACTTACCTGTACTTTCTATCACAATATCCGGGGAGGTGTTCTTCCAAGGAATGTTGCCTATTTTACTTTCGTTATATAGTGGGATAGATTTTTCACCAATAATAATTGTATGATCACCATGAGACACCTCTTTTTTTAAAACACCATGAATACTGTCGTATTTGAGAAGGTGTGATAAAGTACGTGCGTCTGCTAGATCGTTAATTGCGACTACTTCCATTGCTGGATGTTCCTCAATAAGTCTAAACACGGTACGACCTATGCGACCAAAACCGTTGATAGCAATCTTAAGTTTAGTCATTCTTTTAAGTAAGGTGTTTCTGTGCTTTGTAAGACGAGCGCACGAGTGCGCCGCTCTCTACATGGCGGAATCCCATCTCTAAACCTATCTTTTCATACTTCTGAAATTGATCAGGAGTGATAAATTGTTTTACAGGTAGGTGTTTTTTAGAAGGCTGTAAGTATTGCCCTATGGTTACGATGTCTAGATTTACAGATCGCAAGTCTTTAAGAGTCTGGATTACTTCCTCTTCAGTCTCACCTAAACCTAGCATGATACCAGATTTTGTACGCTTAATTCCGCTGTCTTTTAGGTATTTTAAGACGCCAAGACTGCGTTCATATTTTGCTTGTATACGTACTTCACGAGTAAGACGTTTTACAGTTTCCATGTTGTGAGACACCACTTCCGGTGCTACAGTTACAATACGATCTAGTAAGTCTTCTCTACCTTGAAAATCAGGAATAAGAGTTTCAAGAGTTGTGTTTGGGTTCATGCGTCGTATAGCTTGTACGGTTTCTGCCCAGATAATAGTCCCCATATCCTTGAGGTCATCACGATCAACAGAAGTAATTACTGCGTGCTTGATGTCCATTAATTTAATAGATCGAGCTACTTTTTCTGGTTCTTCCCAGTCTACTTGCTCTGGGCGTCCCGTTTTTACACCACAAAACCCACAAGAACGTGTACATGTGTTCCCGAGAATCATAAATGTCGCTGTACCTTCACTCCAGCATTCACCCATGTTTGGGCAACTTCCTGAAGTACATATTGTGTTAAGACTGTATTTGTCTACTAGACTACGTAGGTCTTTATATTTCTTACCAGTAGGTAGTTTTACGCGAAGCCATTTTGGCTTTGCCACGCGCTCTGGCTTAGTAATAGTGAGTTCTTCTTGCATAGCATTTTTTATAGCGTTACAAAGATACTAAATAATGAATTGTGGGTGGTTACGCTTTCGCGAAAGCGTACTCTTAATATAACAATTGAAGTTCTTTGAGATCGTACTGGTTTACAATATCATTTTCTTCTAGAAGAAGAAGCTTTCCAGACTCTGAAACGCCTTTTATTATTCCAACAAACTGGCGTCCATCTTCTGAAAGAAACGTAGCTGGCTTGTCCTTTTTAAATAAGTGAGCTTCATAGTCATTTTTGATCGTGCTAAACTCTCCTTTGAGTAGTAGTTCTACATAGTGGTGAAATCTTTGAAGTAGTAGCGATAAAATTTCTTCTAACTCAAAGTGAATCCCTGTTCTAGACTTTATTGAAGTAGCGCGAGGTACATTATTCCACTGTGTCTGATTTACATTAAGTCCTACGCCTAAGATCATTGCGTCAAGTTGCCCGCCTTTTATGACACTCTCTATAAGTATGCCGCATATTTTGTCGTTATCTGTCAATATGTCGTTAGGCCATTTGACACGAACATTTTTTATGAGAAGTTTAGATAGTACATCTTTAACTGCTAGAGAAGCGGCCATAAGAGCATAAAATTGTTCATTGATGGTAATACGCTTTACTTTTCTAAATACGCTGAATGTCAGGTTTTTGCCGCTTTCTGCTTGCCACTGAGTGCCCATTTGACCACGTCCCGCAGTTTGTTCTAAAGCCCAGACTACAATGTCCTCCTCTGCATTTTCTTCTTTAGAAATACGTTTGAGATAATCGTTTGTTGAGTCAACGGTATGAAGTTTGTCTATGCGCATATGTAAAACACCCAGCCTAAACTTGTGTTAAGACCGCAGAGTAATGTAAATTTGTAATAACTTTGTGTAAATTAAAGAATTTAATGGTAAATAAGGAAAAGAATACAGATCAATTAATTGCTAAGATTGTCGAGGGAATTGAAGATGTAAAGGGACAGAATATTGATATACTGGATCTTAGAGATATAGAAAATACGGTTTGTGATTATTTTATCATTTGTGATGGAACATCAAACACACAAGTGGGAGCTATCGTAAGTTCTATACAAAAGACTGCTAGTAAAGCCTTGCAAGAAAAAGCATGGCATATAGAGGGGATGGAAAATCAAGAGTGGGTGCTTATGGACTACGTTAATGTGGTAGTGCATGTTTTTCAAAAGCACATACGTGAATTCTATGATATAGAAAGTCTTTGGGGTGATGCAAAGATTACTACGATCCCAACAGATTATTAAAAAAAAAGATTAAATGGCTAAAGAAGAAAAGAATGCAGGCGGAACTCCGCCTAATAAACCTAAGTTTAGTTCTTACTGGATATACGGTTTAATTGTTATAATATTCATTGCAATCAGTATGCTTACTGGTAGTTCTGGTTTAGGTGAAGCTCAAAAAACTTCTCTCTATCAGTTTGAAGAATATCTTGAGGCTGGAGATGTTGCTCGTGTAGAGATTGTAAATAAAAACTCTGTAAAGGTTTATCTAACTAAAGAAGCTGAAACAAAAGAGATTCATAATAAAGGACGTGCTACTGGTTTTTTAAAACCATCTGCCGGTGCTCCAGACTATCGTTTTGAAATAGGAGATCTACAGAATTTTGAAAATGATATCAACACAACGATTGATGAAAACAACTTAGATACCAGAGTTTCTTATGAGACTGAGGGTGATATGTGGGGGCTTGTAGCTAGTTTTCTTCCTTTCATACTTATTATTGGACTTTGGATCTTTATCATGAGACGCATGTCTTCTGGTGGAGGAGGAGGGCCTGGTGGTCAGATTTTTAACATTGGTAAGTCAAAGGCTAAATTGTTTGACGAGAAAACAGATGTTAAAACTACATTTAAGGATGTAGCTGGACTTGAAGGCGCAAAAGAAGAAATACAGGAGATTGTAGATTTCTTGAAGAACCCAGAGAAGTATACAAGTTTAGGGGGTAAGATACCTAAAGGTGCATTACTAGTAGGTCAACCAGGTACTGGTAAAACTTTGCTAGCAAAAGCAGTCGCGGGAGAGGCAAAGGTTCCTTTCTTCTCACTATCAGGTTCAGACTTCGTGGAGATGTTTGTGGGTGTTGGAGCATCGCGTGTACGTGATTTGTTCAAACAAGCAAAAGAAAAATCTCCAGCTATAATTTTTATAGATGAGATAGACGCGATAGGTCGTGCTCGTGGAAAAAATAATTTTTCTGGAGGTAATGATGAACGTGAGAACACACTTAACCAACTTCTTACTGAGATGGACGGTTTTGGTACAAATACAAATGTGATTGTTCTTGCAGCAACAAACAGGGCAGATGTACTAGATAAAGCACTTATGCGTGCAGGTCGTTTTGACCGTCAGATTTATGTAGATCTTCCAGATGTGCGTGAGCGTAAAGAGATTTTTCAAGTGCACCTTCGTCCATTAAAAAAGGTTGATGATGAGCTTGATGTAGATTTCCTTGCAAAGCAAACTCCAGGTTTCTCAGGAGCAGATATTGCAAACATGTGTAACGAAGCTGCTCTTATAGCTGCTCGTAAAGGAAGTAAGGCTGTAGGGAAACAAGACTTCTTGGATGCGGTAGATCGTATTGTAGGAGGGTTAGAAAAGAAAAATAAAATCATCACACCAGACGAGAAGCGTGCAATTGCTTTTCATGAAGCTGGTCACGCTACTGTAAGCTGGATGCTAGAACATGCTGCGCCATTAGTTAAGGTGACTATTGTGCCTCGTGGACAATCATTAGGTGCTGCTTGGTATCTACCAGAAGAAAGACTTATAGTGCGCCCAGAGCAAATGCTAGATGAAATGTGTGCTGCACTAGGAGGTAGAGCTGCCGAGAAGGTAATCTTTAACAAGATTTCTACTGGGGCGTTAAGTGACCTTGAGAAGGTGACTAAACAGGCTAGAATGATGGTAACTGTTTACGGTCTAAATGATAAAGTAGGTAATCTTACATATTATGATTCTTCAGGACAGTCGGATAATGGCTTTACAAAACCTTATAGTGAGCAGACGGCAGAGATAATTGATAAAGAGATATCTAATATTATTGAAGGGCAGTATCAAAGAGCTATTGATTTGCTTACTAAAGAAAAAGATAAGCTTACCCAACTAGCAGAATATCTTCTTGATAAAGAAGTGATTTTTAAAGATAACCTAGAGGAAATCTTTGGAAAACGTGCTTTTGGAGAAGTGGAGGCTCAAGAAGCTTCTGAAGATTCTGAAACCAAGCCTATAGTCTAGTTTTAGACTAAGAGATTAAGGGATAGACCCTCAAAAAATCTTGATTGTACCTAAGGTTCAGTCAAGATTTTTTATATTTGAAAAATACACCAAGCGTTGAGCAAATCTATTGATGAGTCTTTTTAGAAAAATCTTTGGAAATACATCTAAATCAGATAGCCCCCATAGCGATAAAGAAGGTGAAGAGCGCAGTAAGTACATGCCGGATATTAACACTCCAGCAGATGAGCGCTTCACCAAAAACTTTATCATAAACGGAGGGCGATTTTTGTATGCTCTTAATCAAGAGGAAATCAATGAAAATTTTGATAACATCTTGTTAGAAAATGATTGGTACGAAAAGAATGTATTCTGTACAGATGATAATCTTAAGGAGATCTTTAAGGGTTATAATCTCACTTTTGGAACAAATACAGAATCTCCTTTTTTTCTTACTACTTGCGAAAGTCTCGTAGCAAATGATGGCTCTCTGTTGGTGTGTTCAAAACAGTTAAAAGAGCTCAAGCTACATGATCTGCCTAAGGATATTATTGTTTTTGGAACAACAAGCCAAATAGTTAATACTATAGGTGAAGGATTGAGACTCATAAAAAATAGAAATTCTGGAAGTATACCTACCAATATTACTACAATAAAGAATTTTGAGTCAAAACAAGATGATAAAGATTTTATGACCTATGGAAGTAGCACAAAGAATCTTTACTTGTTACTGCTAGAAGACTTGTAATATGCGAGAAATAATTATTAGGGGGCTTTCTGGATTGCTCTATGTGACATTATTGTTGCTTGCCATTTTTTCAAAAGAAAATATTTACTTACTTGTTTTTTCAGGCTTAGGCGTTGTAGTGCTTTTTGAGTTTTTAAAGCTTGTAGAGGTTAAATCGCTTTTACCATATTTATTTCTTTTTGCTTGTGTGGCGATTTTCTGTTATTTCAAACTTGACAGACTTGCAACGTTAGTGTTTCTTGCGCTTACAATCACAGTTAATTTATATTTGATTAAAAATCTGATTCGTCCATCCGAGCGCTATATAACGGTATCTCAAAAATATGCTTATATCATTTTTTATATCGTGGGTGGTGTGGTTTTTACGATACTGCTGCCATCTTACAAAGGAGAGTACACTTCTCTTTTAGTTGCGAGTATACTGGCTTTAATCTGGATAAACGATACCTTTGCATTTATAGTAGGTAAAAGCATAGGGAAGCATAAGCTTCTTGAGCGCATCTCACCCAATAAGACTGTAGAGGGCTTTGTTGGTGGGTTGGTTTTTTGTTGTATTGCAAGTGTGCTGTTCTATTATTTTACAGATCTTCTCAGTCTTCAGCTTTGGTTAACTATTGCAATTGTTACTTCGGTTTTTGGAACATTAGGAGATTTGATACAATCACAGCTTAAGCGTCAGGCTGGAGTGAAGGATAGTGGTCGTATTATGCCTGGCCACGGAGGATTATATGATAGGTTAGATAGTATCATATTTGCAGCACCATTTTTATACTTATTTTTAATTGTACTTGACTATGTTCCATAAAGAAGGATATAAGATTATTGTAATAGCATTAGTGATTTTCACAGGCCTTATCTTGCTTGCAAATAAGTTTCTTGAGAAGAACTGGTTATTTTATGTAGTAGCTTTGGTGCTAGGAGTATTGTTATATCTTATACTTCAGTTTTTTAGAAATCCGGATCGTACAGCGCCTTTAGATTCTAATGTAATCACATCACCAGTAGATGGTAAGGTGGTTGTAATAGAAGAGGTGTATGAAGCAGAATACTTTAAGGATAAACGTCTTCAAGTCTCTGTTTTTATGTCGCCGCTTAATGTGCACGTAACACGATACCCATCTGGGGGAAAGATTGCATATAGTAAATACCACCCAGGAAAATATCTTGTAGCCTGGCACCCTAAATCTAGTACAGAAAATGAACGCACAACTGTGGTGGTAAGTACAGAAAAGTTTGGTGATGTTCTTTATCGTCAGATTGCTGGTGCGCTAGCAAAGCGTATCATTAATTATGCAGAAGAAGGGCAAATGGTACAGCAGGGGGAAGATAGTGGGTTTATACGTTTTGGCTCTCGTGTAGATCTATATTTACCTATTGGGACAAAGTTAGACGTAGAGCTTAATCAAGTAGTAAAAGGAGCGCAATCGGTAATAGCATCAATATAATGGGTAAGAAGGTACTTCATAAAGAGTTTGAAGATGCCTTCCGTAGGGTGAGTAATTCTTCTCAAGAATTTCCGCCAGATGTATTGCTGCAGTTTTATGCGTTATACAAACAAGCTACGCAAAAGAACACCTTTAGCCATAATGAAGGCGAACACGAGCTTGTGAGTGCTTTTAAAATCAATGCGCTACTTCAGGTAAAAGGTATGACGGAAGATGAGGCAATGGAGGCTTATGTAGAAGCTGCAAAGAAGTACCTCTAACAAGAAAAATAACATAAATAAAAAGGCGTCTAAATAATTTTAGACGCCTTTTTTTTGTGATATATGTAAGTCTATTAAGACAAACTAGCCAGTCGTTTTTCTAGCGCTTCTATTTTTGCTTCGGCATCTGCCATCTTTTGTTTTTCGATAGCGACTACCTTCTCTGGTGCGTTGCTTACAAAACGCTCATTAGATAGCTTTTTTGAAACCGACATTAAGAATCCTTTTGTGTATTTAAGTTCTTCCTCAATTTTTGCAACTTCGGCTTCTACATCAATAGCTCCCGCAAGAGGTATGAAGTACTCATTAGATTTTACTCTAAAAGATAGTGCTCCGTCTAGTGGCGCTTTCGCGAAAGCGATCTCACTCACATTACCTAGTTTTGAGATGATACTATTGTAATCACTAGAAACTTCTTCATTGCTTAGAACGTGCACTTCTATAGCGTCTTTAAAAGCGATGTTTTTACTTTTTCTAATAGTTCGTATACCTGAAATCACTTGTGAGGCGTAGTCAAAATCTGCAATGATTTTTTCATTTAACGCACCACCTTCTGGCCATTTATTGATAATCAAAGCCTCTTCTGGAGTACGCGTAGCGATAGTCTGCCAGATCTCTTCAGATGCAAATGGGATAAATGGGTGAAGTATGCGTAGGTTATTTTCAAAAGCTGCAATTACCGCGTCGTAGGTCTTGCGATCTATAGGTTGCTGGTATGCTGGTTTTATAATCTCTAGTAACCACCCGCAGAAGTCGTTCCATACCACTTTGTAACTCGCCATAAGTGCGTCTGAGATACGGTACTTTGAGAAGTGATCTTCTATCTCTAGAAGTGTTTGGTTAAAACGGTTTGTATACCACTCAATACCTTGCGCGCTATGTGCTGGTTGTGGTATAGTCTCGTCTATCTCCCATCCCTGTATGAGGCTAAAAGCGCTCAAGTTTTTCTTGATAAATCCTTTTCCTTGTTTAAGAAGATCTTCGTCAAACATAAGGTCGTTACCGGCAGCACTACTTAATAATAGTCCTACGCGCACACCATCTGCTCCATATTCTTTAATAAGTTCTAGTGCATCTGGTGAGTTACCTAGTGACTTAGACATCTTGCGACGCTGCTTGTCACGTACTAAACCTGTGAGGTAAACATTTTGGAAAGGTCTTTTGTCTGTGTACTCATATCCCGCTATGATCATACGCGCTACCCAGAAGAATAAAATATCTGGTCCCGTTACAAGATCATTAGTAGGGTAGTAGTAGTTAAACTCCTCGTTATCTGGATTGCGCACTCCGTCAAAAACACTCATAGGCCATAACCAAGAGCTGAACCAAGTGTCCATAGCATCTTCGTCTTGGCGTAAATCTTCGGCAGTGAGGGAGTCGTTTCCGGTACGCTTTCGCGAAAGCGTAACAGCATCCTCAATAGATTCGGCAACTACAAAATCTTCCTTTCCTTCTCCATAGAAGTAAGCAGGAATTTGCTGTCCCCACCATAGCTGGCGAGAGATGTTCCAGTCACGTATGTTCTCCATCCAGTGACGGTAGGTGTTTTCAAACTTCTTAGGAAATAACTTTACATCTCCAGTTTCTAGTACGGCTTTTATGGCAGGCTTTACAAGCTCTTCCATTTTAAGGAACCACTGGTCTGATAGTCTAGGCTCTATTACCGCCTTTGTACGCTCAGATGTTCCTACTTTATTAACGTGGTTTTCTGTCTTTACTAGAGCACCTAGTTCTTCAAGTTCTTTTTTTATAGCCTTGCGCACTACAAAGCGATCTTGACCTTCATAGTGAAGCCCAAAACTGTTAAGAGAAGCGTCATCATTAAAGATGTCTATTACTTCTAGCTTATGTTTGTCACCCAGCATCTTGTCATTCTCATCGTGTGCTGGTGTTACCTTAAGGCAACCTGTACCAAACTCAAGATCTACATACTCATCTTCTATAATAGGAATCACGCGCCCACTTATAGGTACAATGGCTTTCTTTCCTTTAAGATGTGTGAATCGCTCGTCATTTGGGTTAATACAAATCGCTGTATCGCCAAAAATAGTCTCTGGTCTCGTAGTCGCTATTGTTAATAACTCCTCAGATCCTTCTAGTTTATAATTTATGTAATAGAGTAAGCCTTGTCGCTCTTCGTGTATTACCTCCTCGTCAGAGAGGGTTGTTTTTGCTTCTGGATCCCAGTTTACCATACGGTAACCGCGATATATCAATCCTTTATTATAAAGATCTACAAATGTTTTTATAACAGACTCAGACATTGCTGGATCCATAGTAAAAGCTGTGCGCTCCCAGTCGCAAGAGGCTCCTAGTTTTTTAAGTTGGTCAAGTATAACGCCGCCATATTCTTCTTTCCATTCCCAGGCGTGGGCAAGAAATTCCTCACGAGTAAGGTCAGATTTTTTGATGCCTTGATCTTTAAGTCTGGCAACTACCTTTGCCTCTGTAGCAATAGATGCGTGGTCTGTACCAGGTACCCAGCACGCATTTTTACCTAGTAATCTTGCACGACGTATTAATACGTCTTGTATCGTGTTGTTAAGCATATGTCCCATATGTAAGACACCTGTCACGTTAGGAGGTGGGATTACAATGGTGTATGGTTCTCTATCATCTGGTGTAGAATGGAAATAATTATGCTCCATCCAGTAGCTGTACCACTTATCTTCTACCTGTGTAGAATCATATTTTGACGCTATGCTCATAGTTTGGTCTGATTATTGTCTTATAGATGGCAAAAGTAGGGATAACAGTAGGATTAATATATAGTCTACGTGCTATTTTTGGTACATATGTACGTTATCGTCACGTGTTAATGTTAATATCATTTTTTGGCAGGCAGGTATTTTGTGACTACATTTGAATTCCCTCAAATATTTAAAATTATGAAAAAGGTACTATTTTTATTTGTCGCTATGCTTCTAGTAGTAAGCGTTAAAGCACAAGAGAAAAGAGCTGAAATCACTTTTGATTCAGAAGTTGTAGATTACGGTGAGGTAGATTATGGTGCAGATGGTGTACGTAAGTTTACTTTTACAAATACAGGAGATGATGTGCTTATCGTAGCAAGAGTATACTCTACTTGCGGTTGTACAATACCTAAAAAACCAGAAAACCCTATCCAGCCAGGAGAAAAAGGTGAGATAGAAGTAAAGTATGATACTAAGCGCCCTGGACCTATTAGAAAAACGATTACAGTTTATTCTAATGCATCTGAGGTTCCACAAAGCCTTAAGATTAAAGGGACAGTAAAGCCAGAGGCTGGAGAGTAACATTACTTTAAACAAAGCAACTAAAGACCGTTTTATAGCGGTCTTTTTTTATGCGCTTTCGCGAAAGCAAAATACCCTCCTTCTAGTTTTAAAAACCACAATAATTTCCTCATTTTTGTATAAAAAAATATTCAATGCCAGCAATATCAAAGAAGGGGCTCGCAATGCCTCAATCGCCTATACGTAAACTCGTACCTTTTGCAGAAGGAGCAAAGGCTAGAGGAATAAAAATTCACCAACTTAACATTGGCCAGCCAGATATCAAGACGCCACAAGTAGCGCTAGATGCTGTAAAGAATAATGATCTTGAAGTTTTAGCATATAGTCACAGTGCAGGATTTCAGTCTTATAGAGATAAGCTAGCTAGCTATTATAGCAACCACGGTATAGATGTCTCGTCTGAAGATATTATCATATCTACCGGAGGATCTGAAGCCTTATTATTTGCAATGGGATCTGTTACAGACCCAGGAGATGAGATTATTATTCCAGAGCCTTTTTATGCAAACTACAACGGTTTTGCAACGGCGAGTGGTGTTAAGGTTGTACCTGTAATATCTACACTAGAAGAGGGATTTGCTTTGCCTCCTATATCAGATTTTGAGAAGTTAATCTCAGATAAAACAAAGGCTATCGTTATCTGTAACCCAGGTAATCCTACTGGATATCTATACTCAGAAGATGAGATACGCCAGCTTGCAGAGCTTGTAAAGAAGCACGACCTATTCCTCATTGCAGATGAGGTCTATCGTGAGTTTGCTTACGACGGTCACAAGCATCACTCAGTGATGAAGCAGCGTGATATAGATGCTCATACTATTATGATAGACTCTGTATCAAAACGTTTCTCGATGTGTGGTGCTCGTATAGGATGTATCGTAAGTCGCAATAAAGAACTTATGAGCACAGCGATGAAGTTTGCACAAGCACGTTTAAGTCCTCCTACATTTGCACAAATCGCATCTGAGGCTGCACTAGACACACCTCAATCATACTTTGACGACGTGATTGAAGAGTATGTATCTAGAAGAAATACACTTGTAGCAGGACTAGAGGCAATACCTGGAGTAAAAGTAGCAAAGCCTAAAGGTGCTTTTTACTGTATTGCAGAGCTACCTGTAAAAAATGCAGATGCTTTTGCACAATGGTTGCTAGAGTCTTATGATCTAGATGGAAAAACCATTATGGTTGCACCAGCAGCAGGTTTTTACAGCAGTGATAATGTAGGTCTTAATCAAGTGAGAATTGCTTATGTGCTAGAAGAAAACCATCTTAAAGAAGCAGTTACTATTCTTAAAGCTGCTTTAGAACAATACCAAGATTAATGACAGTACAAGAAAACGTATCGCTTAAGGCATACAATACCTTTGGTATAGATGTAAACGCTCGCTTTTTTGCGAGCGTTTCTTCTGTACAGCAATTGCAAGAGTTGCTGGGAGATGCTAGATATCCAGATCCTTTTGTTATAGGCGGAGGGAGCAATATGCTACTCACACAAGATGTAAATAGACTTGTGATACATCTCGATATTAAAGAGATATCACTTATAGATGATTCGTTTTCAAAAAATGAAGTACTACTCAAAGTTGCTGGTGGCGAAAACTGGCACGAGTTTGTACTCTATTGTGTAGCACATAATCTGGGAGGTGTAGAAAACCTATCGCTTATCCCTGGTAATGTAGGTACATCACCAGTGCAAAATATAGGTGCCTACGGTGTAGAGCTCAAAGATACTTTTTATGAGTGCGAGGCTGTGCGTAGAGACACTCAAGAGGTGAGGGTGTTTACGCTAGAAGATTGTGCTTTTGGCTATCGTGATTCGGTATTTAAAAATGAGCTTAAAGATGCCTACGTCATTACCTCTGTCACCTTTAAACTCACAAAGAGTAATCATAATATAAATACTGAATACGGTGCTATTTTTGACACGCTTAAAGCGAAAGAAATCACAACGCCTACATTAAAAGATGTGTCAGATGCCGTTATAGCTATCAGGCAGTCTAAGCTTCCAGATCCTAAGAAAATAGGGAATAGCGGATCTTTCTTTAAGAATCCAGTGATCTCACAAGCGCAGTTTACTCAACTTAGAAAAGTGCATACAGAAATCCCTTTTTATCCCATAGGTAATGAGCAGATTAAGGTGCCCGCTGGATGGCTCATCGAGCAAGCAGGCTTTAAGGGGAAACGCTTTGGCGATGCTGGTATACACGATAGGCAGGCTCTGGTACTCGTAAATCACGGTAATGCTACAGGTCAAGAAGTGTGGGCAGTTGCAATGAAAGTACAAGCGGCAGTAGAGGAGAAGTTTGGGATAAAGATTGTTCCAGAGGTGAATGTGATATAATTACGCTTTCGCGAAAGCTTAAAAAAAAGCCCCACTCGCGTGAGGCCTCAACTAAACTAAACTTTAGTTGCTAGGTGATAGCACTGTATCTGCCACGTGTATGATGCCGTTTTTCCCATTGATATCGGTCTTAGTGAGAAGCGAAGTGTGACCCGTTGTATCTGTAATTGCTATTTTATTATCCTTTAAGGTAGCCACGAGCTGCTGGCCATTTACTGTCTGTAATGTAAAACTGCCATTTTCTACATTTATTTTATTTATTATTTCTGTCTCGGTTAGTGATCCGGCTATGACGTGATATGACAGAATAGATGCGAGCGTTGCTTTGTTTTCTGGGTTGAGAAGGTTTGCTAGTTGTTTAGGAGGTAGTTTATCAAACGCTTCATTAGTGGGGGCAAATATGGTGTATGGTCCACTTTTTTTAAGTGTTGATACAAGCCCTGCAGCTTTTATGGTCGTAATAAATGTTGTGTGATCTTCAGAGAGTAAGATGATGTCTACCACGTCTGATTGTGCATAAGTGGATAACGAAAAGAATGAGATTACTGCAATTAAAATTATATTTTTGGGTTTCATAATAATACGTTGTTTGCAGAGTTTATAGTAAAATCTTTTCCTTTTATAATTATACGCATTAACTTGAGGTGCGGGATGGATTTGTATTCTTAAGATTTTGTTAATTCAAGAAAAACTTACTTTTTGAAGACATTTGTCGAAAAACATATTGTAGAACTCCTTAAGGCTGGAGATGAGCGTGCTATAGGGTTATTATATGACAACTATGCAGATGCATTGTATGGTGTAGCGATTAAAGTGACTCATGATGAAGAGCTTGCTCAAGACGTATTACAAGAGTCTTTTGTGAAAATCTGGAAAAACGCACATAAGTATGATGCAGACAAAGCGCGTCTATTTACGTGGCTTTTTAGGGTGGTCCAGAATACGGCTATAGACAAAGTGCGTAGCCGCAAAAGAAAAATGAATAAAGAAGTCCAAACAGACGATTCTAACGTATATCATTTACAGTCTACATCACTAGCTATAGAACATATGGATCTTCAAGAACATGCAGATGGGCTTGAAGATAAATATAGGGTTGTTATTGATGCTTTGTTTTTTCAAGGAATGACTCAGCAAGAAGCGAGTGATGAGTTAAATATCCCGTTAGGTACCGTAAAGTCTAGGTTAAAAATAGGCTTACGAGAACTGCGTAAACTGTTTGGAGTATTATTTTTTATGATCAGTGTGTTATGAGTGATAGAGTTTCACAATTTTTAGAGAGCGATTTATTAGAGCGTTACCTTCTAGGAGCTACCTCGCCTATAGAATCTCAGGAAGCTGAGCATTTTATAGCTAAGTATCCAGAGGTGGAGCAGACTTATATAGAATTACAAGAAAACCTTGAGAATTATGCGACATCATATGCTGCAAAAGCGCCTGATGAATTGCGTGCTAGTATAGTAAAAGCAACTAGGACTAAGCCTAAACGTGCTTTGCCTATTCTTGCGATTACGGCATGTATGATTGCAGCATTTTTTGGGCTAGTAGCTATTATGATTTACAACCAAAATCAAGAGTTGTTAGAAGATCGAAGGTTTACATCAAATCTACTTGAAAACTTAAATGATGATATTGTTTCAAATAGGGAGATGTTACAGTCTGTAGAGGAGCAATTTATGATTCTCAATAATACCTCAACTCAGAAATATATTTTACAAGGTAATGTACGTGCACAGCGACTAGAGGCTGTTGCCTACGTCAACGAGCTAGAGCAGCGTTCATACATACACGTTAATTCGTTGCCAGAGCTTCCAGACGAGCAAGTATACCAGATGTGGGCATCTGTAGATGGTACACTTGTACCTCTAGACATCTTAAAAGTCACAAAAGATAATCTGGTTGAGATTCCATATGAAGAACGCATGGCTAGTATTAATATTACCATAGAGCCTAAAGGTGGGAGCAAGGAAGCTACACAAGCAAATGAAGTTGCGACCATAAATTTTGATAATAATTAAGGCTTTTCCTTCTTTCAAAAAACTTTTACTTGATAATGCCTTTCTGTATCTTTGTGCAAAATAATTGTCATGGAGTTACTACTAATTACACTAGTCCTTCTTGCACTATCTGTAGCAGGTATTGCAATCAAAATTTGGGCAAAAAAAGATGGTAAATTTGCAGGTACCTGTGCTAGTCAAAGTCCTTTTCTTAATAAAAGTGGCGAGGCTTGCGGTATGTGCGGTAAAATGCCCGAAGAAATGGGTGACTGTTCTGTAGAGAAATAAGACCTCTATCTGTTGGAACAAATCTTTACACTACTTTTTTATATATTTATAGGAGTCACGTTTATTAACGTGACTTTTTATGTTTTCTATTGGTTATTCGCTTTCGCGAAAATATCTAATACCAATACAAGTTCGTTTCCTCCAGTTTCGGTAATTATTTGTGCCAAAAACGAGTCGGCAAATCTCCAGAAAAACATTCCAAAAATATTATCTCAAGACTATCCAGAATTTGAAGTTATTTTAATTAATGACGCATCTTCTGATGATACAGAAGATATTATGGAAGCATTTAAACTGGCCAATGTAAATGTACAGCAAGTAAATGTGGTGAATAATGAGACTTTCTGGGGTAATAAAAAATACGCACTCACCCTTGGTATAAAACGAGCACAGCATAAGCATATGTTATTTACAGATGCAGATTGTGTTCCAGCATCAGACCAATGGTTACAGCACATGGCTTCTTCTTTTAATGAGGATAAGGAAATAGTGCTAGGTTATGGTGCTTATGAAAAAATTAAAGGGTCTTGGGTTAATAAGCTTATAAGATTTGAAACATTGATGACTGCTTTACAATATTTTAGTTGGGCAAAAGCAGGAAGACCATACATGGGCGTAGGACGCAATCTAGCCTATACGTCTGATGTTTTTTATGAGCAAAAGGGATTTATTAACCATATTAAAATTCAAAGTGGTGATGATGACCTGTTTGTAAACGAAGCCAGTACACGTAAGAATACTGCTATCCAGTTTTCTCCAGAATCATTCACAATTTCTACTCCTAAGAAGACCTTTGCGAGCTGGATCACTCAGAAGCGTAGACACATAAGCACTGCGGTACATTATAAGTTTTTAGAGAAATCACTGCTAGCCCTTTTTTATATTAGTCAGTGTTTGTTTTTGGTAGGAGCGGTTGCTCTTCTTGTGATTCAGTTTAACTGGGAGTGGGTAGCGCTCATTATTGGTGTACGTTATGTATGTGCATGGATTACCGTAGGTTGTAGTGCTGCGCGTTTACAAGAAAAAGATCTCACCTATTTGTACCCCATTTATGAGATAGCGTTAGTATGTGTGCAAATGAGTATCTTTATCTGTAACCTTATTACAAAACCAACACGGTGGAAGTAACCCCCGAAAAAATTATTCTAGAAATATCCCGAGCAAAAGAAGGAAAGCAAAGTGCTTTCAATTTCTTGCTTAATTCATTTTGGAGTGAAGTTTATGGATTCCAACTTAAGCGTACTAGGAATGCGTATGATGCAGAGGATATAACTATCCAGACTTTTTCAAAGGCATTTTCAAAAATAGATACTTATAAAGAAGAGTATAGGTTTGCCACTTGGCTAATTACCATTTCAAAAAATATACATATTGACATAATTAGAAAAAAAGAGTCTTCTATAAGATCTCATATTTCTGATCGTGACGATGAGCGAATAAAGAAAGTTGCCGACTTGAATCCCTCCCCAGAAGATGTACTTATTAAGGAGCAGAATTTATCTGAATTACTAGCTTATATTAAAACCTTAAAGCCTCATTATCAGGAAATAATTAATTTGCGTTACTTTCAAGAGATGAGCTATAAGGAAATGGCAGAGTATCTTGAAGAGCCTATGAGCAATGTAAAAGTCAAGCTTCTGCGTGCTCGTAGATTGCTCGCAAATGTTATTAAAACAGAAGATAATTGAAAGCCGTACCCTTTAAAAAGTTAGGCCCAGGATTATTATTTGCTGGTGCGGCTATTGGTGTTTCTCACCTTGTACAAAGCACTAGAGCAGGCGCCGATTTTGGTTTTGGTCTACTGTGGGCTTTAATCCTCGTTAACATTATTAAGTATCCCTTCTTTCAATTTGGTCCTAGGTATGCTTCGGCAACGGGCAATAGTTTACTAGTGGGGTATATGAAACTTGGAAAACCTGTTTTATGGGTGTATTTCTTTTTGACACTGGCTACCATGTTTACCATTCAGACAGCAGTTACTATTGTAACGGCGGGAATTGCTGTTCAGCTGTTTGGAATTACTAGTGATGTAGCGATATGGAGTGTTGCTATTACAATGCTCTGTGCGACTATTTTGGCGATAGGTAAATATAGGATACTCGATAAATTAATGAAAGTGATTATTATCACACTTACTATAAGTACGCTTGTGGCAGTCTTTTTTGCTTTTCGCGAAAGCGTAATTAATCAAGGGATGGGAACTCCTGCAAACTTGCTTCAAATTATACCAACCGAAGGGGCGGCTGTGGCATTTTTGATTGCTTTTATGGGGTGGATGCCAGCGCCACTTGATATTTCGATATGGCACTCACTGTGGACATTAGAAAAAAGAGATTCAGGTAAGGATGGAATGCGCAATTCAATTTTTGATTTTAATGTTGGGTATGCTGGCGCGGTTGTGCTGGGTATTTGTTTTATGACCTTAGGAGCATTAGTCATGTTTGGTAGCGGAGAGACATTTTCTCCTAAGGGAGGTGTTTTTGCTGGACAACTTATCAATATGTATACGGCCAGTCTGGGAGACTGGGCAACCTTGCTTATAGGGATTGCTGCATTTACAACAATGTTTAGCACTACGCTTACTACATTAGACGCGTCTCCTAGAGCGCTTGAGGCTACAACCTCATTATTAGGTTTTGGTTTTAAGAAACGAGGATACTTATTTTATTTAATAATCTTAATTCTTGGAACCTGCGGGATACTATTTTTTTTAATAAGCGAGATGGGAGCTCTCGTAAAACTCGCGACAATTTTATCTTTTCTAACTGCTCCATTTTATGCCATTTGTAACTATTTATCATTGAGAGATGAAACCATTCCCGAAGATGCGAGGCTCTCTAAAGGAATGAATTTGCTCAGTATTGTGAGTATAATTGCTTTGTTAGGCTTCAGTATCTGGTATGTTGTTACATTGATTTAAGATGCAGGCGCTTTTAAGCCTTAAAATGACACTGTAACTTTCATTTTAAATTGTATCTAAGTTATATCTTTGCCTCTTATGCAATTTGACTTACTTACAACAGATCCTGCATCTCAAGCGAGAGCAGGAAAACTTACTACAGATCACGGTGTCATTGAGACGCCTATTTTTATGCCCGTAGGAACGGTGGCATCTGTAAAGGGTGTTCACCAGCGCGAGCTTAGAGAAGATATTAATCCAGATATTATATTAGGTAATACTTATCACCTGTATTTGCGTCCTAAAATGGATATCATGCAAAAGGCAGGTGGATTACATAAATTCATGAACTGGGACCGACCTATTCTTACAGATAGTGGAGGGTATCAAGTATACTCTCTTTCTAATAGACGTAAGATTAAGGAAGAAGGGGTGCGTTTTAAGTCACACGTTGATGGGTCTATGCACTTATTTACACCTGAAAATGTGATGGAAATACAGCGCCAGATAGGTGCAGATATTATGATGGCATTTGATGAGTGTACACCATACCCATGTGATTACCGTTATGCAAAGAGGTCTATGCATATGACGCATAGATGGTTGGATCGTTGTATTAATCATTTTAATAAAATTCCAGCATTATACGGTCATGAGCAAGCATTATTTCCTATTGTACAGGGAAGTACTTATAAGGACTTAAGAGCACAATCTGCCGAATACATTGCAAATGCAGGGGCTTTTGGGAATGCTATAGGAGGACTCTCTGTAGGAGAACCAGCCGAAGAAATGTATGGAATGACAGAAGTGGTTACTGCTATATTGCCTAAGGATAAGCCTAGATATTTAATGGGAGTAGGTACTCCTATAAATATTTTAGAAAATATTGCGTTAGGTGTAGATATGTTTGACTGTGTGATGCCTACTCGTAATGCTCGTAACGGTATGTTATTTACTGCCCATGGTAGTATAAACATTAAAAACCTCAAGTGGGAAGAAGACTTTTCACCTATAGACGAAATGGGTCTTACTTGGGTAGATACAGAATATAGTAAAGCTTACCTTCGTCACTTGTTTAAATGCCATGAGCTATTGGGAATGCAAATTGCCACTATTCATAATTTAGGATTTTACATGTGGTTAGTACGTGAAGCTCGCAAGCATATTCTTGCAGGAGACTTTGTAACTTGGAAAGAAATGATGGTTAAACAAATGGATAATCGTTTATAATTGAAGATTCTAGATTGGTATATAGTCAAGCGATACATCGGGACATTTGTCACGATGCTTGTGCTATTTATACCTATAGGTATTATTGTAAATCTTGCTGAGAAGATTGATAAAATCTTAGCAAACGAAGCTCCTTTTGGTGAGGTGGCATTGTATTATCTCAATTTTACAATCTACTTTGCAAATCTTCTTTTTCCATTATTTCTGTTTCTGTCGGTAATTTGGTTTACGTCAAAACTGGCAAACAATACGGAGGTTATTGCCTTCTTGAGTAGTGGGGTATCTTTTTCTAGATTTTTAAGGCCTTATTTGATAGGGGCAACTATAGTATGTGCTGGTGCTTTCTTTTTAGGTACTTATCTTGCTCCACGTGCAAACAAGGGCTACAATGAGTTCATTTTTGAGTATTTAAAAAAGAACAAAAAAGATCGAGAAACGCAAAACGTTTATAGACAGATTGATACTGGGGATTATATCTATGTAAGCAGTTTTACACCACGTACAAAGACTGGGCGTAATTTTACATGGGAACATTTTGAAGGCAATAAAATGACTTACAAAATGAGCGCCATACGTATAAGATATAATGAAGAGGATACTACATATACTTTGAATAGCTTTAAGAAGCGAACGATTACAGAAAATGGTGATATATTAGAAAGTAAGGCAAAATTAGATACAGTATTTAACTTTGATATTGACGATCTCACCCCAGTAGAGTACATAGCAGAGACCTTAAGTACACCAGAATTAAGAAAATTTATTGCAAAAGAAAAATCAAGAGGGTCTTCTTATATAAGTCGCTATGAAGTGACTTTACAAAAACGCTATAGCTTACCTGTTGCTGCATATATTCTCACAATTATTGCAGTGGCTGTTAGCGCTATGAAGCGTCGTGGCGGTATGGGTATTAATCTTGCTTTTGGTATTGTGCTTGCGTTTGTTTTTATATTCTTTGATAAAGTTTTTGGAACGCTTGCAGAACAATCGGATTTTCCACCTTTAGTCGCAGTTTGGACACCTAACATACTTTTTGCTATACTCGCAGTATATCTTCTTCGCAATGCAAAACGATAAGCTCAAAGCATACCTCCATTTTCACCTCATAGTATTTATTTGGGGATTTACAGCTGTACTAGGAGCACTCATCACTATTGATGCTGTGCCGTTAGTTTGGTTCAGAATGGGACTGGCAAGTATATTCATATTTGCATACATAAAGATGCGAGGTGTCTCTCTCGCGGTATCACGTAAGACATTAATGGGTTTTGCTATTGCAGGTCTAGTAATTGCCGTTCACTGGCTTACATTTTTTGGGGCTATTAAAGAGTCTAATGTTTCCATTACACTTGCGATGATGAGTACCGGAGCATTTTTTACAGCTTTGCTAGAGCCTATATTTTATAAACGTAAGGTGATCTGGTATGAGCTCTTATTTGGAGCAATAGTAGTAGGAGCTCTATATGTTATTTTTGAAGTAGAGACAGCATATCAAACGGGAATATTGCTAGCATTGTTTTCTGCCTTTCTATCGGCAGTGTTTACGTTGATTAATGGGAAATTTATAGAAAATCATCATCCTACAAAAATATCTTTTTACGAGTTGCTCATTGGTAGTTTATGTGTGACGGCTTATCTTGTGATCGCTAGAACAGACACGTTCTTTTCTGCTCAGTTTTTTGCTTTGCCCACCATGGATTGGGTATACATTGGTATATTAGCCTCTGTATGTACGGCATACGCATTTATAGCAGCGGTAGCAGTTATGAAACATTTAAGCCCATATACAATCATGCTTACTATTAATCTTGAACCCGTATATGGAATATTACTAGCCTTTATTGTGCTAGGAGATGCAGAACAAATGAGTTCAGAGTTTTACTATGGCGCGCTTGTTATTCTCGCCGTAGTTATTGCAAATGGAGTGCTTAAGAATAGTAAAAAATTCAAGGCTGTTAAACAAGCTTGAGTCTCTTAAGAAAACCATTATATTTGTAAACTATACCTAACCGAAAGTAAAGCGCCATTGTGCGTCTTAAAACCTTGAGAATGGAATATTTAGATTTCGAATTACCAATCAAAGAGCTTGAAGAGCAACTGGAAAAATGTGCCTTAATAGGGCAGGAGAGTGATGTAGACGTTACCCAGACTTGTAAGCAAATAGAAAAAAAACTAGCCGCTACCAAAAAGGATATTTATAAAAATCTTACCGCATGGCAGCGTGTTCAATTATCAAGACACCCTAATCGTCCTTATACTTTAGATTACATAAATGCTATCTGTGGTGATACTTTTTTAGAGCTTCACGGAGATCGTAATGTAAAAGACGATAAAGCAATGATAGGTGGCCTAGGAAAGATAGGTGATCAATCATTTATGTTCATAGGACAGCAAAAGGGGTACAACACAAAAACTAGACAGTACCGTAACTTCGGTATGGCAAATCCAGAAGGATATCGTAAGGCATTACGCCTCATGAAAAGTGCTGAAAAGTTTGGAGTACCTGTAGTTTCTATAGTAGATACACCAGGAGCATATCCAGGTCTAGAAGCAGAAGAACGTGGACAAGGAGAAGCAATTGCACGTAACATCCTTGAGATGACACGCCTTAAAGTGCCTATTATTGTAATGATTATAGGAGAAGGAGCTAGTGGTGGAGCCTTAGGAATAGGTGTAGGTAATAAAGTATTGATGCTTGAGAATACTTGGTACTCTGTAATCTCACCAGAGTCATGCTCTTCAATTTTATGGAGAAGCTGGGAGTATAAAGAGCAAGCAGCAGAGGCTTTAAAGCTTACTGCAACAGATATGAAAAAGCAAAAGCTCATAGACGAAATAATAAAAGAACCATTAGGTGGAGCACATGCAAACCGCCCAGAGACTTTTCTTACTGTAAAGGAGTCTATTTTAAAAGCTTTTGACGAATTTAAGAACTTATCACCAACAGAACTGGTGGAACAAAGGATGAATAAATATTCAGAAATGGGAGTCTTCAAAGGCTAACAAGACCTTTTTCACTTGATGCCATAATCCGCGCTTTTTCAGTGCGGATTTTTTTACCCTTATTAACAATATTTTCTAGTTGTTAACAGTTCAATTGTTAATGACCTGTGAGTACTACGCTTTCGCGAAAGCGTATCTCGCATAACTATTTATTTACTTTCGTAGCTATGGAACAAACGAAGCCGAAGCCAGCATATAATACTTCTAAAGGTCAAGTAATTAGCCTTGAAAAAGGTAAAATACCACCACAAGCACTTGATCTTGAGGTTGTTGTGCTTGGTGCGCTTATGATTGATAAGAAGGGTGTTGATGAGGTGATTGATATCTTATCACCAGAGGTATTCTACAAGGAGCAGCACAAACATGTATTTGAAGCGATAAGAGTTCTCTTTGAAGAAGGCCAGCCTGTCGACTTATTAACTGTTTCTGAGCAACTTAAGAAAATGGGTAAGCTAGTTGAAGCTGGTGGTGATTATTACCTTATTCAACTTACGCAAAAAGTAGCATCTTCTGCTCACATCGAGTATCACGCTCGTATCATTTTACAGAAGTTTATACAGCGCTCTCTCATTAAAATCTCAAACGAAATTATTGAAGAGGCGTATGATGAGACCACAGATGTTTTTGATCTTCTAGATACTGCAGAGACAAAGTTATATGAGGTAACACAGGGAAATGTAAAACGTAGTTCTGAGAGCGCTCAGAACCTTGTTATACAAGCAAAAAAGCGAATAGAAGAGATAGCAAACCAAGAGGGATTATCTGGTATTCCTACTGGTTTTCATAAAGTAGATGAACTTACTTCTGGCTGGCAACCGTCAGATTTAATTATTGTTGCTGCTCGTCCAGGTATGGGTAAAACGGCGATGACGCTTACCATGGCGCGTAACATGGCAGTAGATCAGAATGTACCCGTTGCTTTCTTTTCTCTGGAGATGTCTTCTGTACAGCTTATTACACGTTTGATTTCTTCAGAAACTGGTTTGTCATCAGAAAAGCTTCGTACAGGTAAATTAGAAAAACACGAGTGGGAACAACTCAATGTAAAAGTAAAGAGTCTCGAGAAAGCGCCTTTATTTATAGATGATACACCATCGCTGTCTATTTTTGACTTACGAGCAAAGGCAAGACGTCTAGCATCGCAGTTTGGTATTAAAATAATAATGATTGATTACCTCCAGCTTATGACGGGAGGATCTGCAAATAAAGGAGGAGGTAACCGTGAACAAGAGATATCGATGATTTCTCGTAACCTTAAGGCACTAGCAAAGGAGCTTAGTGTTCCTGTAATTGCACTATCCCAGCTATCGCGTGCGGTGGAAACTCGTGGAGGTAGTAAAAGACCTTTACTTTCTGACCTTCGTGAATCTGGAGCGATCGAGCAGGATGCAGATATTGTATCTTTTATTTACCGTCCAGAATATTACAAAATTGAAGAATGGGATGATGATGAGCGTAGCCCAACCGAGGGACAAGGAGAGTTTATTGTTGCAAAACACCGTAATGGTGGATTAGATAACATACGTCTCAAATTTATTGGACATCTCGGTAAGTTTGACAACTTAGATGACTTCTCGACACCTTATGAGTTTGCGAGTAGCATGAATGCCGCTGCAAATGATGATTCCTTTAATCCTAATGCACTACCTAGTGCAGATGATGCCTTTGGAGGACCACCACCAGGACTTCCAAGTGAAGAAGAAGATGATGGAGTTCCTTTTTAACATATAGAATACATAAAGAAAAAGCCTCAATAGCAATACTATTGAGGCTTTTTTTATTGTCCTGATATCATTTTCTCCTCGAAATGATCATTCCTATTAGTTATGATTTAGGCGGTCTTTGTCAAGACAAACCTGTAGCTAATGTTAACACAATTACACCATTAAGTGCTGTATTCTAATGAAAAAATAACATACCACTTGGTTTCATAAAGCTACTTTAACTTTAGA
This sequence comes from Dokdonia sp. PRO95, assembly GCF_000355805.1. NCBI lineage: Bacteria > Pseudomonadati > Bacteroidota > Flavobacteriia > Flavobacteriales > Flavobacteriaceae > Dokdonia > Dokdonia sp. PRO95. The sequence goes on from NZ_CM001837.1 coordinate 1,868,671, forward strand.
ATAACTCAGACTTTAAGGATGAACTTTAATTATGTGTCACAAAATCAAACACATATTTTTATGAGTAATCCATCTAATAAAAGGAGACTTTTTCTACGTAATACATTGCTGGCTACTGGCGGTATAATATTGATTCCTAACTTTATAAGCTGTTCTAATGATGATGATTTAGCGTTAGATAATGCTATCATACCAGAAAACCTTACCACTTCAAATTTTGAACTTGGCGTAGCGAGTTTTGACCCTACGAGTAATCAAGTCATTATCTGGACACATTATACTACAGAAGCAAGTCAAGCAACGATTACATATGAATTGAGTACGGATGTAAATTTTAATACTATTGTAAGAAGTGGCGAGGTAATTACAGATAGTAGCCGCGACTTTACAGTTAGTGTTGAGGTACAAGATCTGGAGGCAGGTCAAAAATTATATTATCGCTTTGCAAATCTAGAAGACAACACTATTTCTGTAATAGGAGAGACTATTACTTTACCATCGAGCGGCCTTGATGCAGTATCTATGGGAGTGGTTTCTTGTGCAAACTATGCTGCTGGACTTTTTAATGTATATGATGCAATAGGAAATTCTGATGTGGATATTATAGTTCACTTAGGGGATTATATTTACGAGTACGGAGAGAATCAATATGGAACAAATGAAAATACGGTTGCATTAGGTAGAGTCCCTGAGCCTAATTATGAAATCGTAAGTCTTGATGATTATCGCCAGAGATATCGTCAATATCGCAGTGATGCAGGACTACAACTAGCACATCAAAAAAAACCGTTTATTGCCGTATGGGATGATCACGAAATTACAAATGACACTTATCAAGATGGAGCCCAAAATCATCAAGATGACGAAGGTGATTTTGAAACTCGCAAGCAGGCAGCACTCCAAGCATATAGTGAGTATTTACCAGCAATGACAAATGATGTAAATATCATTTATAGAAGTTTTAAAATAGGAGATCTTGCAGATTTAATTATGCTTGATACTCGATTAGTAGGTCGTGATAAGCAACTAGATTTTAATAACTACTTTGGGAGTACTGGTAGTTTTGATTTTACTGCATTTGGCGAAGATCTAGTAGATCCTAACCGTAGTATGTTAGGCGTACAACAAAAGAGCTGGTTCCAGAGTGCCCTAGCAAATAGTTCTTCAAAGTATCAAGTGATAGGGCAGCAGGTGCTTATGGGAAAAATGTTTATACCAGCAGAGCTTATCATTACAATAGGAACTATTTTAGGAGAAATAGGAGCAACAGGATCGGTGTCTGCCGGAACTACGGCTTTCTTTCAAGCGCAGCTTACCGAGCTGGTAGAGCTCAAACTACGTGTACAAGCAAATGATCCAACGCTTACCGCCCAAGAGATAGGGCGAGTGTCTAATACAATTCCTTACAATCTTGACGCTTGGGATGGATACTTAGTAGAACGAGAAGAGTTAATGAGTAGCTTTGTAGGGAAAGATGTGGTTGTTCTTGCGGGCGATACACATAATGCGTGGTATAATGATCTTACACTTCAAGATGGAACTGCTGTGGGTAAGGAGCTTGCAACAGCTTCTGTTAGTTCGCCAGGATTTGAAGGTATTTTAGGAGGTGATGCAGCTACAATTACAGGGTTCCAACAAGCAATGACCATTCTTATAGATGGACTTAATTACTTTAATGCAACAGAGCGTGGCTATCTTAAAGTAACTTTAAGTGGTTCTGGAGTGCAGTCTGATTGGATTTTTATTGATACGATTGCTTCTTCAAACTATACGACGCATACAGGTCACTCTGAGAGTTTCTAGTGAAACAGAAGTAAATCAATGATTAGAACCCTTATTCTTACATAAGGGTTTTTTTTGTGCACGATTTTTGTAATTTCAACGTTATAAAATTGACAATGAAGAAACTACTTATATTATCCTTTTTGATAATGAATTTCGCTTTCGCGAAAGCGTCATATATCCTCATTCCGATGGATGTAGAGTCACAAAGGGAGCATCTTAAAGCTTATGGAATCACGTACTGGTCACTTGATAAAAACCAAAAAGTAAAATGGTTGCTTAACTATAGAGGCGGCTCTTTCTTGCTACCAGATACCGAAGACGTACGGCGCGAGTGTACCATACGTGGTGTCTCTTATGAAGTATTATCAGACGGACAAACGGAGCAAATTCTAACAGAAATAGCAAGTCCATCTCAGAATATGGAAGCAATTGTATTAGAAAAAGCACCAAAAATTGCTGTTTACACACCAGACAGTAAGGTGCCTTGGGATGATGCCGTAACCATGGTGCTTACCTATGCAGAGATACCTTATACTACGATTTACGATACAGAAGTACTGAGTGATCAACTTATTTTATATGACTGGTTACACTTACATCACGAGGATTTTACTGGGCAGTTTGGAAAATTTTATGGTTCTTATCGTGCCTCGCCTTGGTACATAGAAGAGAAAAAAGCTGCCGAGGCACTTGCGGCCCAATTAGGTTACAATAAGGTATCAAAGGAAAAAGGAGATGTTGCTCTGAAGATACGTGACTATGTTGTGGGTGGAGGTTTTATGTTTGCCATGTGTAGTGCAACAGATAGCTTTGATATTGCCCTCTCTGCCGAGGGAGTAGATATTTGCGAACCAATGTTTGACGGAGATCCTAGCGAACCAGGATATACTTCAAAAATAGATTTTCAAAAAACATTTGCTTTTAAAAATTATACGCTAGAACGTTCTCCTACTACCTATGAGTTTTCGTCTATTGATATGACACGCAAGCGTAAGATTCCTTTTCAAACAGACTATTTTACCTTAAAAGATTATAGTGCAAAATGGGATCCTATCCCTACGATGCTTTGTCAAAATCATACGGCACTTGTAAAAGGGTTTATGGGACAGACTACGAGTTATGATCCTGAGACTATAAAATCTAATGTGCTAGTCATGGGAGAAAATCTCACAAATGGTGAAGCGAGATACATTCACGGGATTAAAGGAAAAGGATTTTTTACCTTTTATGGAGGGCACGATCCAGAAGATTATCAGCATAGAGTAGGTGATCCTAAGACAGAGTTAGAACTACATCCTAACTCACCTGGTTATCGTTTGATTTTAAATAACGTACTGTTTCCAGCAGCACGCAAGAAGAAACAAAAAACCTAATAGCATTGAGTAGAGTATTAATCATATTATTTGCAATAGCCTTAGTGTCTGTCTCTGATGCTCCAGAAAGACTTGCTTGGAATAGCAACCGAGTATTGCAATGGTCAGATTTTAAAGGAACACCAGATTCGCTAGAGAGATGGGCAGCTAGTTCAAGTACGGGGATTAGTCAAGGATATGCAGCAGATGGTGATGGGTACATAGACAAAGAAAGTCTAACAGTTACTGCTCATTTCTATCCAGAGTATTCATGGGTGCGACACCAAGAAAAGAGTAAGCATCTCCTAGCTCATGAGCAAACACATTTTAATATTACTGAGGTATATGCCCGTAAACTTAAAGATAAAGTAGCCGCGTTTGCATTTACATCAAATAGTCTTGAAGAAATAAAAATGCTTTATAAAGAAGTAGAGGAGGAGCGCATTGCTACCCAGCAATTATTTGATAAAGAAACAAACCACTCTATCGATCATATGAAAGAAGTACAGTGGGAACTTAAAGTAGCTAGGTGGCTCGATGGTAATTTTGAAGAATAGTGCACTAAATACCCATTCTAACACATAAAAAAAAACTGGATTCTCAAGAATGAGAATCCAGTTTTCTGTTTTTTAGCCTAAGGCCTATGTTTAGTTATAGAAAGGTACTTCTACGCGAGCATTACCCCACGCCATGTGAAGGTGAGCTCCTTGATCTACAGGTAAGAATTCCATCCCAAAATACTCAATAGACTCATCTGCTTGTGTTACTGGTACCGTGATACGAGCTACATCATTTGCTTCTTTGTAAAAGTAAGATCCCCATACATTGAGATCAGAGCTTAAAATAATGGTCCACTCGGCTCCATTAGGCATTGCATACATTGTGTACGTTCCTGCTTTTACTGGAGTAGTACCTAATTTCATATCCTTGTAAAGTGTAATCTCTGCTGCTTCATTTGCACCTAATCTCCATACTTTTCCGTCTGGAGCAAGTTTAGAAAGCTCACGCTCCTTAAGTTGAGGGCGGCTATATGTTACTTTTACTTGTTTATTTGATTCCTTGTAATTAGATGGAAAAGCCGCTTGATCCATTGGGCTTTTGTCTACTTTAAAATCTTGTGCAGTTACAGATGGTGCAGCAACAAACGCTAGTGCAACCATAGCAGTCATAAAAAACTTTTTCATAATAGTAATTGTGTTTAAGAGTTAATTAGTCTTGAAATACCTCTCAAGGCTTCTTCAAAGTTATGTTGTAAGTCTTACAAAAGTGCTAAAACTTTCAAAATGTTTTAGAAGTACGCTTTCGCGAAAGCGTATACCTTCATATTAATACGTTTAATTGATATTTAGTTATAATATGTAACTGTATGTTATATAAACGTTTTATTAAATGAAGTATAATCGCATATTTGACTTATCAATAACAATAAATATTTAAAATCATGTGTGGAATTGTATGCGCCTTTGATCTCAAGGAGAAAGCCGAAGATTTACGCCCCCAATTATTAGAAATGTCTAAAAAAATTCGCCATAGAGGGCCGGATTGGAATGGCGTGTTTAATAATGATAAAGCGATCATGACACATGAACGTCTGTCTATAGTAGATCCAGCTTCTGGAAAACAACCATTATTTTCAAAAGATAAGAGTCTAGTACTTGCGGCAAATGGCGAGATATATAATCATAAAGAATTGCGTGAGACTATAACAGGTGATTATGAGTTTCAAACAGCATCAGACTGTGAGATCATACTAGCACTTTATAAAGAATACGGTCACGACTTTTGCGATAAACTTAATGGGATTTTTGGATTTGCGCTATATGACGTAGCAAAAGATGAATATTTTGTGGCCCGTGATCACATGGGAATTATTCCGCTATACATGGGATGGGATCAGCATGGGACTTTTTATGTGGCTTCTGAGTTGAAGGCACTAGAAGGTGTTTGTTCTAAGATAGAATTATTTCCTCCAGGACATTACTACTCTAGTGTAACAGGAGAGCTCACACGCTGGTATTCTCGCGACTGGATGGAATTTGATAACGTAAAAGATAACGAGTCAAGTATAGAAGAGTTGCACGATGCACTAGCGGCATCTATAAAACGCCAACTTATGAGTGATGTGCCTTATGGGGTATTGCTTTCTGGAGGTTTAGATTCTTCAATCACCAGTGCAGTTGCAAAGCTATATGCAGAAAAGCGTATAGAATCTGGTGATGAGCAAGCTGCATGGTGGCCACAGTTACACTCTTTTAGTATAGGACTCAAAGGTTCTCCAGATCTTGCAGCTGCTCAGGTAGTTGCAGATCATATAGGGACAGTACATCACCCTATTGAGTTTACGATACAAGAAGGACTAGATGCCATACGTGATGTAATCTATCATCTAGAAACGTATGATATCACCACGATAAGAGCGAGTACGCCTATGTACTTAATGGCTCGCGTGATCAAATCTATGGGAGTAAAAATGGTACTCTCAGGAGAAGGGGCAGATGAGATTTTTGGAGGATATTTATATTTCCATAAGGCGCCTAATGCCAAAGAGTTTCATGAGGAAACTGTGCGTAAACTAGATAAGTTACACATGTATGACTGTCTACGGGCAAATAAATCACTTGCAGCCTGGGGAATAGAAGGACGTGTTCCTTTCTTAGATAAAGAATTTATGGATGTCGCTATGCGTCTTAACCCTCAAGATAAAATGATTACTAAGGAGCGTAAGATGGAAAAATGGATCTTGCGTAAAGCCTTTGAAAAGTATTTACCTGAAAGTGTAGCTTGGAGACAGAAAGAGCAGTTCTCAGACGGTGTAGGTTACTCATGGATTGATAGTCTTAAGGACATAGTAGATGAAGCCGTGAGTGCAACTCAAATGGAAAATGCACATCATAGATTCCCTATCCATACGCCTCAAAACAAAGAAGAGTTTTACTACCGTACTATTTTTGAAGAGCACTTCCCAAGTGATGCTGCAGCACGCTGTGTGCCTTCTGTGCCAAGTGTAGCTTGTAGTACACCTACAGCACTAGAATGGGATGAAGCTTTTAAAAACATGAATGATCCATCAGGTAGAGCTGTTGCTTTTGTACATGATGATGCTTATTAAGAATATGTAAATTGTTAAATAGAAAAACCGCTTTATCTTCAAGGATAAAGCGGTTTTTTAATACCTGAAATTAAAAGGCTTCTATTTAATCAATACTCACTTTATTGATAGTAAATTTCATATCCCCTAGAGGACCTGTAATTTCATTTATTCTAGAGTTGGTGTAATATAAATCGCCTTTGTAAATACTAAAGGTATCTGCCCAGCGTACTTGGTCACCTTCAATAAGTGTAGAAACTTCTTTAGTGTTAGCATCCATTTTCATCACCTTGTTATTTTCTAAGTCGGCGAAGTAAAGGTTACTAGCATCATCAAGTATCATCCCATCTGGTGCGCTTGTTTTTTTAACTAGAGATACGCTATTTTCTATTTCTTCTTGAGTACCATTATTTAAAACAGCCGTAGGGATAGCATATAAGCTATAACCGCTCAGTGCGTGGTAATATAAAATGTCATTATTTACATCTAATGCAATACCATCAGAATGTACTGTGTTCTCCCAAGTACTGCCACCGGGAAAAGTAAGTTGGCTTACTTCAGCTAGTGTTGAGGTGTGCTCATTTAAAACTCTTTTAGATTCGCCAGACTCAAGGTCTAAAACTACAAGTCCTGCATGTCCAGAGTCTGTAAAGTAAGCTTTGTTGTTTTTTGCATCTATACGCACATCGTTTATGTATGAGTCTTTATGGATGCTAGTTTCATCAATAGTGTAAGTGCGTTTTAATGAGTTTGTAGTTAAGTCAAATACAAAGATTTTTGGGTTGTCAATCACACCACCAAATAATGGATTACGTGTATCCACTACATATAAGTCATTATTGAAAGCGACTACAGATTGTACCGCTACAAAAAGCGAATCATTAATTTCTTTTCCATCTTCCCATGTATTCCACTGTTCGTTAGGGAATGCAGCCGACTCATTATTTTCTAATACTTCAACTACAGAGTTTTCTACACCTTTTCTCCATCTTGGAAAATTAGCAAATATTCTACCTTCATTACTTACCGTAACACCTGTAACCTGTTGTCCTGTAAAGGTAGCTACTTCAGTAATTACTGGGCTTTCCTGAGTTTTTTGTGCTTCTTTTGTTTCTGTAGTGTTCTTGCAGCTTATAATAGAAAATACAACAAGTAGCGATAGTATTGTTTTATTCATAATATGAGTTTTATAATATATGGTACTTCTTAGAGGCTGTAAAGATAGTACGGCGATTTACGCCCAGCGAATAGAAAGTGTTAGGCTTATTATAAAATTCAAGAAACCTTGTTGAGATTATGTAGTAACGTATTCCTTTAAATCAGAAGTTAAGATATCTGTGAGTTCGCGCTCATTACCAAGGCTCGTTTCTGTAAAAATAAATCCAAATACAGGATAGCTATGTATATCCAGAGGTCTTACTAGTACTGGTTTTTCAAACTTTGTAGCTATCTTTTTGTAGTCAAAACTTTTGATGCTTTCGGCAGGGATACCCGTACTATTGTCTAGTATAATTATGCTAAAGACTTTATCCTCCTTGCCTTTAAATATGTGGTCCCAGTTAGGTTTTTTGCTTTCGCGAAAGCATACATAAGAATTAAAATCTAAGGTAACACCAAGTGAGTCACCCGTAGTACAAAATCCTCCAAAACGCAGCGGATTAACCTCAATAGGAGTTATTTTTCCAGAAGCATCGATGCGTATCTCTGCATGCGCAGGAAAATTCTTGAGTTGTAATTCTTGTCCTAACGCACTTAAGAATTCATGTATGGCAGCACTATATGTGGTGATAGTATCTTTTGAGGTGCAATAAACGCGATCGCTAGTATCTTTGCCAGAAGAGAATAGGTGGTGTAAAATGTTTAAAATTACAACCTCACCATTTGCATTGTGATAGTAATCTATAGCAAATTCTTCTCCTTGAATAAATTCTTCAATAATAAAATATGTGGTGTCCAGCACATTTTTAGGAAAGATGCTTTTGAGCTTCTCTGGGTGTAATTCCTTCTTTGCCTGTTTCCAATCATGTTGATCGTGGATGATATGAACTCCTATGCTGAAAAAGCCAACACTAGGTTTAATAACAAAAGGGAATTTTAATGTTTCGGCATCTAGAAGATGGACATCAGTTAGAGAAAGCTTTTGAAAATAAAAGTCTGGAAACAAGCTTTTAGTAAGCTCTCTAAATTGGACTTTGTCTTTTAAAATATTTATTTGACGAGCAAGTGTGCTATCTCCTAGGTGCTCTTCTATCCATACCAGCGCGTTTTCTGAGTTTGAATATAATGCTGTTTCTGGATTATCGTTATAGATAGCTACCGCATCCTGCTCCTCTATCCAGTTGAGCGTGTCATCTTGAATAATGGACTTTGCAATTGGAGTGGCAATAATGGGGTAGTTATTTTCTTTTATAGTTGCAATAAGAAAATCTGAAGCAAAGGGCTTGTCTATTAAAAACATGATGATGATTATGAGGTCTTGAAATAAATTTTAAGCGATACCTGTCCCAAAATAAGAGCTTATCCCGCTCAAAATACTTTGTACAGCATACGCGGCTAAGATGAGTCCCATTATTTTACTAATAACAGTAATCCCGTAGTTACCTATGCGATCTTGAAGTTTATTTGCTCCAAGTAAAATCAAACAAGTAAGTCCTATCACAAACAGCACGAGTGCTGTAGCTATAAACTGTTCCTGTATAGAGTAAATATGGTTATCTGTCATTAAAACCACAGCCATAATTGCTCCAGGAGAAGCAATAGACGGTATTGCAATGGGGAATATGGTAACGTGTTTATAATCTGTAATTTTATTTTTTTCGTCTTCTGGTTTACCATCGCCAAAAATCATAGTAAGCGCAAATAGAAATAGTATTACACCTCCAGAAATCTGGAAGGCATTCAAGGATACAGACATTCCTTCAAGAATGAGCTGTCCTATCACTATAAAAAATAAGAGTATTAAAAATGCTATCACAGAAGCTCTAACGGCAATTTTCTTTTTGTGACGTAAATCAAATTCTTTTGTAGCCTCTAGATATACAGGGATAGATCCTATAGGGTCAATCACTGCAAAAATGAAGAAAATGGAAGTGATGATTTCAGACATATATAGCTTTTAGAGATGAGATGTAAATGTACCATTTTCTCATTCTTCATATCCTTAAATAGAAAGACACCTTTTATATACTAAGCGTTGCGGTATTACCTAGTGCACTCTTTGTAGTTATAGTTTTAGCAATATGTACTAAAGTCAATTGCATAGCTAAAGTACAGATATTCAGACTAAAGCATTATATTTAAGGCTTATGGCTATAAAATCATCTACAGACGCTGCTTCCTATATTTCTATAAAAAATTGGTCTGAAGATGATAGGCCACGAGAGAAACTAATGGTAAAGGGACGTTCTGTATTATCTGATGCAGAGTTAATCGCTATTTTAATAAGTTCTGGTTCTAGAGAGGAAAGCGCAGTCTCACTAAGTAAACGCATTCTCTCCCAAGCCGAGAATAATCTTTCGGAGCTGGGTAAGTTTTCGGTAAAAGATTTAATGAAATTTAAAGGAATAGGAGAGGCAAAGGCCGTTACTATCGCTGCTGCGCTAGAACTAGGGAGAAGGAGAAGTGGTGGAGAGACGCTTTCGCGAAAGCGTATTTCTTCCTCAAAAGATGCTTATCAAATTTTACAACCCATCATAGGAGAGTTAGGGCACGAGGAATTCTGGGTGCTTTTTCTAAACAATTCAAACAAGGTACTACGCAAAGAGCAAGTGAGTAAAGGCGGACTCACGGGAACACTAGTAGATGTAAGGCTAGTAATGAAAACCGCCATAGAACTTAGTGCTGTGGGAATGATTTTAGGGCACAATCACCCTTCTGGAACCCTTAAACCATCACAAGCAGATAAGCTACTTACTGCCAAACTGAAAACGGCTGCGCAGAGTCTAGATATCCAAGTCTTAGACCATATTATTGTGACCGAAAAACAGTATTTTAGCTTTGCCGATGACGGCATTCTATAATCACTGCCTGCCTCATGTTACTTGTTTATACGCATAAAATCACACCTCGTGTTTCATATACATTCAAACATATATGTACGCGTATTTTAGGCGTGCCTGTGCAATTTACTAGCAAGTTAGAAGCTTTTATTGCTCACGAGGGACCTAAACTTTCTTATACTAACAAAAAATTAGGTAACGAACTTCACATAAGAAGCACAGACTTGCTCTTTGATCAAGGAGTACTTTCTATGGATATAAGCGTACAAGACTGGGATGGAGTTCCTTGTTTTTTTCAAATAAGAGAAGCAACAACTGAGATTCCCTATGATATTTTTGCCGCAACATTTTATTTATTAAGTAGGTATGAAGAGTATTTACCACATGTAAAGGATGACTTGGGACGCTTTCCCGCTTCAGAAAGTCTAGGGGGAATACATGATTTTTTACAGCAGCCAGTCATTGATATATGGATACATCGTTTTGCAGCAGTACTAGTTAATAGTTTTCCAGCAATTGAGTTGAAAGAAAGCACCTATCATACACATATGATGGTTACGGTGCCTCAGGCTTTCAAATACAGAAAGCTAGGCGTGTTACGCATGCTAGGAGGTTATGTGAGAGATATAAGTAAATTACGCTTGCGCGAAATTTTACGACGCACACAAGTATTAGTAGGTGCACGTAAAGATCCTTACGACACCTTCGGCTGGCTTACTAATGTGCAGAAAAATGAAAAATGCCTCTTTCAAGTATTTTTTCAAGTGGGAGATTATGGTAAGGATGGTAAGAATATTAAACATTCTAAGCGTAGCTTTCAAACTACCATAAAAATGGTGGGTGATTATTGCAAAGTAGGTCTGTTAGTATCGCCACAAGCTGCACGTGACAAGGTTTCCTTAGGTCTAGAACGAAAGCGTCTAGAAGAAATAGAACATAGACCCTTGCGTAGCATACACATCTCAAATTTTAAATTGAATTTACCGCACGTGTATCGCGATGCTTTAGATCAAGAGATTCAACAAGATTTTACTATGGGCTATGACGGTATTATAGGTTTTAGAGCAGGTACATCACAATCATTCTTGTATTACGATCTTGATTATGAAATCCAGACTCCACTAGTCGTAAACCCAGTTTGCATGCAGTCTGATGCAATTATAAATTATAAAAACCATACCATTGATTTTGTACTTCTCAAGGAGTTACAAGACCGCCTTAAGAACGTGGGAGGCGTATTTAGAATTTCTTTTTCTAATGCCTCCTTTGATGATATTTACAGCAAAAAACTCTTTAGACACTTACTAGCAAATGGCTAATATTACAGATATATTTTTTGACCTTGATCACACATTATGGGACTTTGACCGTAATAGTGGTTTGGCTTTCGCCAAAATTTTTGAACTCAACAATCTCTCTATTAATTATGACGAGTTCTTAGAAGTTTATAGTCCTATAAATTTCCAGCAATGGAAATGGTATAGAGAAGAACGTATCACGAAAGCACAGCTGCGCTACGGAAGATTTAAAAAGACCTTTGACAAGATGGGGATTTCTGTTACAGATGATATTATTGATAGACTCTCTGATGATTACATTAATCACTTGCCACAGAATAACTTTCTATTTGATGGTACTATCGAGTTATTAGATTATCTAGCGCCTAATTATAAGATGCACATTATTACTAATGGCTTTCAAGAAGTGCAAACTACCAAAATGAAGAAGTCAGGACTTACCCCTTATTTTCAAACTATGACCACTAGTGAGTCTGCCAATGTTAAGAAACCAAATCCTAAAATTTTTCATGTAGCTATGGAAAAAGCAGGAGCTACTGCTAGTACTAGCCTCATGATAGGGGATACGTATGAGGCAGATATTGTAGGGGCTATAAATGTAGGAATGGATGCAATATGTTTCAATTACCATAAATTGAAATTACCATCAGGCATTAAAGAAGTCAAGAGTATACCACAACTCAAAGAGTATCTTTAACAATAAGGCTAAACCTGCATCGTTTTAATACGGTACTACGTAACAATCAAGTGACATATGATTTCTTATAGACGTTTTTTTTATTTTTTCGCTTTAAGCTTACTAGTGTTAACAACATCCTGCGTTAGTGATATTGATACAGACCGTGTAGATGAGGTAGTCTTGAGCCCTAGAGTGGATGCAGATTTAGTTTTTTTTACACTTAATGCAGCAAACTTTCAGGCGGCGCCTAATGTGGGTTCTCAAATTGTTATAAGAGACACAACTAGGCTTGAGTTTATAAATGATGCAATTGTTCAAGAATCATTAAAGGAGTTGTCGTTTATGTATCAAAGTGAGAGTACATTATCTCAGAATGTAGTAAATAAATCACTTTTTCTTGATCAATCAGGTCGTGTGCAATATGAATTAAATTACCCGATAAATGGCTCGTTAGATGGTGAGGTTGTTAGAAATTCTTTTGACGTTATTCTTTCTGAAGAAGATATAGCACGCATTAAGAATTCAATTCAAGTTGTTAATGAGATAACGCTATTTTTAAATGGACAACCTATTAATGGGCACTATTCATTACAAAGTAAAGCTATATACGCTTTAGAAATATCAGATTTTTAGTATGAAATATATACTTGGTTTTCTTTTTCTGGTATTAACCTATACCGTTTCAGCACAGAATAAACAGCTATTGTACAATGTGCAAGAGTTGCCTCAGTCACTGTTAAGTAATCCAGCAAGTGTTATTACTTTTGACAAGCATATAGGAATCCCTTTTTTATCTGGATTTTCTGTAGAGGGTGGCTCATCTGGAGTTAGTGCTTACGACCTCTTTAGGTCAGATAGAGATATTAATACCTCTATTGATATTGCGATCGCTGAGCTTGATAGTAAAGATTACTTTGGTGTAAATCAGCAACTAGAGATTTTGTCTTTTGGATGGAGGTCAAGGAAGTCAGAAGTTTATTACTCTGGAGGTTTGTATCATGAGATAGATGCACTTGTCTACTTCCCAAAAGACATCGCAGTACTGGCCTATAGAGGTAATGCAGATTATATTGATAGGGCGTTTGACTTTTCTGATCTTTCGTTTACTGCAGAGTCTCTCTCTGTATATCACTTTGGATTGCAGAAGCAAGTAAACGACTCTTGGCAATTAGGGGTGCGAGCTAAAGTATATATGAGTGTTGCAAATATTAATAGTACTGATAATACTGGGACTTTTGTAACGAGAACTACACCGGAGGGGCCCAATTTTTATAGTCATCAACTACGTAATGTAAGTCTAGGAGTAAACACTTCTGGTATTGCATCATTGTTTGAAGAAGAAGAGTCTACAGAAGTAAATGAAATTGTTAGTAATGCTTTTCTTAGTGATAATGCTGGATTTGGTTTAGATGTAGGGTTCACACATTTTATTAATGATCAATGGCTAGTCACTGGAAGTCTTATCGATATTGGTTTTGTGAGGCATAAAGCAGATGTGAAGAATTTTAGTGCTAGAGGTGATTATGAGACTAGTGGTATTGAGCTTGAATTTCCAGGCGCTATACAGGGAGTCGAGACTACTTCATACTGGCAGGAACTAGAAGATGAGTTTGAAGATGCCGTAACTCTTGAAGATAGTTTATCTAGCCCTTATATTAGTTGGCGTCCTTTAAAAATAAATGGCTCTGTACAGTATTCTTTTGGTGAGGATAGGGGAGAGGGGTGTAATTGTAGATCCAAATCAAAAAGAATTTATAAAAATCGAGTGGGTGCACATTTATATAGCATAAAGAGGCCTAGAGGTTTTCAAACTGCATTGACGGGTTACTATGAAAAACAGTGGGGGAATAAATTACTCTCGCGTGTTACGTATACTTATGACAAACGTTCAAGTAAGAATATTGGGCTTTTAATGAGTGCAAAAATTGATAAATTTAATCTCTATCTTGCTGCAGATAACTTACTAGAATATTCAAATCTTGCAAAGGCTAGAGGAGCGAGTTTACAACTTGGAATGCAACTAGTATTCAATAACAAATAATTCTACCATGAAATTAGTACTTAGTTTATTACTTACAGTCGTTATAAGTTCTTCATTAATATCTCAATCTGTTAATGATTATAAATATGTGATTGTTCCTGAAAAATTTGATTTTTTGAATGAACAAGACCAGTATCAAATGAATAGCTTAACAACTTTTCTTTTTAATAAATATGGGTTTGAGGCTTACTTGGAAAAGGCAAGTAATCTTCCGTTAGATTACAAACGTAATGGGTGTAACAACCTTCGTGCAGATATTGTAGAATCTTCAGGAATGCTTAGAACTAAATTGCGCGTGAAATTACTAGACTGTAATGATGCTGTAATATTCTTATCAGAAGAAGGAACTAGCAAGCTTAAAGATTATAAGAAGAGTTATCATGAGGCTCTAAGGAGAGCTTTTGTATCTATCGAAGAGCTTAATTATGCGTATCAAGAAAGTGGTGCCGTGGTGGTTGAAGAAAAACCTACTATGACTGAGAAACCTGAGAAACCTTTAGTAGATAATTCTCAAAAGGAGGAGAACATAGTGGAGTCTACTGTCTCTAGTCAAGAGCGAGTAGGTAATGAGTCACTTTCTGGAAATAATGTGTTAACGGTACAATCTTATGTAAGTACAGATGGCGCTTATGAAGCGCTTACTGCTGGTTCATCCATTCAGTTTTTTGAAAATTCTCAAAAAATAGGAGAGGTCACTAATGTAAAATTAGGTGCGCGCTTTCAAGTAACAACAACTCAGTTTACAGGAAAAGGATATTTAAAAGAGGGACGTCTTATTGTGGAGCGTGTGATTAAGGGAATTGCAGATCCTATCGAGATGATTTTTATTAAGAAATAATAGTCTTTTAATATCCGTATTTAGAACCCCATTTTTCTTTTAAACTTTCGCGTAAAGCTTTTTCGCGCGCGTTATTAGTGGGTTCGTAAAATCTAGTGCCACTTATTTCGGGTGGCATAAATTCTTGCTTTACAAAACTACCTGGGAAGTCATGTGAATACTTGTAATCATCACCATACCCTATTTCTTTCATCAACTTCGTTGGCGCATTGCGTAACGGGAGTGGTACAGATAAGTCTCCTGTTTGTTTTACTAGTTGTTGCGCTTTGCCTATTGCAAGGTATGATGCATTACTTTTTGGAGAAGTGGCAAGGTAAGTCACGCACTGACTAAGTATAATGCGCGCTTCAGGATACCCAATAGTTGTCACGGCTTGAAAACAATTATTAGCAATTACCAGTGCCGTCGGATTTGCATTCCCAATATCTTCAGAAGCAGCAATAATAAGACGGCGAGCAATAAACTTCACATCCTCCCCGCCTTCTATCATACGTGCAAGCCAGTAAACAGCTGCATTAGGGTCACTTCCTCGTATTGATTTGATGAAAGCAGAAATTATATCGTAATGCTGCTCTCCAGTCTTATCATATCGTACAATATTTTGTTGCACTTTAGATTGCACCATATCATTAGTAACAATTACCTCTTTTTGAGACTCTGTAGTTACTATAAGTTCAAATATATTGAGTAGTTTACGAGCATCTCCGCCACTTAGGCGGAGTAATGCTTCTGTTTCTTTGAGTGTGATATCTTTCTTCTGGAGAATACTATCTTCTGTAATTGCCCTATGAAGTAATAATTCTAAATCCTTCTTTTCAAAGGGTTTTAGGATATATACTTGACAACGAGAGAGCAATGCGGGAATAACCTCAAAACTTGGGTTTTCTGTAGTAGCACCTACTAAGGTTACCCAACCGCGCTCTACTGCTCCTAGTAGAGAGTCTTGCTGCGATTTTGAAAATCTATGAATCTCGTCTATAAAAAGGATAGGGTTTTTTTGTGTAAAAAGCCCTCCGCTTTGCTTTGCTTTATCAATAACGTCACGTATATCTTTAACTCCGCTGTTTATAGCGCTCAACGTGTAGAAAGGTCTGTTGGACTCTTCGGAGATAATAGTTGCAAGAGTCGTTTTTCCTATACCTGGAGGTCCCCACAAAATAAGCGACGGTATTATACCCGCCTTTAACGCCTGTTGTAGTGATCCGTTAGGGCCTACAAGGTGTTGCTGGCTGAGGTAATCTTCTAATTTTTTTGGGCGTAACCTTTCTGCAAGAGGAGTATTCATAGTACAAAAATAGCTATTTTGTTAAGGTCTTTAGTGACAATATTACATCTACTTCGACTATGGGCGTTAATTTGTAGTTAAAGAGATAAGCACATTCTTATGAACAAAGAAGCAGATTATTTTAAGTTTTATAATGGGGTAGTAGTATTCCCATTATTCTTTGTTCTCTTAATGTGGGGAGTATTCTGGGTAGAGATAAAGTTTGGTTTAGACTTTACTAAGTGGGGAGTGAGACCACGTACGGCAACGGGAATAAAAGGTGTGATTTTCTCACCATTTATTCATTCTGGAATCAAACATTTATGGCACAATACCGTACCATTACTCGTGCTTAGTGCCGCCTTGTTCTATTTTTATAGGAAAATTTCTTGGCGTGTTCTTTTACTTCTTGTCATATTGAGCGGCACAGGTACTTGGCTAATAGGTCGGGACTCATACCATATCGGAATGAGCGGAGTGATATATGCGCTAGTTTCTTTTCTCTTCTTTAAAGGGATCCTAGCAAAGCACTTTCGACTTATTGCACTATCATTAATAGTTGTATTTCTTTATGGTAGTCTCATATGGGGAACACTTCCCACTAGTGAGACTATATCTTGGGAAGGGCATTTATCTGGATTTATAGCTGGAGGATTGATTGCGTTATGCTTTCGCGAAAGCGTACCAAAACCAGTTACATATAATTGGGAGCAACCTGATTATTCTTCAGATGATGATCCATTCATGCAGCAGTTTGATGAAAATGGAAACTTCTTTGAACTGCCTCCAGAAATTGATCAAGATGAAGGAGCGGAAACTATTGTGATAAGTTATGAGTACAAAGATCCTAAAACACCGGAAAAAGGTAGTTTATGAGCGTTGTCTAACTATTTCATATAAAAAAGCACCACAAGCAACCGAAACATTTAATGAAGCAATAGAGCCTTTAAGAGGAAGTTTTGCTTGTTTATCTACAATTTTGAGAACGCCAGGAGATACACCACTGTCTTCACGACCCATTACTATAGCCGTAGGTGGTGTAAGGTCTGTTTCAAATAAAGTAGTATCAGTTTTTTCTGTTGCCGCTACCACTTGCACTCCTGATCCTTGTAGGTAATAAATGGCATCTTTAATATGGTCAACCTTGGCAATAGGAATGTTAAAAGCAGCTCCGGCCGAAGTTTTTATAGCCACACCATTTACTGGAGCGCCACCTTTTTTAGGGATAATGATACCATGCACGCCTGTACATTCTGCAGTACGTATAATGGCACCAAAATTTCTTACATCAGATAATTGATCTAATAATATAAATAGGGGAGCAGCTTCGGTTTCTACAACAGCATTTACAAGCTCTTCAAAATCATAAAATGAAATCGCGCTTACTACGGCAATAGCACCTTGGTGATTTTGCTGTGTTAGTTTGTTTAGTTTTTCAATAGGTACATGTGAAGTTTGTACACCATTTTTTTTGATGAGTGTATTGAGTTCGCTCAATAAAGGGTTGTGAAGCCCTTTTTGAAGAAAAACTTTATCTATTTCTTTACCAGCTTGTATAGCTTCTATGATGGCACGAGTACCAAAGATTTGTAGGTCTTTTTGCATGCTGCAAAGATAGTTAAAAGGTATTCTATTATGGAATATATAAATGCACACTAGTAAGAACAAAAAAAGGGGGACCATATTGGTCCCCCTTTATAATTAAATTACGTCTTTAGATTATAGAGCCGTAAAATTGGTGTATGAAACTGTACCACTTACTTCGTCTGTTATTTTCTCAAACGATCCTAATGGAATAAAAGAGCCTTGAGGGCTTCCTGCAGGAAGTGTCCCTTCAAAGGCATTAAGTGACCCATCAGGTAAGGTTGATAGTACTTGGTAATCAATAGCCTCATCTGCTGGTGCAGTAAATATTGAAGTGTAAAAAACGTAAACTCCATCTTCTCTCCCAATAGTTTGAAATAAATCACTTTCAAAACGAGAACCTGTTTCAGAATCCTCCAAAATAGCAGTGAATGCTTCATCTATAACGTAAAAATCAAGATCTGCATTTTCTGGATTCGTCCAGTCAAAAATGCTGTTTAGACCTCCAGCGATACCTAGTGTATCAGAGAAAATTCCAATACTTGTTTCGTTAGGCGCGACAACATACGTTGTACCTTCAACTAATTCGTCAAGACGGATGGCTACAGCAGAAAGAGTTCCTGCATCTTCAGCAACTAAACCTGCTGGTATAAATCCATCATCTGTAGGCATAGTTAAAGATCCGGTTCCAGTTGTAGTACCAGCAGGAACAACTGCTGTTCCTGTACTTACCTCACCATTATCGAAAGTAACTTTTACAGTTACAGTAGCGTCAGAGCTAAATGAATTTCCAATCGTTACAGCAAATGGTGTAAGGTTTCCTTCTCCAACATTTGGTTGAAGTGCAGTTACCATAGCGTCTACTGAAACAATATTTTTTGTTAGAGGGTCACCTTCTCCCGCAGAGACAGGTTCATCATCTTCACAACTTACTGCTCCAAGTGCAAGCACTGCAGCAAAAGCAAATTTTCCGAAATATTTAATATAATTAAGTTTCATCATTTTTAATTTTTAGTTTTTCTGAGCTTCAAACGCACGATTTCCGAAGGTGAATAGTGCACCAGTACCTGTCTGAGGAACGACTGTACGCGCAGTGAATAATATAGTACCTGTACAAGAGAAGTAAAATCCAGAATCTGCCTGGATTTCAGTATCCTCAAAGCCTCCACAGCAATACTCTAATGTAGAAAATGCACGTTGTTGAGCAATACTACCAATTCCTGTAGCTGGATCAACAACTATAGTAATTTCAAATGGATCATCTCCAGCGTTAAGTGGAGTAGAGTCGTAAGGGTTAATTAAAACCACAGTATTAGGATCTGTACCTGCTACAACTTCAAATTGATTTCCTTCACAATTACCGAATCCACAATCTGTAAACGTATAAGTTCCAAGCGCTTCATCAGTAGAGAAAGGACAAGAAATAAAAGAAGTAAACTGGTATGATTGAAGCTGACCTGGCTCTGCCTGTAAATCCCCATTAATTAAAGAGAATTCAGTCACATTTCCATCTGTAGATGTGCTTGTAGCTTGGAAGTCAAAACGGTCTCCTGCACCAAAATCTGCAACTTCTAGTCCTAATGCACCAGATAAGTCTTCTAAATCAATAGAGAAATTTGATGGGAAGGTGTCTGTAGTGTATACAGTTACGTAATCTGATAAAACACCTCCTGTAGAACGAGCTACTTGCAATTCGTAAGATGCTACGTTTGGTACTGGCGCTTTTAGTACTCCAGTAATAGCCGTATTCTCTAAATCTGTAACATCAAGTATTAAATTGTCAAACTCAACAGTTACAAACGATCCATCCTCTGTAGCAGGTAATGGATATTTTTCATTATCCTCACAGCTGAAAATACCAACTGCTATAAAGGCAATGAGAAACGTTTTTAATATATTTTTCATTTTTTCTAGTTTTGAAATTAGTTAATAAATCCAGCTGGATTTTTGTCCCAAAATACTTGACGTGAAATATCAGCTTGTTGAGCATTTGGATTGTTGTTGATACTTGAATCAGGATATAAAGCACTTCTGTAAAAATCTCCTGGATTAGGGTTTAAAGAAGGTTGCATGTTGTTAGGGAATCCTGTACGACGGTATGCGTTGTATACTTCAAGTCCATTACCAAATGAAGCAATGTGATGCTCTTTCATCACAACATTGAGTTTAGCGTCATTCCCAACAGCTTGATCATAAGCATCATTTACAAAATTGACATAGTTGTCAATTTGAGCTTGTGAAGCTAAAAATTCTCCTAATAAAACCTCCTCATTAGCTGCCGTACCTGAATCATCTGCAACAACAATAGTAGATGGATTTAATCCTCCAAAAGAAGTTACTTTATCCATTGAGAATCTGATAGCTTCTTCAAGACTAGCTTGAGCATCACCTATTCCTAATTCTAAGGCAATTTCCGATTTAATAAAAGCGATGTGTGAACTCAAAAGAATTGGTTCTATCCCAGCTCCTAAAAGACCATCTGCTCCTTCATTCTGAATTCCAGCAGCATCACCTACGTCAAACGCACCTCCAGCAGGGTAAAGTCCCCATACTGTTCTTTTTGTGTTGTCTGGTGGTATACCATTGTCATCTCCGTGATCACGACCCCAGTAACCTCTAGAAGGAACTGCAGTACAAAAAGGTACAGTAACATCAACGTCTTCATATATTGAAGTAACACTAGCATAGTGTCCCGGTGCTGATTGTACAGCACATCCTAGAGTAAATATATCCTCATTCTGTGCGTTAGTATCTTGGCGGTAGAAATAATAGAATAATCTTGGATCATCAAAGCCTTTTTCTTGTGTCATCTCCCACATCAAGTAATTAGCTAAATATCCAGAAGAATCATTTTCATAATTCAAACTGTATCCTGGATGACGAGTGTTAGGGTTTAATCTATTGGCACCATAGTTAAATTGAAGATCTTCTGAAGCATCATCGATTAAATTATTGTCATTCAATAATGCAGTAATTCTTCCTGTAACATCAATGCCTAAGTCACTAGCACCTGCTTTTGCATTGTTTAATGCACGAAGCTCTAATGAGTTTGCTGCTGTAATCCATTTTCCTCTTGAAGTAGAAGAGTTGGCAAGTCCATAGAAGAAGTCTTCTAATGGTTCAATACCAGTACCTGAAGAAAGTAATGCTCTACCTTGATTTAATTCATCAAATGCTGCTAAATAAACTGATACTTGATCAGTGAAATTTGGACTTTGATTATCAGCGCCTTGTAAAGCTTCTTCTAGTGGAACATCTCCAAAGAAATCAACTAATGTAAAAAGGACCTGAGCTTTTAATATCTTGGATACACCCAATTGATAAGAGAAGTTTGTTTCAGCTTCTGGGAAATTTTCAAGTGTTTGAATATCTTGAAGTAATCCTGCGTAAGCGTTTGACCAAATTCCGTTGAAAGTACCTGGGGAGTATGCACCTGCATAAACACTAGATCCTGTCATTGAGAACTGTCTAGTTACAGATGAAGCAAATGATCCATACCCTCCTGTAGTTGAAGCAAATCCTGCAAAATTTAATTGAATATTATTAAACAAGAATTGCGGATCAAGTTGGTCTTGTCCTACTTGAGTAGGACTCTCTAGTAAATCTAACTCTGTGGTCTCGCACGAATTAGTAGCAAATATCATAGATAATGCCAATATAGAATAAAATATTTTTTTCATTTTCTTTTTTTTAGAATGTTGCGTTTAGACTAAAACCAAATCTTTTAGAAGTAGGTCCTGTGAGGTAATCAAACCCTTGACCATTTCCTACACCTGTACTTGATACATCTGGATCAAAATTAAGACCATCTGGGAAGTTTATAGCTTTAAACCATAAATTTTGACCGATGAAGTTAACTCTAAGGCTACCTAATGGTGTGCGTTCTAAAAGTTTCTCAGGGAATGTATAACCTAAAGATACTTCTCTTAAACGTATTGAGGTAGCATCATAGATTGCTTGTTCATCAATAAAGAATCCAGAATTTCTAAAACCTACATCTGTAGCTGCTATTTGTATGTTGTTAGGAGCTCCATCTTGTGTTACACCTGGTAATACATACGTTTGAGTTCTATCGAAATTTGTATCCTCAGTTAATCCACGAGCTAGAAGTGCCGCAGCTGTTGTAGAATACATATCTCCTCCATGTTGATATTCAAGTTGAGCTTGTAATGAGAAGCCTTTATAAGAGAATTCATTTATTACTGTTGATCTCCAGTCTGCATTCGGATCACCGATTACAGATAGGTTGTTGTCTACAAGGTAATTACCATCACTTCCCACAACTAAGTTGTTGTTTGCATCTCTCGTGATTGAGCTACCTACAATGACACCAAAAGCTTCGCCTGATATAGCCGCGTTACCTAAGTTACTAAATCCAGCGAAAACAGTAATACTTCCGTCCTCACCTCCGTTATCTTCAACAATATTCTCATTAACAGACCATTGTCCATTAATATCCCAGTTGAAATCACCTTCTTTCTCTCCGCGAATTGCTTTAATTCCGAATCCTACTTCAATACCTTTATTAGTAATTTCTCCAATGTTATCAGATGTAACAGTATATCCTGTTGCAGGATCTAAGAGTCTATTCTGGATAATAAGATCATTAGAAACTTTATCATAAACAGATAAATCTAGGGATAATCTATTCTTAAATAAGCGTGCTTCTATACCAGCTTCAAGTTCTTGAATAAGTTCAGGTTTTAAATCTGGATTTCCTAAAGTATTTGCTACAGTAAGAACGTTTACTGCTCCACCATCTTGATTTTGGAATACGTTTGTTCCACTTCCAAGCCCAATTGTTGTTGCATATGGGTTAGGGAAACCTGCAGAAGATCCATATCCTACTCTAAGTTTTATGTAGTTAACAACATCATTGCCTTTAAGAGACTCAAATGCAGACGTAGGGATTAATGATAAACTCGCAGAAGGATAGAA
Source organism: Dokdonia sp. PRO95 (assembly GCF_000355805.1). Classification (NCBI taxonomy): domain Bacteria; kingdom Pseudomonadati; phylum Bacteroidota; class Flavobacteriia; order Flavobacteriales; family Flavobacteriaceae; genus Dokdonia; species Dokdonia sp. PRO95. The sequence continues at coordinate 1,891,536 of NZ_CM001837.1, forward strand.
TATAGCTCTGTTTTCTTTTGGTAAAGAAGAGAACCAATCATTTCTACCTTGTAAGTTTAAATAAGCATAGTTATCGTAACCAAGTGTTACGTTTCCGTAAAGACCTATGATATTTTGCTCTTGAAAACCTGTAAAACCGTTTGATTCTTCAAAATTGTTGTGAGTCAATAGACCATAAACAAATTGTTGATTACTCGAAACTCCTTGAAGACTCGTAACTTCTCTTCTTGGGTTGAGACCAATGTTACCATCAATATTTAATTTGTCAGAAATAGATTTATCAAAGTTTAAACTTAATGTGTGATCCCAAGTTTCATTTATTCTACTAGAAGTAGTTAAAACACCACCTTGGATTTGATTACCTCCTTTATTTGCTCCATACTGCTGCTCTTGTGAATAAGTATCATATGCTACACGGTAACTTACGTTGAACCAATCGCTAATATCATAAGATGCAGATATATTAGTAAAGAATCTATTCACGCGTTCATCATTCTGAATGTTGTTTAATGTCCAGAAAGGATTGTCAATATCATTTCCACCTCTATAGTAAACACTTGAGTTGTCTACCGGGTTTTGATATGGAAGCCCAATTAAGTCTACACTTCTAGGTGTATAGAGAACGTTTGCAAAAAGTGATGCTGTTCCTGCTGCAGGGTTACTTCCTGTAGCAACTGCAGTAGGAGGTGTTGTTCTGTCTGTTCTTGTAAAGTTGAATGAGCTAGATATATTCAATCCATTTGCGAGTTTTGTAGATCCTCCGGCACTAAAGTTAATACGTTGGTATGTACTTGTTTTTACAAATCCTTCTTCATCAGTACGTCCAAAACTTACATTATAAGAACCTTTGTCTGTTGAAGAGTTTACCCCTATAGAAGTTGTAGTTACGCCTCCTGTAGTAAAGAATTGCTCAACACTGTCGTAAGGACGGTAAGCATAATCTGCACCTTGAAATTCTGGGAACACATCTGCAAGAGCAGCTCTGTCATATGGGTGTGGTACATTACCATTTTCATCTACGCCATTTGTACCTCTAGAATCAAAATTAGGTCCCCAGTTACTAAATGCTTGAGAGTATGACTGGTAAAATCCATTACCATAAGTATCTTGATAATCTGGAAGGTTTGCAATCTCAGTCACAAAATATGATTGATCTACAGAAACTTCAAACTTCTTTTGAAGAGACCCTGAGGTAGAACCAGACTTAGTCGTGATAAGAACAACACCATTACGTCCAGCTTGTCCGTATAGAGTTGTTGCACTTAAACCTTTAAGAACTGATATTTCAGCAATGTTGTTAGGATCAATATCTAGGAAACGTGATGATGCAGAGTTTCCACCTGAGTTAAACCCTTGGTCAGAATTAGTAGCTGTATTAAATGGGATCCCATCAACAACAAAAAGTGGCTGGTTACTACCATTAATAGAAGAATAACCACGGATAATAATGTTTGTACCAGATCCTGCAAGTCCAGAGGTTTGCTGTATGTTTACCCCAGGAGCTTTACCTTGAAGTACACGAGCAACATCTGTAGAAGGTCTTGATCCAATCGCTTCAGATTGAATGGTGGTTACTGCATAACCTACCGCCTTTTTTTCTCTTTTAATTCCTTGAGCAGTAACAATTACTTCTTCAAGAGCATTATCTGTTGCAAGGCCTACGTTAATAGTTGTCTGATTTCCTACAGTTATTTCCTTTGTAGTGAATCCTACGAAACTGAAAATAAGAACATCAGTTGGACTCGCTTGAATTGAATAATTACCGTCAAAATCGGTTTGTGTTCCAGTTGATGTTCCTTTAACAATGACATTTGCACCAGGCAAAGGACCATTTTCTTCGGTAACAGTTCCGGAAACTGTTGTCTGTGCAAGGGAAACTTGCACTACAAACGCTAGTAATAGCGTTAAAATTCCACTAAACTTTGTTTTCATTTTTATAAATTATTTGAATTAGCCGTGGCTAAAATAACATTTTATATATAAAAATTAATATTTCTTTAACGAAATTAAGGTTGGAAATGAGGTTAGTAGGGTGTTTTATTAACTTATTATTAATATTTATAGTCTTAATGTTCAGAAAAACAGAGGGTTGACATGAAATGACATATTGTTAAGAAAAATTCAAAATTATTACAAAAGCTTTATGATTTTAACATTTTATAATTCATTAGATTTTATTGTTTACTATTGCTAATCTGTTAAGCCAAAAAAAAAAGGCCACTCATGAATTGAGTGGCCTTTTTAGATGTTAATTACAAAAGTTTAGTTAACGTCCCAAAATAATTTACTGATTATTAAATCGCCATTTGATAAGTTGGCTGCCGCTGCGTCTCTGTTCGCACCGTTGAGAGTTTGTAATATTTGTGGGTATCTTAATCTAAATGGTAAATCAGATACCGATGGATCAACAGGTCCTGCTTCAAAAACGTAACTTTCTACTCTGTTTTCTGGTGCTAGTCCATCAATCTGTTCTTGAGGAAGATCAACAGTTTCATTTACCTGAACTAAAATGTTAGGAAAACCTGTTCTTCTGTACTCAGTGTAAGCTTGATGTCCTTGCATGTATAAAGCAATATATTTTTGATTTAAAACATTTGCTTGATTTGCTGGAGGAAGGTTGCTTACAAATGTCGCTATATCTACAGCAGGAACTCCCCACTTTTCCATACTTGCTGCTACACCGTCTTCATAGTTCGCTTGCGCGAAACCATTTCTTTCAGAAATTAAGAACTGAACTTCCGCATATTCCATCAGCATTTCTCGGTAATCAGGTTTAATAACATTACTACTTGGATAAGAGTATGTAGTTCTATCTAGAAAATTAGTATTTCTAAATGCATACGGCACTCCTAAATAGTCATCGTAATCCATAGTTACTGCTGCTGTCCCTGATTTCACATCTTCGATGTCAACAGAAATTGGCACAGCCATTTGAAATAATCTTGGATCTTGATCAAAGTTTCCTCTTTCACCTTTAAGTAGTTCAACAAAAGGAGCAGCTACTGCAAAGTCTGTTCTAGTAAGAAATGCTCCCCATAGTGGAGATGCATTTGCGTCTGCAGTATCATAGGCTTGTGAAGCATTGTCATCATTTGATGTCATTACTCCGCTAGCAATTGCTGCGTCAAAAGCAGTTTGATATGCACCAGCATCAACACCTTTGATAGTTGTAGCAACTCTTAAGATAAGTGAGTTAGCAAACTTTTTCCATTTTGTTGCATCACCATTAAATATGTTGTCTCCATTTGTAAAAACAAGTTCATCCTCATTAATCATATCTGCAGATTCTCTTAGTTCTTTAAGAATATCTGTGTAGATGTCCTCTTGCGCAGCAAATACAGGTGTAAAGTTTCCAGCTTCTAATTGTGCTGCTTGGAAAGTTTCATTGTCAGATCCATAAGAGTAGTAAGGCACATCCCCAAAGAAATTTGTCAACTCATAGAACATATAAGATAACATAATACGAGATGCAGCAATTTGATTATCATTATTGCCTGATGCAGCTGCATCGCCTCTTGTTTCCTCATTAGTATTTAAATCTAAAATTGCTTTGAAATCTGTCATCGTCAAATACGTGTTGTTGTAAATTGATTCGGCAGTTGTCTCACGATAAAGAAATCTATCTTCATCAGCATAGGCGGTTTGTCCCCAGTATTGCATCCAAGGTAATGTTAGACGCCCTTCGTTAAATCCACTTCTTGAGAAATCTGTAAATTGTTTCGTAGCGCTTGAAAATATATTAGCGGTTGGAACGACCTCAGGTTGGTTAGGATTTATGTTTAGCTCAACTAAGTCATCGGTGCATGATGTGAATGCGCCCGTGATTAGTAGTATAATTATAAAAAAGTTAGTTTTCATTTTCTTAAAATTTTAATTGTACGTTAAAACCGTAGCTTTTTGTTGATGGAAGAGATCCCCCTTCAGAACCTTGAATGTTACCACTTCCTGATGTAGCCACTTCTGGGTCGAAGTTATCATTATCAAGACCCCAGACACCTAAGTTTCTACCAAAAGCAGATACCATTACATCAGATACTCCTAGGTTTTTAATCCAGTCAGTAGGTAATCTGTAGCTAAGAGAAACTTCTCTTAGTTTAATGTAATCAGCATCGAACACATTGGCTGCATCTGGCCCAAAAAAGTAGTCAGTACCCTCTTGTTGTGCAGAGATGACTTGTGTGTTTTCTGCAGTGTCTGTAACCGTGTAATTGCCATTTGCATCATAAGTTACTGTTCCTGTTACACCTTCTAAAACTGTTCCTACTTCACGCTTATTATCGGTAGCTGTTTGTTCAAGAATACCAGAATAGTTACCCCATATGTTAGTTAAAGATCTGTATTTTCCACCTTCTTGGATATCGACTAAAAATCCTAAGCTTAGATTTTTATAGCGGAAAGTATTTCTAATTCCTAAATTAAAATCAGGTAAAATTGTTCCTAAATTTTCTTGATCTTGAGTCTCTGCAAAACTTCCATTAGAGTTAACTACTTTATTTCCTTGATCATCAAAAACAAAATTCGTTCCTCTTATAATTCCATAAGGTTCACCTACAACAGCGTTTAGGGTTACTGAGTTAAATGGAAAGCCTGCGATTTGTAAAGATTCGACTCCATCAATTAATTCAATTAACTCATTGTTATTTTTAGAGAAGTTGAATGTTGTGTCCCAAGAAAAATCTTCTGTTTGAATAACAGTTGCATTTAATAAAGCTTCAATACCTCTATTTCTCAATGTTCCACCATTTGTAAATGTTGAAGAGAAACCAGTAGCGGGGTCAACTTGAACTGGTGTAATTAGGTTGGAAGTTTCTTCGTTATAGTAGGTAAGGTCGAAGCTTATACGATTTTGTAAAAATGCCATTTCTAGACCAAATTCGTAGGTGTTCTTGAATTCTGGTTCCAGATTTGGATTTTGACTTGTATTAGATGTACTAAAAGGTACATCTCCCAAGAATGGAATTGAAGCACTAAATATTGTTGCTAGTGAATATGGGTCAGTATCACTTGCGACCTCGGCATATCCACCACGTATTTTACCAAACGAAAGCCATTCAGCCTCAATAAGATTAGAGAATACAAGACTACCATTTACACTTGGATAAAAGAATGAAGCGTTATCCGCTGGTAGTGTTGATGACCAATCATTTCGTCCTGTAAAAGTTAAATAAGCAAAATTGTCATATCCTAAAGATACTGATCCAAATACGCTGTTAACACGTTTTCTTGAATCAAACTCTGTTGCTTGTGCTGGATCTGCAGAGTTACTTATTGTGTAAAGTCCTGGGACTACAAGTCCTCCCGAAGTTGCTGCAGAAAGTCGATGGAATTCAGCATCCCTTCTGTTTGTACCTAGAAAAGTATTAAGACTCACTTTGTTATCAAAGAATTTTTTATCATAGTGAACGCGGGCTTCATAGTTTATTTCTTCGAAATCACGATCTGATTCGGCGTAACCTGCGACACCTTGAGAACCAACAGCTACACGTTCATTTATTCTAAAGTCATATGTATCTGCATAAACTTTACCTACAACATAGAGATCGTCGGTAAAATTATAAGTTGCACCTAGATTCCCGTACCAACGAGTTCTTTTGTCTTTTGCTGTGTTTTCATATAAAGTCCAGTAAGGGTTATCGGAGTATCTAGGATTTCCGTTTGTAGCAGAAATTCTGTTCCAAGGTCTTTGTGATCCATCAGCGAGTTTGTAGTCTCTCAAGCGACCATAATCAAGTGAAGTTTGTCCAAATTGGTAAAGCTGTTGAACTACACCTGCACCAGTATATCCAGAAGCTGGTCTGTTAAAACCTTCGGTAACTGTTAAATTCACAATCGCTTCAACTTTAAGCTTATCAGAAATCTGACTAGAAGCATTAAAATTTATTGAGTTTTTTCTCAGATTAGAGTTAGGAACAATACCATCTGTTCTCGTATTGTTAGCACTTAAACGCATTGTTGACTTATCTGTTCCTTGAGAGAATGATACGCCATTGTTATAAGAAACACCAGTATCCCAAAATGAGTCAATGTTATTTTTAGGTGCAGACCAAGCACGAGTTTGAAGAAAATCATCTTCAAATTCCGGATCAAACGCATCCCAGTGTAACACTTGTTGTCCTTCAAATCTAGGACCCCATGATTCATCAGTACCGTAGTCTACTACGTCATATGTAGTGCCATTTATCGTAGCTTGATTAAATCCAGCTTGGCCTATAGTACTTGCATCACCAGCACCTCCTCCGTAGAGTTTTTGAATTTTAGGGAGAATATTAACTGTTTCAAATGTGATTCCTGAGTTTACCGTAACTTCAGCTCTTCCTTTTTTTCCAGATTTTGTAGTGATGAGAATCACACCATTACTTGCTCTAGATCCATAAAGTGCTGCTGCTGGCCCCCCTTTAAGAACGTTCATTGTAGCAATGTCATCTGGATTGATGTCAAATCCAGCATCGCCATAATCTCTACCACCACCACCAGATTGGGTAGATGAAGAGTTGTAGTTACTATTATCTAATGGTATACCATCTACAACAATAAGAGGTCTATTTTCACCCGTTATTGATGATGCACCACGAATTACAATTCTTGTAGAACCTCCTAAGTTACCGGTAGCATTAGAAATTTGTACACCGGCCACTTTTCCTGATATTGAGTTAAGTGCATTTGGGTTTCTAGTTTCCGCAATTTCTTCGCCGGAAACTTCTTGAGTTGAGTATCCTAGTGATTTTTTCTCTCTAGAAATACCTAAGGCTGTGATTACCACCTCGTCTAGCGCATCTCCAGCAGCTAGCGTTACATTGATAGTTGAAGAAGTACCAACTACTATAGTTTGGTCTGTAAATCCAACATAAGTAAATACAAGAGATTGCCCTTGTTCTGCCTCTATTGAGTAATTACCATCAAAATCTGTTTGAGTACCTGTGTTAGTTCCTTTTAAAAGAACATTTGCTCCTGGAAGTGGTACGCCGGTATCGTCTTTCACCGTTCCAGTCACTGTTAATTGTGCAAACGAAACTTGCACTACAAACGCTAGTAGTAGCGTTAAAATTCCACTAAACTTTGTTTTCATTTTTATAAATTATTTGAATTAGCCATTCCAAATAAAGTCATAAAGAAATCTAATTAATACGCTTTTAACGAAATTGGCAATGACTTAACAAAAAAGTGATATTTTGATGGTTTGTTTAACATATGTAGTTCTTAATGAATTGTTAAGGCTCAATATTGTTTCTTAAAATTTAACAATATGAGATTTGCTAATAAGTTTTGTTTAACATTTCATAATTCTTTTTTAATTGAAGATTGTGAATGAATATTCCTTTAATTATTGTTTTTCTGTACAGTGCAGCCCCTTTTTTTTGAATGGAATTAATGATCTTTTTCTTCTTAATAGAGTGTGCTTGTCATTTTGATTGAGTGTTATTAATTGTTTCTCAGTTAAATCTGTTGCTCTACTTTATCGTTTTCGCGAAAGCAGTGTTATAAGAATTGGATTATTTGGTTTATTGGGTATAAAAAAAGCTCGAAACAATTAAGTTTCGAGCTCTAATTTTGTTTGATTAACAACTATATACTAATCTTAGTAACCAGTATTTTGAGTTAAACCTGATAATTCAACTTCCCTGGCTGGGATAGGTAGAATTGTTTTGTTAGCTCCAGCAGCAGATTCTGCTTCTTGTGGCATACCAGGTCTTCTTAGACTTAGGTTGTTTCTCAATAAATCCATTCTACGTTGCCCTTCAAAGGCAAGCTCTTTACGACGTTCGTTGAGAATGTTATCTAATGTAAGAGATGTTAAAGCAGGAAGGCCAGCACGATCTCTTAGATCATTAATATCTGTAAGAGCTGACGCTCCAATGGACGATCCATTTCTAAAGTTTGCTTCAGCTCTTGTTAAGTATGCTTCGGTTACACGTAATACAGGAGCATTATCTGAGTTGTTATTTCCATCAGGGAATTTAGAGGTGAAAAGTCTGTCTTCTCCAGTTGCTGATGTTCCTGTTTGCGTCAATAAGAAACGAGCATCGTCTGCTTCTTCTTCGTAAGCTGCAATAAGGTTGTCCGAGAAAGGGGCATCACCTCTTCCTGCTGGTGCTGGGTTTGTTAATCCAGAAAAACCTTGACCAGAATCTTGACCGTCAGCACCAGTATTAACCAGAGTGAAGAAAAACTCAGAAGATTGTGTGTCATAAAAACCGTAATCACTAGCTAACTCAAATTCAGGATTAGTTATAGCATCATTGGCTAATGTAGCAGCTTCAGCAAAACGTTCTTGATAAAGGTACAAACGAGCTAATAGCGCTTGTGCAGCTCCTTTAGTTGCGCGAGAGTTGTCATCATTATTTAATACAGCGATAGCATCTACCAAATCTTGCTCAATCTGCGTGTGTACTTCTCCTAAAGTTGCGCGCTGAGGGAATTCTATCCCCGAAATAATAGTAGGTTCAGTAACTAAAGGAACAGATAGTGAACTAGCACCGCCTATCTGTAAAGGCTGTCCAAATAGATTCGCAAGCTTAAAATAAGTAAGGGCTCTTAAAAATTTTGCTTCTGCAATGAATTGATTTCTAGTTTCATCTGCAAAAGTTGCGTCTTCTACACCTGGTACGAATGCTATTATGTTATTTGCAGCTCCAATAACTTCATAGTTGTCATCATATATAGAAAAAACTGAGCCATTATCTGATAACGTTGTGTAAGTCCTCACATCATTAAACGTAGGGAAAGATCCAACAAAATCAATGTTGTCTGCTTGCCATTCACTAAGTAGTGTAGATGTCCCATTAAGAACATCATCCTGTTGAGAAAGGCTGTAAAGTCCGGTAACTGCTCCGCGTACACCAGCTTCACTTGCAAATACTTGCTCTACTGATTGGCTATCTTCCGGAAGTAATTCTAATTTGCTTTCGCATGCTACTAGTCCAGTTACGGCTAGTGCTAAAGCTAATTTTTTATATGTTTTCATATGTGTGTTTTTTAAAATTGGAATGTAGCTCCAAATAAGAATGATTTAGATTGTGGAGGTGTAAAGAAAGTTTCTCCTTGACCTAAAGCAGCACTAGTGTCTGTAACTTCAGGGTCGATACCTGTCAAATCATCACCTTTTATAGTTAATAAGTTAGTTGCTGTAGCATATAGTCTTATGCTTTTGAAAAATTCTAAAGCTCCTAATGCTTCTTGACCTAATGTATATCCAAGAGTTACATTTTTCATTCTCAAGAATGATCCATCTCTTAATTGTAGGGTAGATCTTTGGGCGAATGTTCCAAAAGTTGGGCTGTCAAATGCTGGTACGTAAGCATTGTCTCCTGGTTGAGTCCAAACGTCAAGTACCGCTGTTCTGTGGTTAAAACTAGCAGAAGCAGCATTATCTGTAAAACGTAAACCATCAATGAAAATGTCATTACCAACACTAAAGTTAGCTAATATATTTAGATCAAAATTCTTGTATTTGAATGTGTTTGTGATACCTCCTACAAAATCAGGATTTGCATCACCAGCTATTACTCGATCATCAGGAGTTGGAGAGGTAGTAAGGTTTCCATCTCTGTCTAACCACTCTGCATCACCAGTTTGGCTATTTACCCCATTATATCTCACTAAGAAGAATGTGTTGACAGATTCTCCAACGATTGCTCTTTGTGATGCAGATCCAGCAATAAATTCTCTTCCTTGACTATCAACTGCAGCACCAGGTAAAGAGATTACTTCGTTTTCGTTAATTCCAACATTAATACTCGTTGTCCAAGAAAAATCTCTTCCTCTAAAGTTGTCTGTGGTCAAGCTAATATCAAAACCTCTATTTTCAATTTCTCCAACGTTAGCCGGCCTTGTGTTAGGTCCTGAAAATGCAGAAACAGATACTGGTACGAATAATATAAGATCGTCTGTATTCTTTTTGTAATAATCAACTCCCAGTGTAATTCTGTTATTTAAGAATGATCCTGAAATTCCAATATCAAATGACTTTGAGCGTTCCCATTTCAAATCTGGGTTTCCAAGTGAACCCGGTGCTAGTCCAGCGTTGTTATTGTATTGCCCTCCAATACCACCAGCATAAGTGGCAAGAGAAGGGAAGTTACCTATACGATCATTACCATTTGTTCCATAACTACCTCTTAATTTAAGATTGTTTATCCAAGAAACGTCCTCTAAAAATTTCTCTTCAGAGAGATTCCAACCTGCACCAATTGCAAAAAAAGTTCCAAAACGGTTGTTAGCTCCGAATCTTGAAGAGCCATCTCTTCTAAGTGATCCTTCTAGGATGTACTTATCATCGTATGCGTAATTTGCTCTAGCAAAGTAACCTACAAGGCTATTAGCAGTGGCACTCGATGTAGTTGATGTTTTTTCTGCAGCAGAAGTTACGTTGATATCTGAGTCGCTAACAAATCCTGTTCCAGCTACGAATGATTGTCTAATCGTATTTTCTTCGAATGAAGTTCCAACTAAGGCTCCAAAATCGTGCTTTTCTCCAAATGTTTTTTGGAAGTTAAGAGTATTTGTACTTACCCATCTATTATCTTGCGCGTAGAAATCTGATGCACTACCACCTGGAGTGTTTATTTCGAAACTTCTTCTTTGCTCTTCAATAAGTACTCTATCAATACCAAATGAGGTTGTGAAACTTAAGTAGTCAGTAATATCTGCTGTTAAGTTTACATTTCCTGTTGTTCTTGTTTGATCAAGTTTGTTTATATCTAAAGTCTCTATCGCAATAGTATTTTGAATAAAACCAGTATTTACGAATGCACCTTCTTCATCTCTTGGTTGTACCCATGGGCGAATAAGATATGAAGATGTAAGAGGAGCTGCTGTGTTATTTTCAGCACCTACACGGTCAAATACACTATTTGAAATACCCATGTTAGCCGAAATGTTTAACCAATCTTTAGCTTGATGGTTAATGTTAATTCTTCCAGCGCGTCTATCTAGAGCGTTTCCAATGATGAAACCATCCTCGTTTTTAAAATTAGTGCTTATGAAAAAGGATGTTTTTTCACTACCTCCGCTTACAGAAGCGTCAATGTTTTTTGAAATTCCAGAGCGTGTTACTCCGTCAATCCAATCAAAATCTCCTTGTGGTAAATCATCAGTTGTGATATCACCGAAATATCCAGCGTCTACAGCGTATTGTCTATATTGATCACCACTTAACATGTTAAAGGTGTCAGTAGAATTTGATACAGCAGTACTTAAGTTAAGAGTTACTGTTGTGTCAGCTCCTTTTTTACCACTTTTAGTAGTGATTAAAACCACACCATTTGACCCTCTAGATCCATAAATTGCTGTTGCTGAGGCGTCTTTTAATACTGAAATATTTTCAATATCATTTGGGTTGATGTTTGCAAGTGGATTGAGTCCTTGATTTGCACCTTGATTAGATGACAAGTCTGTGTCATTTAGTGGTACGCCATCAACAACGAATAATGGTCTTGCACCTGATGATACAGAGGCTACACCACGGATTTTAATTGTTGGCGCTGCTCCTAGTACCCCAGAAGATTGAACTACTTGAACACCGGCTGCTTGACCTTGAAGTAGCTCTTGTGGAGAGTTTGCAGGAATATCCTTAAGTGCTTCCGAACCTATGCTAGCAACACTTTGAATACTTTTCTTTTTCGTTTGTGTTCCAAACGCTACAACTACCACTTCATCAAGTGAATTTCCAGCCTCTAAGCTTACGTTGATTGACGTTTGATTTCCGACTATAATGTCTTGCTGTTCAAATCCAACATAACTAAATGTTAGTACATCTGTTGATGATGCCTGAATTGAATAATTCCCATCAAAATCGGTTTGAGTTCCCACTGTAGAACCTTTAATGATTACTGTAGCTCCTGGGAGCGGACCATTTGCTTCGCTAACTGTACCTGTGACAGTCTTTTGCTGAGCAAACAGTGTAGTAGTGCATAATAGCACAAGCGCATAAAACGCTTTGAGTGTAACTGTTTTCATAAAAAAATTTGTTTATTTCTAGCAAAAATCTACAATATGATTATTTGATTCATAGCTATAAGTGTTAAAAAAATTAAGATAATTTAACTTTAACTTATCGTTAACTTTTTTTTGTGATAAGCACTTATCAAATTTAACTTTTTAGGTTTTGATTAGAATACTGATTTGCATAAATGGCAGCTGATATTTGGGCTTTTTTTAAAAATTCACCTCAAGAATTACATGAAGTTTAGTGTCTGAAAACGTAAAGGTCTGATTTTCAAATATGCCATTTGCAATGTTTAATTTTAATATACCTGCTTTCGTCTGAATCCCAGTCCCTAAGCCAAAACTGTAGAGTTTTTGTTTTGATTTCTCTATGTTATTTTCAAGGTATCCTAGGTCTAAAATTGAGTTTACGTAAATGCTTTTGTTGAGTTTATATCGATATTCCGTATTTAGAGTGTTGTAAAAGTTTGCGAGCAGACTATTTTCTTCAAATCCTCTCAATGTTAATATTCCGCCAAAGCGGTAGAGTTCATTTGTTAAAAATTGATCTGATATCAAAAATTGCGTGGTGTTTTTTGCAAATATTGAGTGTTTGTCATTTAATGTAAATTCATTTTCTAGTATTCCAGTAAACGATATTTGTTTGTTAACGTTTTCTGTAACTACTCTATTTCCAAATGAAGTCCTAATGTGAAGGCGCTTTTTTGTTGGGAAAAATGTATCTGACGATAGTTTTTGGTGGGTAAATGAAGCAGTAAATCTTTTGAAGTTGTAATCTTTAAGATTTGTTGTGGTAGTGGTATTCTCAACTAGGTTTTCTGATTGTTCAGATATCATTCCTATTGTGAGTTGGTTTTTTAAGTTTAGTTGATAGACTAGGTCTAAAGATTGCTGTGTTGTAGAAAATGTGCTGTCTTTTCTAAAGAGGTTGAGGGATGCCTCAATACCTAACGGAGTCTTGAGAATATAGGGGAGTTTAGTTTTTAGGTGTAATTGTGATTGGTCCCTTCCGTCTGCTTTGTAATTTAAAATGAAAGTTTCGCCGTAGTTAAAGTTATTCGTAAGCAATAGATCTAGATATCCATTCAGCTCTATAGAATTGTCTTCTTGGTTTGTGAATCCCAAAAAGCCATCAAATTTGTTCTGGTTTTTGCGTTCTAAATATAGATAGACTGTTGTGCTATCAGGTGTGAAAAGAACTTGCGGGGCTTTTGTTTGACTTACAAAAGGGATGGATGCGATTTTCAAATTCTGCTCGTTGAGTTTTTCGCGGTTGAAAAGATCTCCTTCCTTTAATTTGATGCTATGTTTAATGAAACTCTTAGGTATGTTGGTGTAACCTTCAATTTTTATTTTGTCAATGGTTCTGTTTTTCTTTAACTCAAGAATGAGATTTCCGTTGAGGTGGTGTTGATCTGTTTTGGTGATGTTTTTTATTTGAAAGGTAGCAAAAGGGTATCCATTATTTGAAGCTATTGAACTTAATCTTTTAAGGTACGCTTTCGCGAAAGCGGTCTCTATCTTTATGCTGTCTTCAGTGATTTTGTATCCAGTCTGGGTGATATACTGCCGTAGTACCTCTTTATGGTCAATTTTTAGATGTAAGAAAGGGTAGTGGGTGTTGAGATGGAAGACAGCTAGATATAATGAGTCGTTTGTAGTAGTTAGGTTATAGGTGTTGTCTAGGTATCCTAATTCCTTTAACTGGTTGCTTAGAAGCTGAAGTTCTTGAGAAGCAGATGGTTTGTCCTTGAATATAGTTTTGTATTTGAGGTCGGATAGAATGTTTGATTCTGATGCGAGCTCAGTAATTACTTTTAATTGTATCCCTGCTTCATTTTTTTGCGCAGACATATGCTGTCCAAATAGAGATGCAATTATAAATAGGTATATTAATTTCAAGTAGATTTGTTTGGCTTGTTTTTAAACGGTATTAATGTAGCGAAAGTATGTTAGTTTTTTGGTATTCAGAACTTTTTCTGAATTTTAATCAAAGTAGGTTTGATGTTTAGTAAAATATTCTTACTTTTGCAAACCCTAAAATTGGGTAGATTAAGAAAATTAACAATTAGGTAGAAAGAAATTATGCCAACAATTTCACAATTAGTACGTAAAGGAAGAACCAAGATTACCAAGAAGAGTAAATCTGCTGCCCTTGAATCGTGCCCACAACGACGTGGCGTATGTACTCGTGTTTACACGACTACACCTAAAAAACCAAACTCGGCTATGCGTAAAGTTGCGCGTGTTCGTTTAACAAATGGTAAAGAGGTGAATGCATACATCGGTGGTGAAGGACACAATTTACAAGAGCACTCGATAGTATTGGTAAGAGGTGGAAGGGTAAAGGATTTGCCAGGAGTTAGATATCACATTGTACGTGGAGCCTTAGACACCGCTGGTGTTGCAGGAAGAACGCAATCGAGATCTAAGTATGGTGCAAAACGCCCTAAGAAGTAAATCAACAACACTTTAAGAAGAAGTAATGAGAAAAAAACAGGCCAAGAAGAGACCAATTCTTCCAGATCCAAAATTTAACGATCAGTTAGTGACTCGTTTCGTTAACATGATGATGTGGAGTGGTAAGAAGTCTACTGCATTCAAAGTTTTTTATGATGCAATTGATATCGTAGAAGAAAAAAACACAAATGAAGAGAAAACTGCTCTTGAATTGTGGAAAGATGCTTTGTCTAATGTGATGCCTCACGTAGAAGTACGTAGTCGTCGTGTAGGAGGGGCAACATACCAGATCCCAAACCAAATTCGCCCAGATCGTAAGATCTCTACGGCAATGAAGTGGTTAATTAGCTTTTCTCGTAAGAGAAATGAGAAGTCAATGGCTGCAAAACTTGCGGCAGAAATTCTTGCTGCTGCAAAGGAGGAAGGGGCTGCTGTAAAGAAGCGTGTTGATACACATAAAATGGCAGAAGCAAACAAAGCATTCTCACACTTTAGATTCTAAGAAATGGCAAGAGACTTAAAATTTACTAGAAATATTGGTATTGCAGCTCACATTGACGCTGGAAAAACTACGACAACAGAGCGTATCCTTTATTATACAGGTGTAAGTCACAAAATTGGTGAAGTACACGATGGTGCTGCAACAATGGACTGGATGGAGCAAGAGCAGGAGCGTGGTATTACAATTACCTCTGCTGCTACTACTTGTACTTGGAAGTTCCCAATGGAGAACGCACAAACACTTCCTGATACTAAGGATTATCACTTTAATATTATTGATACTCCTGGTCACGTTGATTTTACTGTAGAGGTAAATCGTTCTTTGCGTGTGCTTGATGGTTTAGTATTCTTGTTTAGTGCTGTTGATGGTGTTGAGCCACAATCAGAAACTAACTGGAGACTTGCAGATAATTATAAAGTTCCACGTATTGGATTTGTAAATAAAATGGATCGTCAGGGTTCAAACTTCTTAGAGGTCTGTACGCAGGTTAAAGAAATGTTAGGTTCAAATGCTGTGCCTATCGTTCTTAACATTGGTGACGAGGAAGATTTTAAAGGTATCGTAGATCTTGTTAAGAATCGTGCTATTGTATGGCATGAGGAAGGAATGGGAGCAACATTTGATGTTGTTGATATTCCAGATAACCTTAAAGAAGAAGCAAGAATGCTTCGTGGTAAACTTATTGAAGAAGTTGCTGCGTATGATGAGGACTTGCTAGAAAAATACATGGAAGATGAGGATTCAATTACAGAAGATGAAGTGCATGCTGCTCTTCGTGCTGCTGTAATGGATATGTCTATCATTCCTATGATCTGTGGATCTGCATTTAAGAACAAGGGTGTTCAATTCCTTCTTGATGCAGTATGTCGTTACTTACCTTCTCCAATGGATAAGGAAGGTATCGTGGGTGTTAATCCAAACACAGAGAAAGAAGAATTACGTAAGCCAGATGTAAAAGAGCCTTTTGCTGCACTTGCATTTAAAATTGCAACAGACCCTTTTGTAGGGCGTCTTGCATTTTTTAGAGCGTACTCAGGTCGTTTAGATGCTGGATCTTATGTTTTGAATAACCGTTCAGGTAAGAAAGAACGTATCTCTCGTATATATCAAATGCATGCTAATAAGCAAAATGCAATCGATCATATTGAGGCTGGAGATATTGGTGCTGCTGTAGGATTTAAGTCTATAAAGACTGGTGATACTCTATCAGACCAAGAACATCCAATAGTACTTGAGTCTATGGACTTCCCAGATCCAGTAATTGGTATCGCGGTAGAGCCAAAGACGAAGGCAGATGTAGATAAGCTTGGAATGGGATTAGCAAAACTTGCTGAAGAAGACCCAACATTTACAGTGCGTTCTGATGAGGCTTCAGGTCAAACAATTATATCAGGAATGGGTGAGCTTCACTTAGATGTAATTGTAGATCGTCTTAAGAGAGAATTTAAAGTAGAGGTAAGCCAAGGTCAACCTCAGGTTGAGTATAAAGAGGCTATTACTCGTGCAGCAGATCACAGAGAGACTTATAAAAAGCAATCTGGTGGACGTGGTAAATTTGCAGATATTGTATTTACAATTGAGCCAGCAGACGAAGGTGTTGTTGGACTGCAGTTTGAATCTGTTATTAAAGGTGGTAACGTTCCTAAGGAATTTATCCCTTCAATTGAGAAAGGATTCAAAATGGCAATGCAGAATGGACCACTTGCTGGTTACGAAGTAGATGCTATTAAAGTAACATTGAAGGATGGATCGTACCACGATGTGGATTCGGATCAACTTTCTTTTGAACTTGCTGCTAAACTTGGATTTAAAAACTCTGCTAAAGCTGCCAAAGCTGTTATAATGGAGCCTATTATGAAACTTGAGGTGATTACACCAGAAGAGAATATGGGTGATATCGTAGGAGATTTGAACCGTCGTCGTGGTCAAATGGCAAGTATGGGTGACCGTGCTGGTGCAAAGACTATTAAGGCAACAGTGCCACTTTCTGAGATGTTTGGTTATGTAACTACATTACGTACGCTATCATCTGGACGTGCAACTTCTACTATGGAATTTTCTCACTATGAGGAAACACCAGCAAATATTGCGGCAGAAGTTATCGCAGCATCTAAAGGTACAAACGATTAATTACTAAGGAAATGAGTCAAAAAATTAGAATTAAACTAAAATCTTACGATCACAACTTAGTAGATAAAAGTGCTGAGAAGATTGTTAAGACTGTGAAGACAACAGGAGCTGTAGTGACAGGGCCGATTCCTCTTCCAACACATAAAAAAATCTTTACTGTATTGCGTTCTCCACACGTAAACAAAAAATCTCGTGAGCAGTTTGAGCTTAGCTCTTACAAGCGTTTACTTGATATTTATTCTTCTTCATCAAAGACTATTGATGCTTTAATGAAGTTGGAATTACCATCTGGAGTAGAGGTAGAGATAAAAGTGTGATAGGTTTTTACGCTTTCGCGAAAGCGTAATTAGTAACCGCACTAACTTGTCCTGAGCTGCGAGCGAGGGAAAAACGGATAACACACATTCAAGGTCGAACGTGTTCGGCCTTGTTTTTTTTAGAATAGAATTTTTAATAACAAATATTTATAATTATGTCTGGGTTAATCGGAAAGAAAGTAGGTATGACTAGCATCTTTGACGAGAACGGAAAGAATATTCCTTGTACCGTTATTGAAGCAGGTCCCTGCGTTATCACCCAAGTCAGAACCAAAGAAGCTGACGGGTATGAAGCCCTTCAACTTGGTTTCGATGACGCTAAGAAGGCAAACAAAGCTGCTGCTGGCCACGCCAAAAAAGCAGGAACTGTTGCTAAGCGTAAAGTTGTCGAGTTCCAAGGATTTGAAGGAGAGTTTAAATTAGGAGATGCAATTACTGTAGATCATTTTGCTGAAGGAGAATTTGTCGATGTATCGGGAACTTCAAAGGGTAAAGGTTTTCAGGGTGTTGTAAAGCGTCACGGTTTTGCCGGTGTAGGTCAAGCGACTCACGGTCAGCATAACCGTCTAAGAGCTCCTGGTTCAATTGGAGCAGCATCTTACCCTGCACGTGTATTCAAAGGAATGCGTATGGCAGGTCGTATGGGTGGTGACAAAATTAAAGTTCAAAATCTTAAAGTATTAAAAGTAGTTGCTGAGAAGAATCTACTTGTAGTGAAGGGATGTGTTCCTGGTCATAAAAATGCTTATGTAATCATTCAGAAGTAATGAAGGTAACAGTTGTAGATATTAAAGGAAAAGAAACAGGGAGAAAGGCAGACCTTTCTGATGCTGTTTTTGGAATTGAGCCTAATAAGCACGCTGTGTATCTTGATGTGAAGCAATATCTTGCTAACCAACGTCAAGGAACGCACAAATCTAAAGAAAGAGCTGAGATTGCGGGATCTACTCGTAAAATCAAAAAGCAAAAAGGAACTGGTACAGCTCGTGCGGGTAGTATCAAATCTGGTGTATTTAGAGGTGGAGGACGTATGTTCGGACCAAGACCTAGAAATTACTCTTTCAAATTAAACAAAGGATTAAAGAGACTTGCACGTCGTTCTGCACTTACAATTAAGGCTAACGATAACGCAATCACTGTAATAGAAGACTTCAATTTTGACGCTCCAAAAACTAAAGATTTTGTGAATGTTTTGAAAGCCTTAGGGTTAGAGAATAAAAAGTCGCTTATAGTGTTGGGAGAGTCAAATAATAACGTATATTTGTCGTCGCGCAATTTAAAGTCAGCTAAAGTCGTAAAAAGCTCAGAATTAAGCACTTACGGAATAATGAATGCAAACAATGTTGTATTCTTAGAAGGCTCTTTAGAAGGTGTTGAAGCAAATTTAGCAAAATAAGACACGATGAGTATTTTAATAAAGCCTGTTATTACAGAAAAAGCAACAAAAGATAGTGAGGAATTAAATCGCTTTACTTTTGAGGTTAGTATGAGAACAAATAAGGTTGAAATTAAGAAAGCGGTAGAAGCTGCTTATGGTGTTTCAGTTGAAAAAGTTCGCACAATGAATGTCCGCCCGGATCGCAAGTCTCGTCATACGAAGTCTGGTGTTCTTACTGGTAAAACAAATGCAATTAAAAAGGCAATTGTACAGCTGGCGGAAGGTGATACAATAGATTTTTATAACAACATTTAAGACAACAAAATGTCAGTAAGAAAATTAAAACCTATCACTCCAGGGCAGCGATTTAGAGTTGTAAATGGTTTCGACCAGATTACAACTGATAAGCCGGAAAAAAGCCTATTGGCTCCGAAAAAACGCTCAGGAGGTAGAAATAATACTGGTAAGATGACTATTCGCCAAGTAGGTGGAGGTCATAAAAAACGTTACCGTATTATCGATTTTAAACGTAACAAAGAAGGAGTTCCTGCAACTGTTGCGTCAATCCAGTATGATCCAAATAGAACAGCGTTTATCGCTCTTCTTGATTATCAAGATGGTGAGAAGCGTTATATTATCGCTCAGAATGGTTTACAAGTTGGTCAGAACTTAGTTTCTGGTGCAAGTGTGGCTCCTGAGATTGGTAATGCTATGCCACTTTCGGCTATTCCTTTAGGAACTATAATATCTTGTATTGAGCTACGTCCAGGTCAGGGTGCTGTTATGGCGCGTTCGGCAGGTTCTTTTGCTCAGTTAATGGCTCGTGATGGTAAGTTTGCTACGGTAAAACTTCCTTCTGGAGAAACAAGATTGATCTTATCAACGTGTATGGCAACAATAGGTGCTGTATCTAATAGTGATCACCAGTTATTAGTTTCTGGTAAAGCTGGTAGAAGTCGTTGGTTAGGTCGTCGTCCACGTGTACGTCCAGTTGTTATGAACCCTGTCGATCACCCAATGGGAGGTGGTGAAGGTAAGTCTTCTGGAGGTCACCCAAGAAACCGTAATGGTGTACCTGCTAAAGGTTACAGAACGCGTTCTAAGACGAAGTCGAGTAATAAGTATATTGTAGAACGTAGAAAGAAATAATTAGATATGGCACGTTCATTAAAAAAAGGACCTTACGTTCACTATAAGTTAGAAAAGAAAGTTGCTGCAAATGTAGAAGGCAATAAAAAGACTGTCATTAAGACTTGGTCTAGAGCTTCTATGATTACTCCAGATTTTGTGGGGCAAACAATTGCAGTACATAATGGTCGCCAGTTCGTACCAGTATATGTTACTGAGAACATGGTAGGGCATAAGCTAGGAGAATTTTCACCTACGCGCTCATACAGAGGGCACGGAGCTGATAAGAAAAATAAAGGTAAAAGATAACAGGAGATGGGAGTTCGTAAAAAAGAAGCGGCTAATCGTCGCAAAGAGGCTAATAAGTCTATCGCTTTCGCGAAATTGAATAACTGCCCTACCTCTCCACGTAAAATGCGTCTTGTAGCAGATATGGTACGAGGTACGCAAGTGGAAAGAGCACTTCAGTTGTTGAAATTTAGTAATAAAGAAGCGTCACGTAAAGTTGAAAAACTTGTTCTTTCTGCAGTTGCAAACTGGGAAGCAAAGAATGAAGATGCTAGTATCGAAGATGCTAATCTTTTTATTAAAGAGATTAAAGTGGATTCTGGAACAATGTTGAAAAGACTACGTCCGGCACCACAAGGTCGCGCGCACAGAATAAGAAAACGTTCTAATCACGTAACTGTGATTCTTGGAGCAAAAGATAACACACAAAGCAATTAATTAGATGGGACAGAAGACAAATCCAATCGGAAATCGCCTTGGAATAATCAGAGGATGGGAATCTAACTGGTACGGAGGTAATGACTACGGTAATAAACTTGCCGAAGACGATAAGATTAGACGTTACATTCACGCTCGTTTAAGTAAAGCTAGTGTGTCTAGAGTTATAATTGAGCGTACGCTTAAACTTGTAACCGTTACTATTACTACTGCAAGACCTGGTATTATTATTGGGAAAGGTGGTCAGGAAGTAGACAAGTTGAAAGAGGAGCTTAAGAAACTCACAGGTAAAGAAGTACAAATTAATATTCACGAGATTAAACGTCCAGAGCTTGATGCATTTCTGGTAGGTCAAAGTGTTGCTCGTCAGATTGAAGGAAGAATTTCTTTCCGTCGTGCAATAAAAATGGCAATCGCAGCAGCGATGCGTATGAATGCTGAGGGTATTAAAATCCAGATTTCTGGACGTTTGAATGGTGCAGAAATGGCACGTTCAGAGTCTTACAAGGATGGACGTATTCCTTTATCTACTTTTAGAGCCGACATAGATTACGCTTTAGTTGAAGCTCATACTACTTATGGTAGATTGGGTATTAAAGTGTGGATCATGAAAGGTGAAGTATATGGCAAGAGAGAACTTTCTCCTTTAGTAGGACTGCAGAATAGCAAGTCTGGAAAAGGTGGTGGAGGTCGTAAGGACAACCGTGGACCACGTCGTAGAAAGTAATTTTTAAAAAGACAGTAAAAAATGTTACAGCCTAGAAAAACAAAATTCCGCAAGCAGCAGAAGGGTCGTATGAAAGGACTAGCTAATAGAGGGCATTTGCTTTCTAACGGTCAGTTCGGTATAAAGTCACTCGATTCATCTTTTGTAACTGCGAGACAAATAGAAGCAGCTCGTATAGCAGCAACACGTTACATGAAAAGAGAGGGAACTCTTTGGATTAAGATCTTCCCAGATAAGCCTATTACAAAGAAGCCTTTAGAGGTACGTATGGGTAAAGGTAAAGGTGCTGTAGAATATTGGGCAGCAGTTGTAAAACCAGGACGCATAATGTTCGAATTAGGAGGGGTTCCAGAACCAGTAGCAAAAGAGGCTTTACGTCTTGCAGCTCAAAAACTTCCAGTAAGAACTAAGTATGTCGTAGCTAGAGATTTTTCAGCTGAATAAATTATAGTACTATGAAACAATCAGAGGTAAAAGGATTATCTGTAGCAGAATTGCAAGAGGAGCTTGGAAAAGCAAAAAGATCTTATATGGATCTTAAGATGGCACATGCTATCTCTCCGCTTGACAATCCTATTCAACTGCGTTCTATGAGACGTACAGTCGCTAGAATCGCAACTGAATTAACTAAAAGAGAACAATAACGCTGCTTAAGATGGAAAAAAGAAATTTAAGAAAAGAGCGTGTCGGTGTAGTAACTAGTAACAAGATGCAAAAGTCTATCGTTGTTGCCGAGGTTAAAAAAGTAAAGCACCCTATGTATGGTAAATTCGTTTTAAAAACGAAGAAGTACGTAGCACACGACGAAACAAACGACTGCAACGAAGGAGATACTGTTAGGATAATGGAAACACGTCCTATGAGTAAATCAAAGACTTGGAGACTAGTAGAAATCATTGAAAGAGCGAAGTAATGTTACAGCAAGAATCAAGATTAAAAGTAGCAGATAATACTGGAGCAAAAGAAGTTTTGACTATCCGTGTATTAGGAGGTACTAAGAGAAGATATGCTTCTGTAGGAGATAAGATTGTAGTTTCTGTAAAAGATGCTACACCGAACGGTCAAATTAAAAAAGGAGCCGTATCTACAGCAGTAGTTGTGCGTACTAAGAAAGAAGTACGTCGTCCAGATGGATCATACATCCGTTTTGATGATAATGCTTGTGTTCTTTTAACTGCTCAAGGTGAAATGCGCGGAACTCGTGTATTTGGACCGGTAGCAAGAGAGCTTCGTGACAAACAGTTTATGAAGATTGTATCATTAGCACCAGAGGTGCTTTAATACAGACAATAAGATGACAAAGCTTAAAATAAAAACGGGAGATACTGTAAAGGTTATTGCTGGAGATCACAAAGGATCGGAAGGTAAAGTCGTTAAAGTATTTATCGAGAAGAACAAAGCAATCGTTGAGGGTGTGAACATGGTGAAGAAGCATGAAAAGCCAAGTGCCGCAAATCCTCAAGGTGGAATTAAAGAAAAAGAAGCGCCACTTCAAATTTCTAACTTATCTTTGATGGATAAGGATGGTAAGACTACAAGAGTAGGTTACCGTATGGAAGGAGATAAGAAGGTACGCTTTGCAAAGTCTAACAACGAAATATTATAGTGATGGGATACGTACCAAGACTAAAACAAGAGTTTAAAGACCGCGTAACGCCAGCCCTTCAAGAAGAGTTTGGTTACAAAAATATTATGCAGGTACCGCGTCTTAATAAGATTGTAGTATCTCGTGGTGTTGGAGCTGCGGTTGCAGATAAGAAGCTTGTAGAAAACGCTGTTGAAGAGCTTACGCTTATCACAGGACAAAGAGCTATCTCGACAATGTCTAAGAAGGATGTTGCGACATTTAAATTACGTAAAGGAATGCCTATTGGCGCTAAAGTTACTTTACGTGGAGAGCGTATGTATGAGTTTTTAGATAGACTTGTAACATCTGCATTACCGCGTGTACGTGACTTTAACGGAATCAATGCTACAGGTTTTGATGGTCGTGGTAATTACAGCATGGGAGTTACTGAGCAAATTATCTTTCCTGAGATCAATATTGATAGAATAAAGAAGATTGATGGTATGAACATCACTTTTCAAACTTCTGCTCAAACTGATAAGGAAGCGAAATCATTACTTGCAGAATTAGGTTTACCTTTTAAAAAGAATTAAGATATGGCTAAAGAATCAATGAAAGCCCGTGAGGTAAAGCGTGCTAAAACAGTTGCAAAATATGCTGAAAAACGTAAGGCTTTAAAAGAAGCTGGAGATTACGAAGGACTGCAGAAATTGCCAAAGAACGCTTCACCTATACGTCAGCACAATCGTTGCAAACTTACTGGTCGTCCTAAAGGTTATATGCGTCAGTTCGGATTATCACGTGTGATGTTTCGTCAGATGGCAAACCAAGGATTAATACCAGGTGTTAAGAAAGCGAGCTGGTAATATAAAGAGTATAAATTGGTAGAAGGTTCTTTTTATGCTTTCGCGAAAGCGAAACTAGAGAAAACCACTACCGTAACTATAATTAAATGAATACAGATACTATTGCAGATTTTCTGACACGTGTGCGTAACGCATCGGCAGCAAATCACAGAGTGGTCGAGATTCCCAGCATCAAACCTTAAGAAGGCGATGACTAAAATCTTATTTGACCAAGGTTACATTCTTAGCTACAAGTTTGAAGAAGGTAAAGCGCAAGATACTATCAAGATAGCCTTGAAGTATGATCGTGTTACTAAAGAAGCTGTTATTAAGGATATACAAAGAATAAGTAAGCCTGGTTTACGTAAATATTCTTCATCAACAGACATACCTCGTATACTTAATGGATTGGGTATTGCTATTGTTTCAACTTCAAAAGGAGTTATGACAGGTAAGCAAGCTGCTCAACACAACGTAGGAGGAGAGGTACTTTGTTACGTTTACTAATCAGATAAAAAGACAACGAAATGTCAAGAATAGGTAAAAGCCCAATTACAATTCCAGATGGTGTTACGGTAAACGTAGCAGACGGTGTTGTAACGGTAAAAGGAAAATTAGGCGAGCTTACGCAAGAGTACTCTGGTATAGATATCAAAATCGAAGACGGAATTATTACTCTTGAGCGTGACTCAGATAAGAAGGATGTTCGTGCAAAGCACGGACTATACAGGTCTTTGATTGCAAACATGATTGAAGGAGTTTCTAAAGGTTTTGAAAAACAATTAGAGCTTGTAGGTGTAGGTTATAGAGCAAGTAACCAAGGAAATAAACTTGATCTTGCCGTAGGATTTTCTCATAATATAGTTTTGGATATCGCTCCAGAAGTTAAGGTTGAGACAGTTTCTGATAAAGGAAAGAATCCTATTGTAAAGTTAACTTCACATGATAAACAACTTGTAGGTCAGGTAGCCGCAAAAATACGTGGTTTCCGCAAGCCAGAACCTTACAAAGGAAAAGGTATCAAGTTTGTAGGAGAAGTAATTAGAAGAAAAGCAGGTAAGTCTGCATAATACATAGAGAAATGGCATTATCAAAAAGTGAAAAAAGAAATAGAATTCATCTTAGAATTCGTAAGACTATTTCTGGATCTGCGGAGAGACCAAGACTCTGTGTATTTAGAAGTAATAAAGAGATTTATGCTCAATTAGTAGATGACCTTACGGGGAAAACTATTATGGCAGCATCGTCACGTGATAAGGATATCGCAGCTGCAAAATCAACTAAAACTGAGACTGCAAAGCTTGTAGGTAAGGCAATCGCTGAAAAAGCTACAAAATCTGGAGTTGAGGCTGTAGTATTTGATAGAGGTGGTTACTTATATCATGGGAGAATTAAACAACTAGCAGAGGGCGCAAGAGAAGGCGGTCTTAAATTCTAAAAAGTATGTATCAAGATTATAAAAACGTAGAGTTAGTAAAACCATCTGGGTTAGATCTTAAAGATCGTTTAGTTGGTGTACAGCGTGTTACTAAGGTAACTAAAGGAGGTAGAGCTTTTGGATTTTCTGCTATTGTTGTAGTAGGTGATGAGAACGGAGTTGTAGGTCACGGTTTAGGTAAATCTAAAGAAGTAGCATCTGCAATTGCAAAGGCTATGGAAGATGCTAAGAAGAACTTAGTACGTATTCCATTAAATAAGGCAACTATCCCTCACGAACAGAAAGGGAAATTTGGAGGAGCTCGTGTACTTTTATTACCAGCAGCAGCGGGTACTGGAGTTATAGCGGGTGGTGCAATACGTGCGGTACTTGAATCAGTAGGTATTCATGATGTATTATCTAAAAATCAAGGATCTTCAAACCCACATAACGTAGTAAAAGCAACTTTTGATGCTTTACTTAAGTTAAGAAGTGCTGAGACTGTTGCAAAGCAACGTGGTATCACACTAGATAAAGTGTTTAAAGGATAAATCAAGGACAATGGCAAAAATCAAAGTAACAAAGGTTAAGAGCGCGATAAATCGCACTCAAAACCAAAAGAGAATCTTAGAATCTCTTGGATTGAGAAAAATAGGCCAGGTAAAGGTGCATGAAAATACACCAAACATCCTTGGTATGGTAAATAAGGTTAGTCACTTAGTTTCTGTAGAAGAAGCTTAATATAAATAACAGATGGAGTTAAATAACTTAAGACCTGCAAAAGGTGCTGTTAAGAAAAACGATAGTCGTAAAGGACGTGGTCAGGCAACTGGTCAAGGTGGTACGGCTGGTCGTGGACATAAGGGACAGAAGTCTCGTTCAGGTTACAGTAAGAAAATTGGTTTTGAAGGTGGGCAAATGCCACTTCAACGTCGTGTTCCTAAGTTTGGATTTACAAACATTAACAGAAAAGAGTATGCAGGTGTAAACCTTGACACACTTCAAGAGTATGTTGATGCTGGACGCCTTACGGAAGAAGTATCTATCGAATCTCTTATGGAGGCTGGATTAGTTGGAAAAAACGATCTAGTTAAAATATTAGGTAGAGGAGAGCTTAAAGCGAAAATTAAAGTATCTGCACATAAATTTACTGCAACTGCAAAGGCTGCTGTTGAAGCTGCTGGCGGTGAAGCTGTAACGTTATAATTGATATAAGAGGATGAAATTTATAGATACAATAAAGAATATCTGGAAGATTGATGAGCTAAGGAATAGAATACTCCTTACGCTCACTCTTCTCCTCGTATATCGTTTTGGTGCTCAAGTTGTACTTCCTGGTATTGATGCTTCACAACTTGGAGGCCTTCAGAGTAGTACTGACCAAGGTTTGTTAGGTCTTCTTGCTGCATTTACAGGTGGTGCATTTTCAAATGCATCAGTATTTGCGCTTGGTATTATGCCATACATTTCTGCATCTATTGTGGTGCAGTTAATGGGGATAGCAATACCTTATTTACAGAAATTGCAAAAGGAAGGTGAAAGCGGTCGTCGTAAAATAAATCAAATTACTAGATGGTTAACCATCGCAATTTGTTTGTTACAGGCGCCGGGATATCTTGCTGCACTTCCAGCATTAGGAGTTCCTTCTAGCGCTTTCGTAATGGGATTGACACCTACATTCTATATATCATCTGTATTAATATTAGTAACAGGTTGTGTTTTTGCTATGTGGTTAGGTGAAAAAATCACTGATAAAGGTATTGGTAATGGTATTTCACTTTTAATTATGGTGGGGATTATTGCAACATTACCTATATCATTTGTGCAAGAGTGGGTTGCTCGCGTTACTGAGTCTAATGGAGGTTTAATCATGATACTCATTGAGTTAGTGATTTGGTTTGTTATTATTCTATTATGTATACTACTTGTAATGGCGGTACGTCAAGTACCTGTTTCCTATGCAAGGAGAACAGCAACTGGAGCATATGAAAAAAATGTTTTTGGTAGTAGACAATTTTTACCACTAAAACTTAATGCTTCTGGTGTAATGCCTATTATATTTGCACAGGCAATTATGTTTGTTCCTGGTTTGATAGGTGGAGCAAGTTTCCTCGCAGATACATCTGCTGGTACTTGGCTGCAAACTAATTTTGGGAATAATATATTTGGATTTTGGTATAATCTTGTTTTCGCATTATTGATAATTGTGTTTACATATTTTTATACTGCAATCACAGTCCCTACTAATAAGATGGCAGACGATTTAAAACGTAGTGGTGGCTTTATTGCTGGTATACGTCCAGGATCTGAAACGGCTGAGTATTTAGATAGAATAATGTCACAGATTACCCTTCCGGGTTCTATTTTTCTGGCACTTATCGCAATATTTCCTGCAATAGCAGTTAATGTTTTAGGTATGCAACAAGGATGGGCATTGTTTTATGGTGGTACATCACTTCTTATTATGGTGGGTGTAGCAATAGATACTATGCAACAAGTGAATTCTTACCTTTTAAATAAGCACTATGATGGTCTTATGAAATCAGGTAAAAACAGAAAAGCAGTAGCATAATGGCAAAACAAGCAGCAATAGAACAAGATGGATCTATAATCGAGGCATTGTCTAACGCAATGTTTAGAGTAGAACTAGAAAACGGTCACGTTGTGACAGCGCATATCTCAGGTAAGATGCGTATGCACTATATAAAATTATTACCTGGAGATAAAGTGAAATTAGAAATGAGTCCTTACGATTTATCAAAGGCTCGTATAACTTACCGCTATTAAGCGGAAAAAAGCTGGATATGAAAGTAAGAGCATCCATTAAAAAGAGAAGTGCCGATTGCAAGATCGTTCGTCGCAAAGGCAGATTATACGTAATCAACAAAAAGAATCCTAGGTTTAAACAAAGACAAGGTTAATAGTTATGGCTAGAATTGCAGGGATAGATATCCCAAAACAAAAGAGAGGTGTAATTGCATTAACGTACATCTTTGGAATCGGAAAGAGCAGAGCAGAAGAAATTCTTGCTACTGCAAATGTATCAGTAGATAAAAAAGTATCTGATTGGGATGACGACGAGATTGGTCGCATACGTGATGCTGTTGGTACATTTACAATAGAAGGAGAGCTTCGTTCAGAAGTTTCTTTGAACATAAAGCGTCTGATGGACATCGGTTGTTACCGTGGTATTCGTCACCGTGTGGGTCTTCCTTTAAGAGGACAACGTACAAAGAACAATTCTCGTACTAGAAAAGGAAAGCGTAAAACAGTTGCAAACAAGAAGAAAGCAACTAAATAATAAGGCATAATGGCAAAGCAAACTGCAAAAAAACGTAAGGTTGTTATAGAATCAGTTGGGGAAGCTCATATTACTGCTTCTTTTAATAACATCATTGTTTCGTTAACAAACAAAAAGGGAGATGTAATCTCTTGGTCATCTGCTGGTAAAATGGGTTTCAGAGGTTCTAAAAAGAACACTCCATATGCTGCTCAAACTGCTGCAGAAGATTGTGCAAAGGTTGCTCACGAAGCTGGCCTTCGTAAAGTAAAAGTATATGTTAAAGGCCCTGGTAATGGACGTGAGTCTGCAATCCGTGCTGTACATAATAGTGGAATTGAAGTGACTGAGATAATCGATATCACTCCAATGCCTCACAACGGTTGTCGTCCTCCTAAGAGACGTCGCGTTTAATAATTTATTATAATTAATATCTCGAGGGAGAACGATTAGCAAAGGATTGACCTTAATTTCTAATCACCCTCAACAAATACATTTAAAATGGCAAGATATACTGGTCCCAAAACAAAGATCGCTCGTAAATTTGGCGAAGCTATCTTCGGAGAAGACAAATCTTTTGAAAAAAGAAACTACCCTCCAGGGCAACACGGAAACAACAGACGTAGAGGAAAAAAATCCGAATACGCTGTACAATTAGCTGAAAAGCAAAAGGCGAAGTACACTTACGGAATCCTTGAGCGTCAGTTTAGAAACATGTATGACAGAGCAAATCGTGCTCCAGGAATTACAGGTGAAGTTTTACTTCAACTTTGTGAGTGTCGTCTTGATAATGTTGTATACAGAATGGGGATGTCTCCATCTAGAAGTGGCGCTCGCCAGCTAGTAGGACACCGTCACATCACTGTAAATGGTAGTATAGTTAACATACCGTCATATCAGGTTAAGCCTGGGGATGTTGTTGCTGTACGTGAGAAGTCTAAATCTTTAGAAGTAATTTCTAATTCTCTTCAGAATTCAAGTAACGTTTTCGAATGGATTTCTTGGAATAACGATAAGAAGGAAGGTACTTTCGTGGCAATTCCACAACGTCTTCAGATTCCTGAAAACATCAATACCCAGTTCATCGTCGAGCTGTACTCTAAGTAATAACCACTAAAGCTAGAAAACCGATATGGCAATATTAAATTTCCAGAAGCCCGATAAAGTCATTATGATTGACTCTACTGATTTTGAAGGTAAATTTGAGTTTAGACCTTTAGAACCAGGTTACGGTTTAACCGTAGGAAACGCTTTACGTCGTGTGTTGTTATCTTCATTAGAAGGTTTTGCAATCACATCTGTACGTATAGAAGGTGTAGATCACGAGTTTTCTACATTGGCTGGAGTAGTTGAGGATGTAACAGAAATTATCCTTAATCTTAAGCAAGTACGTTTTAAAAGACAAATAGAAGAGATAGACAATGAGACTGTAACAATTTCATTATCTGGAGTTGATCAATTAACAGCTGGAGATTTCCAAAAATTCATTTCTGGTTTCCAAGTGCTTAATCCTGATATGGTGATAGCAAACATGGATAAGAAGGTGAATCTTAATATGGAAATCACTATCGAAAAAGGACGTGGATATGTACCTGCAGAAGAGAACAAGAAGTCTAATGCACCTCTTGGAACTATCTTTACAGACTCTATTTATACTCCTATCCGTAATGTTAAATATAGTATAGAGAACTATCGTGTTGAGCAAAAAACTGATTATGAAAAATTAGTTTTTGAAATCATCACTGATGGATCTATTCATCCTAAAGAGGCTCTTACTGAGGCTGCTAAGACTCTTATTCACCACTTTATGTTATTCTCAGACGAGCGTATCACTTTAGAGGCAGATGAGATAGCTCAGACTGAGACTTATGATGAAGAATCTCTACATATGCGTCAGTTGCTTAAAACTAAGCTAATCGATATGGATCTTTCCGTACGTGCGCTTAACTGTTTAAAAGCTGCAGAAGTAGAAACATTAGGAGATCTTGTTTCTTATAACAAAAATGACTTGATGAAATTTAGAAACTTTGGTAAAAAATCACTTACTGAGCTTGAAGAGCTTGTAAATGTAAAAGGCCTTAGTTTTGGAATGGATCTAGCTAAGTATAAATTAGATAAAGACTAGTTAGCTATAGTAGAAATACAGTAGCGCTTTCGCGAAAGCGGGAAAATACATATTACAATGAGACACGGAAAGAAATTTAATCACTTAGGGAGAAAGACTGCACATAGAAAGTCTATGCTTGCAAATATGGCTTGCTCTTTAATTGAACATAAAAGAATAAACACGACAGTGGCAAAAGCAAAAGCTTTAAAGCAGTTTGTTGAGCCAATGATCACAAAGTCAAAAGAAGATACTACTCATAATCGTCGTATCGTTTTTGCTAAACTTCGCCAAAAAGACGCAGTAACTGAATTATTCAGAGACGTAGCGGCAAAGATAGGTGATCGTCCTGGTGGTTACACTCGTATCATCAAATTGGGTAACCGTCTTGGTGATAACGCAGATATGGCAATGATAGAACTTGTTGATTACAATGAGATTTATAGTGCAGGTAAACCTGTTAAGAAGAAAAATACTCGTCGTGGAGGTAAGAAAACAGAAACTGTTGCTCCAGTACAAGAGGAAAAAGCTTCTAATGAAGAAGAATAGACAATGATTAATCTATTTTTATATTAAAAAAGAGGGATTTGCCAATAGGTAAATCCCTTTTTTTATATGTTTTTTATTTTTTTTAAAACTATTTTTGTCTCGATTTTGACAAAGATTTTAGAACTATTTTATGAAATATCAATCTAGAAGACCAGCCATAATATTACTTGCAGACGGAACAATCTTTCACGGTAAATCTGTGGGAGATAAAGAAGCAACTTCTTTTGGTGAAGTTTGTTTTAACACTGGAATGACTGGCTATCAAGAAATCTTTACTGATCCATCGTATTTTGGTCAGCTAATGGTTACTACAAATGCTCATATTGGAAACTATGGAGCTACAGATGTTGAAACGGAATCAGATACGGTTAAAATATCAGGTTTAATTTGCCGAAATTTCAGCTATACATATTCCAGGAAAGATGCAGAAGAGTCTTTAGAGACCTTTTTAAATGATAGTAAACTATTTGCGATTTCAGATGTAGATACAAGAGCACTCGTTGCTCATATTCGTGATAACGGCGCTATGAATGCTGTTATTTCAACTGCTGTAGATGATATTGAAGGTTTAAAGAAGCAATTATCTGACGTTCCAGACATGAACGGACTAGAATTAGCGTCAAAAGTTTCCACTAAAGAGGCATATTACTTCGGAGATGAAAATGCAGATGTTAAAGTTGCTGCTTTGGATATAGGGATTAAACGTAATATTTTACGCAACCTCGCAAAAAGAGGTGCATATATAAAAGTTTTTCCATTTGACACTACTTATGATCAAATGAAAGAATGGAGTCCTAATGGTTACTTTCTTTCTAATGGTCCTGGAGATCCAGAACCACTTGATAACGCAATACAGGTAGCTAAAGATATTATTAAGGCAAATGATCCTTTGTTTGGAATATGCTTAGGTCACCAAGTGATTGCACTTGCTAATGGTATCTCAACATATAAAATGCATAATGGACATCGTGGTATTAATCACCCTATAAAAAACTTAATCACTGGAAAAGGAGAAATCACTTCTCAGAACCATGGTTTTGCAATTAATAGAGAAGAAACTGAAGCAAATAATGATGTGGAGATAACACATGTTCACCTCAATGATAATACAGTTGCTGGTATAAAATTAAAAAACAAGAATTGTTTTTCAGTTCAATATCATCCAGAGGCTAGTCCAGGTCCTAATGATGCAACCTATTTATTTGATCAGTTTATAGATAACATAAAAAGCACAATAGCTTAAAAATTAATCCCCATCTTGAAACTTAAGATGGGGATTTTTACATTTTTAGTGATTGCGCTTTCGCGAAAACGTTATCGCGACAAAATAAGTCCAACTTCATAAAATCATCATCAAAATCGTATTTTTACGTAACTAATAAAACAACTATAACATGAGTATTATCATAGAAGTTCACGCAAGGCAAATTTTTGATTCACGAGGAAACCCAACAGTAGAAGTTGATGTAATTACAGAATTAGGTGTTATGGGAAGGGCAGCTGTTCCTTCTGGAGCATCCACTGGTGAACATGAGGCAGTAGAATTACGTGATGGAGGTGATGCTTTTATGGGAAAAGGAGTTTCTAAGGCGGTAGAAAATGTAAATACGTTAATCGCCCCAGAACTACTTGGAGTATCTGTTTTTGAACAAAACGCCATCGATCAACTTATGATTGATCTTGATGGCACTCCTAATAAATCCAAGCTTGGAGCAAATGCAATATTAGGTGTTTCACTAGCCTGTGCAAAAGCTGCAGCTGCCGAGTTAAATATGCCATTATATAGATATATAGGTGGGGTAAGTGCAAATACACTTCCAGTACCTATGATGAATATTATTAATGGAGGGTCGCATAGTGATGCACCTATTGCCTTCCAAGAATTTATGGTAATGCCGGTTAAAGCTAAGAGTTTTAGTCATGCCTTACAGATGGGAACAGAAATTTTTCATAATCTTAAAAAGGTTTTACATGATCGTAACTTAAGTACTGCGGTAGGTGATGAAGGCGGTTTTGCTCCAGCACTGGACGGTACAGAAGATGCCCTAGATAGTGTGAAATTAGCAGTAGAAAAGGCTGGTTATTCTTGGGGAGATGAAATTATGATTGCTCTAGACTGTGCCGCTGCCGAGTTTTATGTAGATGGCAAGTATAACTACGCAAAGTTTGAAGGTGAAGGCGGTAAAATACGTACTAGTGAAGAACAAGCAGATTACCTAGCTGAACTAGCGGCTAAGTATCCTATCATTTCAATAGAAGATGGTATGGATGAAAACGACTGGGAAGGATGGAAGTATCTTACAGATAAGGTAGGTGATAAAGTACAACTTGTAGGTGACGATTTATTTGTAACCAATGTAGAGAGACTTTCTCGTGGTATAAACGAAGGAATTGCAAATTCTATCCTTATTAAGGTAAATCAAATAGGTACTCTTACAGAGACAATCGCGGCTGTAAATATGGCACATAATGCTGGCTATACTTCAGTGATGTCACACAGATCTGGAGAGACAGAAGATAACACCATTGCAGATCTAGCCGTAGCACTTAATTGTGGTCAAATAAAAACTGGTTCTGCTTCAAGATCTGATCGTATGGCTAAGTATAATCAACTTATTCGTATAGAGGAAATGCTTTCTGATACGGCATACTTTCCTGCCATGAATGCTTTTAAGATAAAGTAACAGTTATAAGAATTATATTATTGTAAAAAGCCTTCTCCTTGAGAAGGCTTTTTTATTTTGAATAGTAATGGTTTTTTCAACTTCTTTGTGGCTTATCTTAATACTTTGCATCGTAGAAATATTCTTCAGATAATGATTCTTTAGGATTGTTATAATGATGTCAAGAATTATTTTGAACAGTTTTGTTGTTTTAATTCATAAAAGTAGGGTAATTCTTACCGAATAAGTGCTTGATATGCGTTTAAAAGCATTAATTTTACATTTCCAAACTGTAATCTTTAGAGAGTGATGTTTTGCTTTCGCGAAAGCGGATTTAAAATAAATGTATCTCTTTAAATTTTTTACCTAACTCATTCGTTGCATCGTTAGTGAATAAACAAGCAAGTATGATTTTAAGTTGGGTAAGAGCGGGCAGTTACGCTTCAATGTTGTACACTCGCTCTTTTTTTAAATGGATTTTGGAGATATCCAAAATCTAGATTTAAGTTGGGTAAAGGACATGTGCTTAGGTACATGTCCTTTTTTATTGCTGTTTTACCAATTACACTTTCTTAAGTTGATAATCAAGCTCAGACGAGGCTAGTTGATATTATGTACTTCCTCTAAAATTATCTTGTAAGATTTTAATTAATATTTAACCTTGTATAAGGGCTATATGTTAAAAAATGAGACTTCTTTTTTGTAATTTAGCCTTACTTCAAATAATAGAATAAAAAAAAGAAAAATATAACGATAGATGGCAGATAAAGCAACCCTAACGATAGATGGAAAAAGTTTCGAGTTTCCTATCATTACAGGAACAGAGCAGGAGCAAGCAATAGATATTAAAACATTAAGAGGTGCTACTGGAGGTATTACTACAATTGATCCAGGTTATAAAAATACGGGCTCTTGCCAAAGTGCTATTACCTTTCTTGATGGAGAAAAAGGTATCTTAAGATATAGAGGTTACTCAATAGAAGAACTGGCCGAAAAAGCAGACTTTCTTGAAACTGCTTATCTTTTGATTTTTGGAGAATTACCAACAAAAGAACAACTTGCAAAATTTGATGCAGACATTAAGTCTGAGTCTCACGTAGATGAGGATATGAAGAAAATCTTAGATGGTTTTCCTAAGTCTGCTCACCCTATGGGAGTATTAAGTGCTCTTACATCTGCACTTATTGCATTTAACCCTTCTACTGTAAATGTAGATTCTGAAGAAGAAATGTATAACGCAATTGTAAAGCTACTAGCAAAGTTTCCAGTGCTAGCTGCTTGGGCAATGCGTAAAAAGAAGAGTCAGCCATTAGATTATGGTGACAATTCATTAGGATATGTGGAGAACTTACATAAAATGATGTTCTCAAAACCTAATCAAGAATACAAGGTTGATAAAGCAGTTATCGATGCAATCGATAAATTATTAATCTTACATGCAGACCACGAGCAAAACTGTTCTACTTCGACAGTACGTATCGTAGGGTCGTCACACGCTGGTTTATTTGCTTCTATTTCTGCAGGAATCTCTGCGTTATGGGGGCCATTACACGGAGGTGCAAATCAAGCGGTAATAGAGATGCTTGAAGCTATCAAGGCAGATGGTGGGGATACTAAGAAATATATGGGTAAAGCTAAAGATAAGCAAGATCCTTTCCGTCTTATGGGCTTTGGACATAGGGTGTATAAAAACTTCGATCCACGTGCAAAGATTATTAAAGTAGCTGCAGATGATGTTCTTACACAATTAGGAATTGAAGATCCAGTACTAGATATTGCAAAAGGTCTTGAAAAAGAAGCGCTAGAAGATCCATATTTTGTAGATCGTAAATTATATCCTAATGTAGATTTTTACTCAGGTATTATTTACAGAGCTCTAGACATTCCAGTAGAAATGTTTACGGTTATGTTTGCTTTAGGTCGTCTTCCAGGGTGGATAGCTCAATGGAGAGAGATGAGATTAGGTAAAGAGCCTATAGGCCGTCCACGTCAGGTTTATACCGGTGAAAACTTAAGAGCTTTCAAAGAAGTTTCTGAGAGATAAAAACTCAATAGTACAATATAAAAGAGCAAGCGTTTAGTTTGCTCTTTTTTTATGCCTCAAAAGCAATAACGTAACTATTTAAAAAATTGTAAATTCACTTTCGTGAAAGATTCCAAACACCCATCACCAGTTATCATAGAGCAACCTGCACTTACTCTTGTAGGTTTACAGGCTACAATGTCTCTGTCTCATAATACTACAATCCAGTTATGGCAAACCTTTGGACCGCTAAGGAAGACTATTCTTAACAAGTCTAATGGAGGGAGTTATAGTGTGCAATGTTATGCAGATGATTTTATGACTACTCCATTTACACCAGAAACCAAATTTGTAAAATGGGCCGCAGTAGCGGTAACAACCGAAAATGATATTCCAAATCAATTAGAAGTATTAAAAATCCCAAAAGGTAAATGGGCAGTTTTTCCATATAAAGGAACCACACGTGATTTTGGAGCATTTGCTCAATATATCTACAGTCAGTGGTTAACAAATTCTGGGTATCAATTAGATCATAGACCACATTATGAATTTATGCCAGAGGACTACTTAGGTCCAAATAATCCACAATCTGAAGAAGAAGTGTGGATACCTATTAAGTAAGCTTTCGCGAAAGCGTAAAAATCACAGTGCACTGCGTATATGATAAATTTCATATAGATTGGCATTCTTTTTTTAGCAAAACTGAGTTATCTTTACCTTATGCTTAAACTAAACGTAAAGAACGAAACTTCAAGGCTTAGAGCCGTAATCTTAGGTACTGCCGAAAGTAATGGGCCTACTCCAAAACTTGAGGATGCCTACGACCCAAAATCTGCGCTACATTTAAGAGAAGGAACATATCCTTTAGAGAAAGATATGGTTCCAGAGATGGAAGCTGTAGCAGCAGTTTTTAAAAAGTATGATGTAGAGGTTTATAGGCCAAAGCTTATTGAAGATCTTAATCAGATTTTTACACGTGATATTGGTTTTGTAATAGATGATAAGTTCTTTAAGGCAAATATTCTTCCAGATAGGGAAGAGGAGATAGATGCTATTGAGCACGTTATAAAACAAGTGCCATCTACCCACGTTTTTAGATTACCAGAAGAGGCACATATAGAAGGAGGAGATGTGATGCTGGTAGATGATCATATTTTTATAGGTACCTATCGTGGTGATGATTATCCAGATTATATCATTGCGCGTACTAATATGCTTGCGGTAGGTATGATTCAAGATTTATTTCCTCGCAAGAAGGTAATGTCTTTTGACCTTAGAAAGTCTAATACAGATCCTTATAATAATGCCTTACATTTAGATTGCTGTTTTCAGCCAGTAGGGAATGGGAAAGCTATACTTCATAAAAATGGCTTTTTACAAGAAAAGGAATACGAGTGGCTGGTAAACTTTTACGGAAAAGAAAATATCTTTGAAATCACCTCTCAGGAGATGTTTAATATGAATTCAAACATCTTTAGTATCTCTCCAGAAGTTGTTATTTCTGAGCGTAATTTTACTAGGTTAAACACTTGGCTACGCGATCAAGATATCACTGTAGAGGAGGTTCCTTATGCAGAGATAGCAAAACAAGAAGGCTTATTGCGCTGCAGTACATTACCACTTATAAGAGACTAGAAAATGTAGGCTAATTTTACAGTTTTTACTTAAGTGTAAAGGGATGTAATGAGGTTTATATCAATCACTTTTTTGGCTTCATAAAAATAATCTAGTTGCCATTTTTGGGTCTTTAGTGCTAGTTTGTTGTTTGGTGTATCCCATGCTGGATATACCCTAAAGCCTCGTTTCCCTTCTCTAGTTTGGGTTGAGATGATTCCCTTTTTAATAAGTGTTGACTTTGGAAATACAAACTGACCTAAGTTTTTTTCTGATTTTACGTTTACTACATAAAAGTCAATAATATCACTTTCGTGAAAAGGTGAAATCTCTCCGCTTTCTAATCTTTTCCAGAACGTTACAAATTGACCTACTTTTTTAGGCGTTACTTTTGCATCTCTACATATGATGTCAAAGCCCGCTATTTTGAAAGTACATGCACCGTAAACTTTGCCCTCCAGCTCATTTTTGTAATTTGAAATAATAAGCGAGCATTTGTCATAAATGCTCGCTTTAATCTGTTGCAGATTAGAGGTCATTGTTTGTTAAATTACAGTAACCTTGGCAGCTAGCTCTTTTGCTCTCGATATTACCTCTGTAATATCTCCATCAAGGCTATCGTAGGTTACCACAATTCCCATTCGTCTGTATGGGCGAGAAGTAGGTTTTCCGAAGAGCCTAAAATCGCTTTTTGGCGCAGTGGCTATTGCATTAATCCCTGTAAATCCTGGATTGTCAGAATTCTGAGTTGCTAGAATAACAGCACTCGCACCTATACGTTCTTGAGTAATTTCTTTTATGGGAAGTCCTAGCACGGCTCTTAGGTGTAGCTCAAACTCATTATAATTTTGCGTGTTTGCTAGCGTTACCATACCTGTATCGTGTGGGCGTGGAGAAAGCTCAGAAAAGTACACACCATCATCTCCTACAAAGAACTCAACACCCCATAAGCCAGCTCCGCCTAATGCAGCCGTAACTTGAGCCGCCATTTCTTGAGCGGTTTTAAGATGGGCATCTTCCATAGTAGCGGGTTGCCAACTTTCTTGATAATCACCACGTTCTTGACGGTGACCTACAGGTGGGCAAAATAGTGTCTCACCATCTCTCTGCGTTACAGTGAGTAGTGTGATCTCATAATTAAAGTTTACAAAAGCTTCTACAATCACCTCTGCAACATCACCACGAGAGCCTTCTTGAGAGTAGTCCCACGCTCGTTGTATGTCATCTGGTGTTTTGATAGTAGATTGTCCTTTTCCGCTAGAAGACATTAGGGGTTTTACCACGCAAGGAATCCCTACTTCCTTCACCGCTTTTTGCAGCTCTTGAGCAGAGGTTGCATAGCGATAATTTGCAGTTTTTAAGCCAAGGTCTTTTGCAGCAAGATCGCGTATAGACTTGCGATTCATTGTGAAGTTTGCAGCTTTTGCACTTGGAATCACAGTGTATCCTTGCTTCTCATATTCATAAAAACGCTCGGTGCGTATGGCCTCTATTTCTGGAACGATGTAGTCTGGCTTATGCTTCTCTACTAGTTTATCTAGCGCCTCTCCATCAAGCATATTTATCACTTCGCGACCATCTGCTACTTGCATAGCAGGAGCATTATCATAACTATCTACAGCAATTACGGTCTGACCTAGTCGTTGTGCAGCTATGACAAATTCCTTTCCTAGTTCTCCTGAGCCTAGTAATACTATTTTTTTATTCATAATGTTTTGCTTTCGCACTTCGGCAAGCTCAGTATAAACTTCACTTGCGTGAAAACGGTATTATTTACTTTCTTCTATCCAACCATTAATTTTTTCCTCAAGTAGCGCAAGAGGGATACATCCTGTCTCAAGCACCTCTTTGTGAAAATCTCGTATGTCAAATTTATCACCTAGCTCCTGAGTTGCTTTTTCTCTAAGTTCTCTAATCTTAAGTTGACCTATTTTATAAGAAAGCGCTTGTCCTGGATTTGCCATATAGCGCTCAATTTCTGATGTAATACCTGCTTCACTTTCGGCTTCATTTTCTAGGCAATATGCGATTGCTTTCTCACGGCTCCATCCTTTGGTGTGGATTCCTGTATCTACTACAAGCCTAACTGCTCGGTGCATTTCGGCTCCTAGTGTTCCAAAATATTGGTATGGGTCTGTATAAAGTCCTAACTCTTTACCAAGCGACTCTGTATATAATGCCCAGCCCTCGCCATAAGCACTGTACCATAAAGTTTTTCTAAACTGTGGTAGTGTCTCGCTTTCTTGCGTGAGTGATACTTGGAAGTGGTGACCTGGTATAGCCTCGTGTAAAAATAAAGACTCGTCTGAGTATACATTATAGGTAGTTGCGTCTGGTATAGGCGTGTAGAAAATACCTGGTCGAGTACCATCTAACGATCCTGGGTTATACTCTGCACTTGCAGATTTCTCACGGAAAGCTTCTGTCTGTCTTACTTCAAAAGCTGTTTTAGGCTGTAGGCTAAAGAGCTGGTCTACCTGCGGCTTTATAGTCTCGTGCATTGCATTAAAGTTTGCAATAATCTCTTCTGGATTACTGTACGGCATTAGCTTTTTGTTAGTACGTACATCGTCAAAAAATGCTTTTAGATCTCCTTTAAAACCTACTTGCTCCTTTACTTTTTCCATTTCCTTGCGTATACGGGCTACCTCACTTAGTCCAAGTTGGTGTATCTCGTCTGCGCTCATAGTAGTAGTGGTATATAATTTTATGGCATAGTCATAATACTCACTTCCTTGTTGTAAATCACTATAACCAGAGCTATCGCGCCCAGCCGCTAGGTATTCATTTTGTAAGAAGTCACGCATCTTTGCATAAGCAGGGATTACTTTACCTTCTATCATATTTTTATAATCTGAGCGTATGATATTCTGGTCTTCTTCGGTTATTCCATCAGGAAAATTTGCGACAGGCTTATAGAAAAGGTGATTCTCTATGGTAGGCTCTGTCATAGCATCCATTTGCGGGATGATTTTCTTAATAAGTGATTTAGGAAGTACATATCCTTCTGTCATACCCTTGCGCATATTTGTTTCTGAGCTGTTGAGCCACACTAGGTACTCATCTACGCGTTGTTGCCAGTTGCGGTAATCTTCTACAGTGTTAAAAGGTTGTGCACTCGCTCCACTTGCAAGCTGGCCAAACATAAGATGTGGTGACCACATCTGGTCTATAGGTGTGAGGTCTTTTTTAAACTCCATACCCTCTAGATTGATAGCAATATCCCAGAGCAATACCTCCTTACTCATCTTCTCAGTGTCTGTGAGATCACTGTCGTTAAACTGCTGTATAGAGTCGCGGTAAGATGTATAATAAGTTTTTACTGCATCCTT
Source organism: Dokdonia sp. PRO95 (assembly GCF_000355805.1). Classification (NCBI taxonomy): domain Bacteria; kingdom Pseudomonadati; phylum Bacteroidota; class Flavobacteriia; order Flavobacteriales; family Flavobacteriaceae; genus Dokdonia; species Dokdonia sp. PRO95. Next base: position 1,932,241 of record NZ_CM001837.1, read on the forward strand.
ATGAGATTGAGATAACGCATCTGGAAATTTATCATTATACCTATTATCACCAGACATTGTTGCATTAAGCGGGTTAAGCTTTAGGCCGTCTTCATAATAGTTATCTAGCACATTGTTAAATGCCAGAGATGTATCTCCTGTGCTAGCTGTTTCTGTGGTAGCGTCGTTTTTACAAGCTATAAGGCTTAGAGCCATCATTCCTGCAAGTAGCGTTTTTTTCATAAGTCGAGTCGTATTAATTCTCACAGTATTTTACTACTGATGGTGGTTTTTGTGGGTTTTTACGCTTTCGCGAAAGCGAGATTACTCATTTTAAAAATTACTCTACTAAGATACCTATAAGTACATAAATTATGAGGTAATAACTTGCTTGTTAAACTTGGTGTGTATGTGATTTTTGTTGCATCTTTAAGGAAGTCAGGTTCTTAAAGCTGTAAATTATGATTCATCTCTTGACAAAGAAAGTGAGCAACACCTCTAGAAAGTGGTTATTAACGCTATGTTTAATTGCTGCTTGTGCTAGTTCTATGTATGCGTGTTCTATTTTGTATTATGTAGATAAAGAAACGGGTACTATTTATGCCGTAAATAATGAAGACTTCTGGCTTGATACCGATGCTTATATACAGATAGAAAAAGCGACTTCAAAAAAGCTAGCTAGATTATGGTATGGCTGGGATAATTTTGCTCAGGGAGGTATAAATAGCGCAGGATTATTTTTTGACGTAGCGGTGACGCCAGAACAAAAAATGCCAGAAGGGTATGGCTGGGCAAAAGGTAACATAGGAGATGATTTACTGGCAAGTGCAAGTACAGTAGAGGAAGCGCTTGCTTGGATAGAGGAGCAAAAACTCGCCGTGCATCAGAGTCATTTTTTAATAGGTGATGCCACCGGTAATGCAGTTATTGTAGAGTGGATAGACGGCAAGAAACATATCATACCTATGGAGGGCAACACCCTAGTAGCCACAAATTTTTTAATAAATGCTCCAGAAGAAGGTGGCTTCCCTTGCCACAGATATCAATCTATAAACTCACGCGTAGATGAGCTAGAGCGCAGTGGAGAAGGCATCACCTTAAAATCTGTGGGGCAAACGATGGCTGGAGCAGTGCAACCAGCTGCAGACTGGGGTGAAGGTAGAATGGGAGGGACGCTCTACACTACCTTTTTTGATATTACAGCGATGCAAATGGTTATGGTGCCAAAACTAGATGGAAGCAAAATGATGCGTATAGATCTCAAAAAAGAATTTGCACTTAACAAAAAACGAAAAATCGATATGGATTAACTCCATTACAAATGAAAAAACCCGCTAAGAGATTAGCGGGTTTTGTTTTGCTTTCGCGAAAGCGTAATATATAAGGTCTATGAAACTGCAGCTTTAATCTGCTTCATTGCGTCTTTAATATTATCTACACTCGCTGCATAAGATATCCGTATACAATCTGGGTTTCCAAATGCTTCACCAGTAACCGTTGCAACATTTGCCACCTCAAGAAGGTAAAGAGAAAAATCTGTTGCGTTTTCTATTTTTTGACCTCCTAGCGTTTTTCCAAAATAGTCTGAGATATTTGGAAATACGTAAAACGCACCTTCTGGCTCGTTACATTGAAAACCTTCAATGTCATTGAGTAAGTCCAGTATTAACGTACGACGACTTTTAAACTCATCAATCATATACTGTACTTTACTTACTGGAGCCTCAAGAGCCGTAATTACTGCACGTTGTGCAATACAATTTGTACCACTAGTAATCTGTCCTTGCATCTTGTTACAAGCGCGTGCAATATATTCTGGGCCTCCTATGTAACCTACACGCCATCCCGTCATTGCAAATGCTTTTGAAACACCGTTTACAGTTACCGTACGGTCATACATATCTGGAAACTGTGCCATACTTGCGTGATCTCCCACATAATTAATGTGTTCATAAATCTCGTCACTTACTACTATAATTTGTGGGTGCTTTGCAAGTACATCTGCCAGAGCGCGTAGCTCTTCTTTACTATATATCGATCCAGATGGATTACAAGGAGAGCTATACCAAAGCATCTTTGTCTTAGGCGTGATAGCTGCTTCTAGCTGCTCTGGTGTCATTTTAAAATCTGTATCTATTGAGGTTTTTACCTCTACTGGTACACCTTCGGCTATTTTTACAATGTCTGAGTAGCTCACCCAGTAAGGGCAAGGTAAAATTACCTCGTCACCTGGGTCAAGGCATACAAGTGCAATATTTGCAAGTGACTGCTTTGCACCTGTAGAAACCACAATTTGTGGGAGGGTGTAATCCAGATTATTATCTCTTTTAAATTTTGTGATAATCGCCTCTTTTAACTCTACATAACCATCTACCGGTGTGTATGAATTGTAATTATCATTTACTGCTTGAATTGCAGCATCTTTAATAAAGTCTGGAGTATTAAAATCTGGTTCTCCTAGACTAAGACCTATGATGTCTTTTCCTTCTGCTCTTAATTCGCGAGCCTTTGCAGCCATTGCAAGAGTTGCAGAGGTTGCCATATTTGTAACGCGGGTAGATAAATTCTTCATACGAGGCGCATTCTTTATTTAGTTGATAAAAGATTGTAGTGCAAGGTAACTAAAAACGCCAAATCCTTATGGGATTTGGCGTTTGATATTTTCTTAAAAATTTAACCACTTCTATGCAGAAATCGCAGGTTTCATACCCATCTCACGTAAGTGACTAAAGTGAGCGATAAGTGCCTTTCTAGTAGTTTTATACTCGTGGTAGGGTAAATTAAACTCTTGTGCTGTCTCCTTTACAATTTTACTAATCTTAGTATAGTGTACGTGGCTTATGTGAGGAAAGATGTGGTGCTCCACCTGGTGGTTTAATCCTCCAGAAAACCAGTTCATCACCTTGTTTTTAGTGGAGAAGTTTACAGTAGTAAATAGCTGGTGTATCGCCCAAGTATTTTTCATAGTTCCTGTCTCATCTGGTAGCGGCATATGTGCATCTTCTACCATATGCGCTAGCTGGAAAATAATACTCAAAATAAGACCTGCCGTATAGTGCATAATGAAGAAGCCTATTAAAATTTTCCACCAAGCAAGATCAATAAATACCAGAGGTATAACAATCCACATCGCGATGTATATCGCTTTTGTAATAAGTAGTGTGCTCCACTGCTTTGCAGGGCTCTGTAGTTTTCCGTAAGATAATTTACGTTTCATATAACGTTTCATCTGGAAGAAATCTGTAGTAAGTGCCCAATTAAAGGTAAGTAGACCATATAAAAACACCGAGTAGTAGTGCTGGAACTTATGTGCCCAGTGCCATTTTCCGTGTTTTGAAAAACGTAGCACGCGACCAGCCTCCATATCTTCATCGTGACCGTGTATGTTAGTATACGTATGGTGAAGCACGTTGTGTTGTACTTGCCAGTTATAAACATTACCAGCTAGTATATAAATACTGCTTCCCATTAATTTATTTACCCATTTTTTACTAGAAAATGAACCGTGATTACCATCGTGCATCACATTCATCCCTATACCAGCCATACCCACACCCATAACAACGGTAAGGACAATCTGAAGCCAGGTAGGCATATCTAGCGTTAAAAATAAAAAGTAAGGAACTAAGTAAATGGCAAACATAATGATTGCCTTTAGGTACAATTTCCAGTTACCTGTGCGTTTTATATTATTCTCTTTAAAGTAGTTGTTTACACGTTTATTTAAAGTTCTGAAGAACTTTGCAGAGTCCGTGCGAGAAAATTTTATAGTAGTCTCCATAATGTAATAATTACTCTCATAGCGCTACAATAGCTGTTTTATTGTAGTGTTGTTGAGGTTTTTGATTCCGCTTTCGCGAAAAAAAATAATCTTCTTTTAATAGCTTGGTAAAAGTAATGCATAATATAGGCTACATCTATGAACCTGCGTTAAAATAATAGCGGGTATTATGGTACTTTTACACCGTTAATATACTAAATAATGGATATCATATTAAAATATTTTCCAGATCTAACAGATACTCAGATTGAGCAGTTCTCAAAACTGAAAGATTTATATCAAGATTGGAATCTCAAAATCAATGTAGTAAGCCGTAAAGATATAGATGAGATTTACTTACGTCACGTACTGCATTCACTAGGTATAGCAAAAGTTCAAACCTTTAATCCTGGTGCCGGTATAATGGATGTAGGTACGGGAGGAGGCTTTCCTGGAGTACCACTTGCCATACTACACCCAGAAGTAAATTTTCACCTTGTAGATAGTATAGGTAAAAAGATAAAAGTAGTAAACGAGGTGGTAGAAGGGCTAGGTATCACAAATGTAAAAACTACAAATGACCGAGTAGAAAATGTACCTGGTCAGTATGATTTTATTGTGTCTAGAGCGGTAGCTCAAATGGAAACATTTGTAAGATGGGTGCGCGGGCACGTTGCAAAAAAATCTAACCACGAACTCAAAAACGGAATTTTATACCTCAAAGGAGGAGACCTCACAGAAGAACTTAAAAAGTATACCACGACTACTATTTATGATCTTCCCACATTCTTTGAAGAAGATTTCTTTGAAACAAAAAAAGTAGTTCACTTACCTATGAAGTATAAAGGATAAGCTATAAAACAGACCTTTATGTGCAAATCCAAATTTCTAATTACACTACGGTAAGAAGAAATTTGGATTTTTTTTTTGCCTTGAGGCAACCTTTTTTAAAAACGATGCGTCTTTATAAATAGAAACCCAAACATCAGGTATGAAAGTCATACAATTTAATAACGAGCGACAACTCATAAAAAAAGCCATTAAAGGCAATAGAGATGCACAGCGCAAACTCTATGATGAGCACTCGCCAAAAATGCTGAGCATCTGTCGTTATTATATAAAAGATGTACATCAAGCCGAAGAAGCGATGTGCAACGGTTTCTTAAAAGTATTTACAAAGCTAGACACCTACGGAGGTAACGGGAGTTTTGAAGGGTGGATACGTAAGATTATGGTGCGAGAAAGCATCTCATACCTAAGAGCAATAAAGAAGTTATATTTTTCAGAAGATGGTGTGGTAGAAAATAATGATGCTATAAATAACATACAGACAGATCTAGAAGTGGCACATATACAATCACTCATAGACGACCTGCCAGAAGGATATCGAGTCGTATTTGTAATGTATGCCATAGAGGGTTATAAGCATAGAGAGATAGCAAAAGCACTTGGGATTAGTGAGAGCACTTCAAAAAGCCAATTGTTTAAAGCGAGAAAGCAGTTACAAGCAGCGGTAAAAAAAGAATTAATAAATAACGGTAGAGATGAACTTAGAGGATAATTTTAAAGATAAGCTAGAGAGACGCCGTCTCGAGCCTACCGCATCTGCCTGGGATCGTATAGAGGGCAAGCTAGATGCTAGTCAGGGCAAGAAAAAAAGTAAAATAGTTTTATGGATGGGTATCGCGGCAAGCTTTATTGCAGGCGTGTTTATCACAGCACTTATTTACAACACGAGTGTGGTAGATGAACAAACACCTTATGTAGAAAATCAACCAGTAGAGGTGATAGATGAGATAGCACCAGAACAAATAATTGATAAGCCTAGTGAAATCATACTAACAGATGCAACAACAAATAATGTGGAAGTACAAAAATCTGTTACGTCACCCCAAAACAATACTGCTACAAAGAAGAAAAGAACAAATCCTACTAAAAGTAAGTATCGCCCATACAGCAATGCTAATACTATAAACTCACAAGTAGAAGAAGCTGTAGCCACTTCTATTAAGAAAGAGGAAGCGATAAAATCTACTATAAATGCTGTTGTAGATGTAAATCCTGATGAAGTAAAAACAAGCGAAGAGTTACTAGATGATGAGGTAGAAAACCTACTCAAAGCTGCCCAGCAAAATATCAATAAACAACCAGTGTATGCACAGCCACAACGAGTGGTAGACGCAAACGAGTTATTACTAGACGCCGAAGCTGAGGTAGACCCAGACTCCTTTAAAGATAGAATGTTCCGCACGCTCAAAAAAGAATTTAATAGAGCCGTAGAAGCAGTTGCAAATAAAGATAATTAAGAAAATTCATCAATAACGCGCCATCATCGAGCGCACAAAACACAAACAATTATGAAGTCAATTATTAAAATTGCCCTAGCGGCAACAGTGATCATCTTTGCCCAAAATGTGCATGCGCAAGACACAGAATCCCCTGTGGAGACAGAAAAAGAGCAGAAAATACGTGAGATGAAAGAATGGAAAGCAGAATATGACAAAGAACATGCTGAGGAAAATGAGCAAAAAAAACATGAGCAAATTACCGCTTTAAATAAACGAAAAGAAGATGTCATAAAAAGGTGGAAAGAAGCTTTGAAAGTGAGAATAGAGGCAGGAAATAGGTTAAGGGATAGCGGGTTTTACACTCAGGAAGAATTAGAAACAAGCAAGAAAAAAGCAGCAGAAGAAGTTGCTCTTAATATTGAAAACGAATTAGCAATTATTAATAATCAAATAGAATTAGTAAAGCGTACCGGTCACATTAATTCTTTATACGGAACTTCAGTTGAGATAGGATTAGGAGGTATGGACCAAGATGGAAATAGGGTTTTAGGGGTTGCTGTAAATAGGAATAGACCTGGAGTAACAAATTATGACAGACGCACCTATGGAGAAACCGTTTTTGCAATGGGTCTTAATAATGCGATAAGTGATAATGCAGATATAGGTGATGATTTTTCTATAGGTAAATCTACGTTTGTGGAGTTAGGGTACGCTTGGAAAACGAGAGTTTTTGAAAATTCTGGAGCACTACAATTTAAGTACGGACTCTCCTTACAAAGCAATTTCTTATCGATTAAGGACAACAGAACTTTAGAAAGCGTAGATGGAGAAAATACTTTTCAAGAATTTCCATTTGACCTTAAGAAAGCAAAAATCAGAGTGACAAATCTTGTGGTGCCGTTGCATTTTGAATTTGGAGGATGGAAGAAAGAACAGAAGGAAGATTATGTGCGTTACAGAACGGGTGGCAAGTTTAGAATGGGAATAGGTGGATATGCAGGGGTGCGCTTAGGAACTCAGCAGAAATTGAAATACAAAGAAAATGGCGATCGTGTAAAAACAAAGTCGCGTCAAGACTACGATGGTGATAATCTAGTCTACGGACTGTCAAGTTACATAAGAGTGACAGGGGATTTGAGCTTGTATGCAAAATACGATTTGAGTTCGGCGTTTAAGACGGAAGAGTTGGGAGAGGTAAATAATGTTTCTCTTGGGTTGCGATTAGACTTGTAGGTTAGTTGTTACGCTTTCGCGAAAGCGGAATTATGAAAGAAGGTAGCTCAGATATGTAAAATGTCTGGGCTATTTCTATTTATATGTGATTCTATTTTATAAAAACGCTCTTGTGTATTATATTGAAAACTGTTGTAATTTGAAGTACTTTTGCAGGCTACCAAAAGTTATTGTAACATAATCACGACAAGCTAGATTTGATATCAAAAGAAACCATAGACAAAGTTTTTGAAACCGCCCGTGTAGAGGAGGTGATAGGTGATTTTGTAAATCTTAAAAAATCTGGATCTAATTTTAAAGGCCTCTCTCCATTTTCGGACGAGCGTACGCCTAGTTTTATGGTGAGTCCTGTAAAACAAATTTGGAAGGATTTTTCTACTGGTAAAGGAGGTTCGGCGGTTTCATTTTTGATGGAGCACGAGCATTTTAGCTATCCAGAAGCGATAAAATACCTAGCCAAAAAGTACAACATTGAGGTAGAAGAAACAGAGCGCACAGACGAGCAAAAGGAAGCTGCAAATGAGCGTGAGAGTATGTATCTCGTAAGTGAGTATGCTCGTGATTACTTCCATAAAACGATGCTCAATTCTGAGCAAGGTAAGGCTATAGGTCTTTCATATTTTAAAGAACGCGGGTTTACTGCAGCGACTATTGAAAAATTTCAGCTAGGGTATAATCCAGATCAATGGGATGCTTTTACGAGTGAGGCAATACGTCAAGGTTACAAACTAGATTACTTAGAAAAAACCGGACTCTCTATAGTTAAGGAGGAGAAGCAATTTGACCGTTTTAAAGGGCGTGTGATGTTTCCTATACACTCTATGAGTGGTCGTGTACTAGGTTTTGGAGGTAGAATATTAGATAGTAGTAAGAAAGCAGCAAAGTATCTCAACTCGCCAGAGAGTGACATTTACCATAAGAGTAAAGTGCTGTATGGTATTTACTATGCAAAGCAAGCTATTGCAAAGGAGGATAACTGTTACCTAGTAGAAGGGTATACAGATGTGATACAGATGTTTCAGTCGGGTATTGAGAATGTAGTTTCTTCTTCTGGAACGGCACTTACTCCAGAGCAAATACGATTAATCAATAGACTTACTAAAAATATAACGGTCCTCTTTGATGGTGATGCTGCTGGACAGCGTGCAGCACTACGAGGGATTGATTTAATTCTCGAGCAGGGAATGAATGTTAGGGTTTGCTCTTTTCCTGAGGGTGAAGATCCAGACTCATTTTCGCGAAAGCATAGTAAAGAAGAAATAGTCGCCTTTTTTGATGAAAATGCAAAAGACTTTATACAGTACAAAGCAAATCTTCTTGTAGAAGAAGCGGCTGGTGATCCTGTAAAAAAAGCAGATACTGTGCGTGATATGGTAGAGAGTATTTCTAAAATACCTGACGCCATAAAGCAAGAAATTTATGTGCAAGAGTGTGCGCGCATAATGGAGGTCTCTGAGACTGTGTTGTATAATACGCTTGCTCAAATACTTAAGAAAGATAAAAAGGAAACTGTAAAACAAAATAGGGGTAATCAACCTCAATCACCACCACCAGAATATATGTCTGTGGTGCCAGATGAGATGCCTAATGCTGTTGAAAAAGTTAATGTGTTATATGAGCTTGAGCGCAAGCTTATAGAGTCATTGCTTTTATATGGTCAGGTGGAAGAAGATTTTGAAGATCTGGTTCTCAAAGAGAATGAGGATGGTAGTCTTGAGCTGGAGCCTATAGTGCATAAAGCTAGAGTTTTTGAGAAAATCTATTTGGATCTGCAAGATGATGAGGTGGAGTTTACAAATGACCTCTTTAAGGTGCTCTATGGTAAAATAGTGGAGCAGATGCATCTAGATACTAACTTCCAAGTTCAGAATTTTATCAATGAACTCGCTCCAGAAGAAGCTAGTGAGATTTCAAATATTATTCTCAATGATGAGAAGTATGAACTTCATCGCTGGGATACTCGGGAGGTTTATGTGCGCAAGAAAGATACTTCTGTAGGTCAGTTTGTAACAGAGACAGTATTGAGTCTCAGAAAATATCTTATCACAGAAAAGATAAAAGAGTTAATGAATCAAACCAAGGATAGTGTTGACAACAAAGAAATCATTAAAGATATTCTAGATTATCAATCTCTCAATACATTACTGGGTAATAAACTGGGAAGAGTATTATCTGTCTAAACGTGACTGCTCTGTAATAATCTTGCGTGCTTTATGAGCTCTGCAACATTTTGTGCTTCTAGTTTCTTAAGAAGTCTCATTTTATAAGTACTTACTGTCTTCTCATTAATGTCTAGCTCTGCTGCAATTTCTTTATTGCGCTTTCCATTAGATAATAAATTTAATACTTCTATCTCTCGACTAGAGAGTTTTTTGTATTTAAATGCTAGTCCTTGAGTTGCGTTACCGTCACTCACTAGTCTCTGACTAAGTGCTTCGTTGAGGTAAATTCCTCCTCGCTGTACTTGGTTTATCGCATTAAGAACGCGCTGTATGGAAGCGGTTTTTGCAACATATCCAGAAGCCCCATATTTTATAGCGCTTAAGGCATACATCTCTTCTGGATGACAGCTTAATACTAATATCTTGATGTGAGGAAATTCTCTTTTTATGGCCTTTAGCGCGGTAATACTATTGAGGTTAGGAATGTCTATCTCGAGAATGAGAATGTCAATCTCTGTAGTAGTCAGTGTGTTAAGTAGGTCATTGCCATCATTAACATATCCGATAACTTCATAGTTTCCCTCCGCGAGAAGTATGGAAGAAATTCCTTTACGCGTTATTGGGTGGTGGTCTGCTATTAAAACTTTGTTCATTAGTTATTTTGTTTAACAAGTAATGAAACAAGTGATTGAGGGGTAGTACTTGTTTGTTTGCACTGCAAAGTACGCTCAATTGTTTATAGTTTTAACCTTTTTGATGATTTATTCGTTAAAATACCTGCTTTTTTAGGTTAACGGGGATGTTGCAGACTGGTATTGGGTTCATTTTGTGCAAATTGGCGGTGTTTAATCTCTTATAAAGGTCAAAAACTCGTCTTTGTTCTGGAGTGAAATCTTCAACAGTTTTGTTATTTTCTCCACTTTTAATTAACTCATCTTGGTGCATTGCCCATTCAAGTTGATCATATGTAGCACCTATTTGATCTTCATCTGTGCGGTCATCTCCCCATAGTCCATCTGTAGGGGCTGCATTTTGAATACTTTCTGGAACACTAACAGCTGCTGCAAGCTCAAACACTTCAGATTTCATAAGATCTGCAATAGGGCTTAAATCTACACCTCCATCACCGTATTTAGTATAAAAGCCTACACCAAAGTCTTCTACTTTGTTACCTGTACCAGCGACAAGGTATTTGTGAAGCCCTGCAAAATAATATAAAGTACTCATACGCAGTCTAGCTCTAGTATTTGCTAGACTTAGATTAAGCTGCTCGCTCATCTCTACTGTAGGTACAGCCTTTTTCATTTGCTCAAAGGTGTCGGTAAGGTTAACCTCTACGTCTGTAACGTTTGCAAATCGTTCCTTAAGTTGTTTAATGTGTTCTTTTGCGCGTGTCACTTGACGCTCATCCTGATGTATAGGCATCTCTACACAAAGTACTCGTAGTCCAGTTTTTGCACATAACGTTGAGGTAAGTGCGCTATCTATACCGCCACTTATACCCACTACAAAGCCGTTCATTCTCGCATTAGTTGCATATTCTTTTAGCCAGTTTACGATGTGTTCTACTACTTTGTCAGTTTGCATAGGTTGCTGTATTTTGAAGTGCTTTAAATTGGTACTTTTGTATGCTTAAATGTATGAAATATACGCTTTAAGAAAAAGACTCGTTTTCTTGAATATAAAGATACAAACTCTATGAATAAAATGCTTATAATTCTGTCATTGCTAGTGTTTATTGCTGGTTGTGCAGAGGATACCAAAACCCCACCAGAAATTAAGGCCATGTCTGTAGATATGGAGGTGAGAAGATTTGATCAATTATTTGCGGCTGCTTCAAAAGAAGATCTTGCGCCTCTACGGGCAGAATTCCCATACTTGTTTTCAAAAAAATTCCCTGACGAATATTGGGCGCAGCGTTTTACAGACACCATACAGCAAGAAATTAATGAAGAAATTAAAAAAGTCTTCCCAGATTTTGATGCAGAAGAAGCGTCTATTGAAAATCTTTTTCGTCATATTAAGTATTACTTTCCAGAAACTACGGTGCCTAAAATTGTCACCCTAACGACAGAAGTGGATTATAGGAATAAAGTAGTGCTCGCAGATAGTCTTTTGTTAATAGGATTAGATACGTACTTAGGTGAAGATCATCATTTTTATACAGGTATTCCAAAATTTCAAAGCAAAAACTTTAGAACAGAGCAGATGCCTGTAGATATAGCAGCTGCTTTTGCAAAAACTAAAACCAATAGACTGCGTCAAAAAGATTTTCTATCTGAAATTATACACGAAGGTAAAAAGCTTTACCTCATGCAGCTGTTGCTTAGTGAGACACCTGCACACGAAATCTTGGGATATACTCTTCAAGAATTGTTATTTGCACAAGAGAATGAAAAGAATATGTGGGAGTTCTTTGTAAAAAACGAACTACTGTATAGTACGGATAGAAAGTTGCTTAGTCGTTTTGTGAATCCAGCACCTTTCTCAAAATTTTATCTCTCTTTTGATAATGAGACACCTGGCCGAGTGGGTAGGTATATAGGTTTTGAGATTGTAAAATCATATATGGATAAGAACGATGTATCGCTCAAATTCTTACTGAATCAAGATGCAACTACTATCTTTGCAAACGCAAAATACAAACCTTAAGGAATGGCTAGAAAAGAAAAATCTGAAATAAAAATAGCAATCGAACTTGATGAGAATCGCGTTCCAGAAAAGATGGCGTGGACGGCTCGTGATGGAGGAGTAGCAAATGAGGAAGCAAAGGCAATGCTTTTGTCATTATGGGACCCAAACCAGAAGGAGAGTGTACGTATTGATTTGTGGACAAAAGATATGCCTGTAGATGAGATGCAGCAGTTTTTTCATCAGGTACTTGTAGGGATGACAGACTCATTTCGTCGTGCTACAAATGATGAGAAAATGGCAGACACCATGAAAGACTTTACAGATTACTTTGCAGAGCATCTTAACTTAACTGAGAAGTAAAAATTATGGGTTTGCTATTTATATATAATGCAAACTCTGGTGCCTTAAATGGTCTTTTAGATACAGCTCATAAGCTGGTGAGTCCAGAGACTTACCAGTGTGAGCTTTGTGATCTTACCCACGGAGCTTTTACAGAAAAAAAGGAATGGTTACGCTTTCGCGAAAGCGTAAAAACTCCAATGCAGTTTTTGCATAAAGATGAGTTCTTAAAGCGTTACAAGTCTAAGTGGTTGCCGCAGTATGATTTTCCTGTGGTTCTAGCTGTGGTCGATAGTGGTCTAGAAGTAGCTATCTCAAAAGAGCGATTTACTCAGTTGCAAACGCCTCAAGCTTTGATAAAAGAAGTGCGAGAGGTGTTGCGCCTATTTAATTTTCAAGATTATTGTTAATCTCTTCTATGTAGTTTAATATATCGTCTTGACCTCTACCATTTGTTGAGCTACTTATAAAGTAGTTAGGAAACTCCCACCATACACCCTCAAGCATAATACGTTTATATTCTTCTATATTACGTTCTAGTACTTGTGGTCGCAGCTTATCTGCCTTAGTAAATATGATTGAAAAAGGTATTTCCTTCTCACCCATATACTCCATAAACTCCATATCTATTTTTTGAGGCTCGTGGCGGCAATCTACAAGCACAAATGCAGAGATCATTTGCTCGCGTTGCTCAAAATAGTCTGTAATGAATTTTTGGAAATACTTCTTATCCTTTTTTGAAACTCGAGCATAACCATAGCCAGGTAAATCTACTAGGTGCCAGTTTTCGTTTATTAAAAAGTGATTAATAAGCTGCGTTTTACCAGGTCTTCCAGAAGTTTTGGCAAGACTCTTACGGTTAGTAAGCATGTTAATAAGCGAAGACTTTCCTACATTAGAACGGCCTATAAAGGCGTATTCTGGGATGCGAGTGTTGGGACACTTTGTGACTTCGGAGTTACTTACTACAAAAGAGGCAGACTTGATTTTCATATCGCAAAAATAGTAATGTAATCGTTTAATAAAGAATATGCAGCACATTATGTGCTCAAAAGTCTAAGAGATGACTGTGAGGGTAATTCTTAGTGTGTATTATTAATGTGGGTAAGAGGTATTAAAATTCTCTTTCTTTAAGCCACTTAAGGAGTATGTCGTTAAACTCGTTGGGCTTTTCCATCATTGCTGCGTGACCACACTCATCTATCCAGAAAAGATCTGAGTCTGGAAGGAGTTTATTAAAATCCTCAGCAACCTCTGGCGGAGTGACTCCATCTTGACGTCCCCAGATAATACAAGTAGGTGTATTCATTTCTGGAAGGTCTTGCGCCATGTTGTGACGTATAGCGCTTTTTGCAATCGCAAGTGTTTTGAGTAATTTGTTACGATCGTTTACAGTGTCGTACACCTCGTCTACAATTTCCTTAGTAGCACACTCTGGGTTGTAAAAAACACCTTGAGCCTTCTGTTTGATGTATTCATAATCACCGCGCTTAGGGTAGCTTTCTCCCATTGCACTTTCGTAAAGTCCAGAGCTTCCTGTGATTACAAGAGCTTTTACTTTTTCTGGAGACATTTTTGTGTGATAAAGCCCCACATGACCACCCATAGAATTACCTAGAAGAATTACTTCTTTGTAGCCCTTCATGGTGATAAATTCATCAAGGTACTTTGCAAATGATTTTACACCTGTTTTAACAAGCGGCATTGTGTACACTGGAAGTTCAGGTATAACCACCTTATACCCATTTTCCGAAAAATGAGAAGTTACTGCATCAAAATTACTCAAGCCTCCCATTAAACCATGTAAAATGATAATTGGTGTTCCTTCGCCTTTTTCTAGATAAGTAAATTTCCCTTCGGTTATTAAGTCGTGTTTCATAAAAGTGGTTAGTAATCAATAGAAGCAAATATAGTTATTTCGCTTTTGATTAGTCGTTCTTTTTTGACTTTGAATTTATGAGGGTTTATCTGTATTTGTTAGAAGTATAACACATTGTTTTTGTGCGCTTTCGCGAAAGCGAAATTTTAAAATCATAGTTCGTTTCTACAAGAAATGTAAAAAAAACATTCATCAACATATTGTTAACAAGTGGCGGGAGGTGGTACAACTTATCAACAAAGTGGTAGAATGTGGTAAAAAGTGGTAATATTTGCGCTATATTTGAGTTAATACATAAAAACTAACCTATCTCGAGTGATTAATCTCATTGGAACATATGAATGTAAAATAGACGCTAAGGGTCGACTCATGTTGCCTCAAGCGTTTAAAAAGCAGCTGGCGCCTGTCCTTCAGGATGGTTTTGTGCTTAAGCGTGCTGTGTTTCAAAAATGTCTTGAGTTGTATCCTATTGCAGAGTGGAATGTGCTGAGTGCAAAAGTGAATAAGCTTAATCGTTTTAATAAGAAGAATGATGAGTTTATACGTCGTTTCAATGCAGGTGTTAAGCCAGTGGAGGTTGATGGAACGGGTAGAGTTTTAGTATCAAAAGATTTAGGAAGTTTTGCAAAACTTGAGAAGTCGATTGTGGTTAATGCTGCTTTCAACATACTTGAGATTTGGGATAAAGATTTATATGAAAAAGCCATTGACGAGGCAGCGGTAGATTTTGCAGATCTTGCTGAGGAGGTGATGGGAGATAGCGATATACCAGATGGATTATCATAACCCAGTATTATTAAAAGAGACGGTAGGTGGTCTCAATATCAAGCCAGATGGCATCTATGTAGATGTCACTTTTGGTGGTGGTGGTCATTCTCGTGAAATCATGAGCAGGTTAGGTCCTGAGGGAAAGCTATATGGTTTTGATCAAGATGTAGATGCTCAACAAAATGTTATTGAGGATGAGCGATTCACGCTTATCCCAGAAAACTTTAGATACATCAAGCGATTTATGCGCTTTCATGGTGTGAAAAAAGTAGATGGCATCCTTGGTGATTTTGGCGTGAGTTCACATCAATTTGATGTTGCAGAGCGTGGTTTTTCTACTCGTTTTGAGAGTGATCTCGATATGAGAATGAATCAGAATGATACGTTATCTGCTTATAATGTCATTAATGATTATGCAGAGGAAGATTTAAGACAAGTGTTCTGGCAGTATGGAGAGCTTCGTAATGCTCCTAAGCTGGCTAGTACTATAGTGCATGAGCGCAATAGTCAGTTTATAAAGACTAGTGAGCATCTTAAAAAGGTGTTAGCTCCTTTTTTGCCTAAGCATAGAGAGCATAAAATACTTGCTCAGATTTATCAAGCAATACGCATAGAGGTTAATCAAGAGATAGAGGTTCTTAAAGAATTTTTACTTCAGACAGAGCAGCTCCTTGAGCCGGGTGGTAGAATAAGTCTTATAAGTTATCACTCACTTGAAGACCGTCTAGTGAAGAGATATATAAGAAATGGAATGTTTGAGGGAGAGCCAGAAAAAGATATGTATGGCAATTTTGAAGTTCCTTTTAAGAAAGTAGGGAAGCTCATTATTCCAGACAGCAATGAGATAAAGTCAAACAACAGAGCGCGTAGTGCAAAGTTGAGAATCGCTGAAAAACTTTAAGAGGCACAGTGAGCAAGTTTAATAATATACTCAAGGGTAAATTTCTAGTAGATGAGGATGCCTTTAAAAACTGGAGGATGATCATCTTTATTTCTGCACTCGCATTAATCATGATTGCTAGTTCGCACAGAGCAGATGAGAAGGTCTATGAGATTGCAAGGTTAAAAGAAGAAGTAGCTGAGCTGAGAAGTGAAGCGGTAGACAGCCGAGTAAATCTCTGGAAGTTAAAAACAAATAGTAGTGTGGCAAAAGCATTAGAGTCAAGGGGAATTAAACCATCTAATGTGCCGCCAAAAAAGATAAAAGTAACAACACAAGAAACAGATTAATAAAGTGGCAACCACAGAGAAGCACATATTAAACCGCCTTTATTTCGTCGCTGGATGTATGTTCCTCCTAGCGATCATAATCGCATATAAGCTTATTGCGATTCAGGTGTTTCAGGGTGCAAAGTATCGTGAGCTTGCTACTACTAGCACAGAGAAGATGGTAACCATCCCAGCTACTCGCGGTAACCTTTATGCAGAAGATGGTAGTCTTCTCGCGACCTCACAAATCAAGTACGATATACGATGGGATGCAGTAGCACCATCTAATGAAAATTTTAACGAGAATATAGTTGGTCTTTCTAAGGGGCTCTCTCAAGTGCTCGGTAAGCCTCAATCATATTATGAAAATAGATTGCGCAAAGCGCGTAGTACAAAAAATCGCTACTTGTTTATAGCCCGTAAACTAGGTTATGCAGAGTATGTGAAGATTAAATCACTTCCATTATTCAATAAAGGCCAATTTAGAGGTGGTATCATTATCGAGGAGCATACAGAGCGTGAGCATCCGCTTGAGAAAATGGCAGAACGCACCGTGGGTTATGAGCGTCAGGATGATAGTGGTTATTATACACGAGTAGGTCTTGAGGGTGCATACGGATATTACTTACGTGGTAAAGAAGGACGCCGTCTCAAGCAAAAGATTGCAAAGGGAGAATGGAAACCTCTTGGGGTGGGTAATGTTATTGAACCACGAGATGGTTATGATGTAATCTCAACCATAGATGTAAATATTCAAGACGTTGCACACAACGCCTTGCTTGCTAGTCTTGAAAAATACCAAGCAGACCACGGTTGTGTGGTTGTTATGGAGACTAAGACGGGCGAGATTAAAGCAATATCAAATTTAGGTCGTACTAAGGAAGGGAAATATTACGAGCGTCTCAATTATGCAGTAGGAGAAGCACATGAGCCGGGTTCTACATTTAAGTTAATGTCTATGGTTGCTGCGCTTGAAGATAAGGTGATTGACTCAAGTACGGTGTTTGATACAGAAAATGGTCGTGTGAAATTCTATGACCGAACGGCGATAGATTCTAAAAGAGGTGGTTATGGTAAAATAACAGCTGCAAAGGCATTTGAGCTGAGTAGTAATACCGCTTTCGCGAAAATGATAAACGATAACTATGCCTCAGATCCAGAAAAGTTTGTAAAACGACTTTTTAATATGGGGCTCAACGATCAATTAGGACTTGAAATTAAAGGAGAAGGAAAACCGAACTTTCCTTACCCAGGCGATAAAAACTGGTATGGAACTACCTTGCCTTGGATGGCTTTTGGATATGGAATAGAGTTAACGCCATTACAAACGCTCACATTTTATAATGCTATTGCAAATGATGGTGAGATGGTAAAACCTCGTTTTATTAAAGAGGTGAAGGAGTGGGATCAAACCATTGAGTCTTTTGATAAAGAGGTGATTAATTCTCGTATCGCTTCTCAAGCTACTATAAACGTAGTAAAGGAGATGATGAAGAAAACAGTAGAGCGAGGTACAGCGAGAAATATTTATAGTGAAGAATTTTCAATGGCGGGTAAGACGGGTACTTGTCAGACTGAGTATTGGATAGAAGCAGGAAGATATATTTCATCATTTGCGGGTTATTTTCCAGCAGATGAGCCTAAGTATTCTTGTATTGTAGTGGTTAATAAACCTAAAAAATCTATAGGGTTTTATGGAAATGTTGTTGCAGCTCCGGTGTTTAAGGAAATTGCACAGAAAATTTATACAGATACTCCTGTAATTGATGAGGTGAATTTACCCACGGAGAATTCAAAGATTATTGAGGGGGATTATCAGAGGTATTATGCAAATGTCAATAAAGCACATAGCAAGATGCCTAATGTAAAAGGAATGCCTGGAATGGATGCGATTGCATTGCTAGAAAACCTAGGCTTAAAAGTAAATTTTCGCGGAAGCGGGAAAGTGAAAAGTCAGTCTGTAAAAGCTGGTGATAAAATAGAGAAGAATAAAACAATCACGCTACAATTATCTTGATACTACTTAAAGACATATTATATAAGGTAACACTAGAGTCTGTAGTGGGTAACACTGCTGTTGCAATTACTAATATTCATTTTGACTCACGTCAAGTGTCTCTCAACGATGTGTTTGTCGCTGTGCGCGGTACGCAAAGTGATGGGCATGAATATATAGCAAAAGCTGTAAATCAAGGCGCGCTTGCAATCATTTGTGAGGAGCTTCCAGAAAAAACGGTAAACGGAATAACCTATGTGAAAGTCGCAGATACTTCTAGCGCACTTGCTACAATTGCTTCTAATTTTTATGGAAATCCTTCGGCTAACTTAAAGCTTATTGGTATTACGGGAACTAATGGTAAGACTACTATCGCTAGTTTGTTATACCAGCTGTTTCAAAAGGCAGGTTATAAGACAGGACTGCTATCTACGGTAAAGATTTTAGTAGATAAGACCGAGTATAAAGCGACGCATACCACTCCTGATAGTTTGACAATAAATAAGTATCTCGCAGAGATGTCTGAGGCTGGTGTAGAGTATTGTTTTATGGAGGTGAGCTCGCATGGGATTCATCAAAAACGTACAGAAGGTTTGCATTTTGAGGGAGGGATTTTTACAAACCTATCTCACGATCATCTAGATTACCACGACACCTTTGCAGAGTATAGAGATGTTAAGAAAAAGTTTTTTGATGAGTTACCTAAAACGGCTTTTGCGCTCGTAAATAACGATGATAAAAATGGACCTATTATGGTTCAGAACACAAAAGCAAAAAAAGTAACCTACGCTTTAAAATCATATGCAGATTATAGAGCGCAAATTCTAGAAAATCAATTATCGGGATTATTACTTAAAATTCAAGATCAAGAAGTTTGGGTGAAGCTTATTGGTTCGTTTAACGCATATAACCTCTTAGCCATTTTTGCAACAGCAGAATTGTTGGGGCTAGATCAAATGGAAGCATTACAGCTTTTAAGCGAGCTAGAGAGTGTGTCTGGACGTTTTCAATATTTCATTTCTGAGGGTAATGTGACTGCAATAGTAGATTATGCACATACACCTGATGCTCTTAAAAATGTGCTAGAAACCATAAATGATATCCGTACTAAAAATGAAGAGCTTATTACGGTTGTAGGAGCTGGTGGAGATAGAGATACTACAAAGCGTCCTAAAATGGGGCATATTGCAAGTGCACTTAGTACAAAGGCAATTATCACTAGTGACAATCCACGTACAGAGAAACCAGAAACAATTATAGAGCAAGTAGAAGCAGGTGTTGAGCCTATTAACTACAAAAAAATCTTATCTATCACAGATAGAAAGCAAGCTATAAAAACAGCTTGCCAACTTGCAAATCCAGGAGATATAATTCTAATCGCGGGTAAAGGTCATGAGACTTACCAAGAGATAATGGGAGAGCGATTTGATTTTGACGATTATAAAATAGTACAAGAAACCCTTAAACAACTTAATAAGTAATGCTGTATCATCTTTTTCAATGGTTAGACGAAGCTTACAACTTGCCAGGAGCAGGGTTGTTTCAGTTCAGTACGTTTCGTGCTGCACTTGCGGTGTTGATATCGTTAGGACTTTCTACTATTTATGGAGAGCGCATTATTAAGCTCCTGCAGCGCAAGCAAATGGGAGAGCAAATAAGAGATCTAGGTCTAGAGGGACAAGCAGAAAAAGCAGGAACTCCTACTATGGGTGGTCTTATTATCATAGGCGCTACTCTTATTCCTGTGTTGCTATTAGGTGACTTGCAAAACGTTTATATCCTTCTTCTTATCGTTACGACGGTGTGGATGGGAATCATAGGCTTCTTAGATGATTATAAGAAGAAAATGCAAAAAAATAAAGATGGCCTTGCTGGTAAATATAAGGTAGTTGGTCAAGTGGGATTAGGAATTATCGTGGGGGCAACAATGTTCTTCCATAGTGATATTACCATACGAGAAGAGATTAAGCAAACTGCTGGTACAGAAAAAGTTGAAATTACTACTGTAAGAGGAGATGCAAAATTTGATGAAGCACATAAAAGCTTAAAAACTACCATACCATTTGTAAAGGATAACGAGCTCAATTATGAAACAATCCTTACAAGCATAAACGAAGATTGGAAAGGATATGCGTGGATCATATTTATACCTATTGTAATCTTTATAATCACAGCGGTGTCTAATGGTGCAAACCTCACTGATGGTATTGATGGCCTGGCAGCAGGAACAAGTGCAATTATTGTGCTCACCCTGGGGATTTTTGCATTTATATCTGGTAACATCATTTTTAGTGATTACCTCAATGTGATGTACATCCCAGGTACTGGCGAGATGCTCATATTTATTGCTGCATTTGTAGGAGCGCTTATTGGATTCTTATGGTATAATGCTTATCCAGCGCAAGTTTTTATGGGAGACACAGGTAGTCTTACTATAGGAGGAATTATTGCTGTGCTTGCTATTGCAACTAGAAAAGAATGGCTCATCCCAATACTGTGCGGAATTTTCTTAATGGAGAATCTTTCGGTGGTATTACAGGTGGGATATTTTAAATACACAAAGAAGAAATTTGGGGAAGGTAGACGCATCTTTTTGATGTCTCCTTTGCACCATCATTATCAAAAGAAAGGTATTCACGAGAGTAAAATTGTTTCCCGCTTTTGGATTGTAGGGATTTTACTAGCGGTACTTTCTATCATAACATTAAAAATTAGATAATCACGCTTTCGCGAAAGCGAAGTCAACACTAGATCTAGCTAAGTTAGAGGGTATAAAAAATGAAGAAACGATTAGTCATATTAGGAGCTGGAGAATCTGGCGTAGGTACTGCCATTTTAGGTAAGGCCAAAGGCTATGACGTGTTCTTGTCTGATTTTGGGAAGATAAAGAATCACTACAAAGAGATACTCATTGCTGAGGATTTTGCTTGGGAAGAAGAAGGTCATACAGAAGCACTTATTCTCAATGCAGATGTAGTGATGAAGAGCCCTGGAATACCAGATAAAGCACCTATTGTGCAAAAGCTGATAGAAAAACGAGTGCCTGTAATCTCTGAGATAGAATTTGCTTCTCGATATACAGACGCTACAATTGTAGGTATTACTGGAAGTAACGGGAAAACCACAACTACCATGCTCACTGGGTTTATTCTAGAGCAAGCGGGAATCAATCTAGGTGTAGCCGGAAACATAGGTGACAGCTATGCAAAGATGGTGGCACAGAAAGAGATTGATACGTATGTGCTAGAAATAAGCAGTTTCCAGCTAGATGGAATAGCAGATTTTGCACCACATATCGCGGTAGTTTTAAATGTGACACCAGATCATTTAGATCGATATGATTATAAGTTTGAAAATTACATTGCTTCAAAATTTAGAATAGCAATGAACCAAAAAGAAACAGATTATCTCATCTACGATGCAGATGATCCTGTGAGTGTAGACTGGCTCAAAAAACATCCAGTCAAATCAAAATTATTGCCTTTTTCACTTGATAAAGAATTTGAAAATGGCGCTTTTATAAAAGACAATAACCTAACAGTACAACTAGATAATAACACCTTTACCATGGCTACAAATAATCTCGCTTTAAAAGGGCAACACAATAAGAAAAATGCAATGGCTGCCTCAACTGTAGCAAATCTATTAAATATTCGTAAGTCTACTATTCGTGAGAGTCTAGAAGGTTTTCAGGGTGTTGAGCATAGATTAGAGCAAGTGCTTAAAATCAATAATGTACAATACATTAATGATAGTAAGGCTACTAATGTAAACGCAACATTTTATGCTTTAGATAGTATGAGTGAACCTACTGTTTGGATTGTAGGTGGTGTAGATAAGGGTAATGATTACCGTGATTTATATCCACTCGTAAATGAGAAGGTAAAAGCTATTATCTGTCTAGGTGTTGATAATGCAAAATTGATGAGCCATTTTGGTAATATGGTTGACGTTATTGTTGAGACACCGTCTATGACCGAGGCAGTAAAAATTGCTTATAAAGTGTCTGAGCGTGGAGATAATGTATTGCTTTCTCCTGCTTGTGCAAGTTTTGACTTATTTGATAATTATGAAGATCGCGGCCGCCAGTTTAAGGAAGCTGTGCGTAATCTTTAATTCTGATTTGAAAGCTGATTGTACTTCATTCCCCCGTGTAAGGCATTCAGCTTATCAGAGTTTATAACTAAAGAAACCGAATAATAGATAATTACTAGGCGTTGAGTACCACATTTAAAAACATATTTGCAGGATTACAAGGTGACAAGACTATATGGGCTATTGTTGCCCTTCTTGCGTTGTTTTCTTTTTTACCTGTGTATAGTGCTGCAAGTAATCTCGCATATATCAAAGGTGATGGAAACACGGTGAGGTTTCTTATCAAGCACGGTATGCACTTAGTGTTAGGGTTTGCCATGTTATA
Source organism: Dokdonia sp. PRO95 (assembly GCF_000355805.1). Classification (NCBI taxonomy): domain Bacteria; kingdom Pseudomonadati; phylum Bacteroidota; class Flavobacteriia; order Flavobacteriales; family Flavobacteriaceae; genus Dokdonia; species Dokdonia sp. PRO95. The sequence continues at coordinate 1,954,908 of NZ_CM001837.1, forward strand.
TGGAGTGCATAAAATACCCCATCATTATTTTAAAGGGCTTTCTTTTATAGCGCTTCCAGTTGTCATTATTTTACTTATTGTGACACTAGCTCAAGGAACTACCATGGGTGGAGCAAATGCAAGTAGATGGATCAAGATACCTATTCTTGGTGTCGGTTTTCAGACCTCCACATTTGCAGGTGTTGTATTGATGGTGTATGTAGCTAGGTACTTAGCAAAAATTAAGGATACTGCAGTAACATTTAAAGAAACTATTGTACCCTTATGGTTGCCAGTGGCAGCTGTTCTTGCATTGATTCTTCCGGCAAATTTTTCTACTACTGCGATTATTGCAGCAATGGTTATTGCATTGGTGTTTTTAGGTGGTTATCCATTAAAATATTTAGGAATTGTTATTGCAACAGGCGTTGTTGCACTTTTGTTCTTCGTATTATTAGCAAAAGCTTTTCCTGGTGTATTCCCTAACCGTGTTGATACTTGGATAAGCCGTGTAGAGAATTTTGCAAATAATGAAGTAGACGCAGATGCAGACTACCAAATAGAAAAAGCAAAAATAGCAATAGCTTCGGGGGGTCCATTTGGACTTGGTCCCGGAAAAAGTGTTCAGAAAAACTTCTTACCGCAATCTTCGTCAGATTTTATTTTTGCAATTATAGTAGAAGAGTTTGGTATTACTGGTGCTGGATTTCTACTGTTCTTGTATATGTTGCTATTATTTAGAATTACCGTAGTTGCTCATAAAGCAGAGACGGTTTTTGCAAAGCTAGTTGTGGTAGGTGTAGGATTGCCTATAGTCTTTCAAGCTTTAATAAATATGGCGGTTGCTGTAGAGTTATTTCCTGTAACTGGGCAAACATTGCCACTAGTGAGTAGTGGAGGTACTTCTATATGGATGACCTGTCTGGCAGTTGGGATTGTACTCAGTGTCAGTGCAAAGCGTACGGCAGTTGTGCCAAAAGATGAAAGTGAGTTAAACCCTTTAGACATACTTAGTGAAACCATATAGAGTTATATTATCTGGAGGAGGAACAGGAGGTCATATCTATCCTGCGATTGCTATTGCAAAGGAAGTCCAGCGTCGTCATCCTGACGCGCAATTTCTATTTGTAGGAGCGAGTGATCGCATGGAGATGGAAAAAGTGCCGCAAGCAGGTTTTGAGATAGAAGGGTTGTGGATAGCTGGAATACAGCGCAAGCTTACGGTAGATAATCTTATGTTTCCCTTTAAGCTCATAAGTAGCTTGATGAAATCTCGTAAGATTATTAAAAATTTTAAGCCAGACGTTGTAATAGGTACTGGTGGTTTTGCAAGTGGGCCATTGCTTAAGATGGCTACAATTGTAGGGATACCGGCAGTTATTCAAGAACAAAACAGCTATGCGGGTATTACAAATAAACTCTTAGGTAGGTCTGTTGAGAAAGTGTGTGTTGCTTATGATGATATGCATCGCTTTTTTCCAACAGAAAATATCGTAAAAACCGGTAATCCTGTACGTGCAGACTTATTGGATATAGAAAGTAAACGTAGTACCGCTTTCGCGAAATATGAGTTGTCTCATAGTTCGAAAGTAGTTTTAATTATAGGAGGAAGTCTAGGAGCCAGAGCTATAAATGAATTGATTGAGAAGCAACTCCCATTTTTTAAACGAAAAGGAGTACAGGTTTTATGGCAAACTGGTAAGCTATATTATGATAAGTACAAACATCATCAGGCAGATGGTGTTCAAGTAATGGCATACATCGACCAGATGGATATGGCTTATGCAGCAGCAGATATTATAATCTCTAGGGCAGGAGCAGGATCTGTATCAGAACTATGTATTGTGGGAAAGGCGACTATTTTTATCCCTTCTCCAAACGTTGCCGAAGATCACCAAACTAAAAATGCGCAAGCTATCGAGAAGACGGGTGCTGCAATTTTAATAGCAGAAAAAGATCTCGATAAAAAATTTGAGCTCGTTTTTAAGGGACTACTTAACGATGATAAAGTTTGCTTTGAGCTAGGAAGAAAAATAAAAACACTTGCATTACCAAATGCCACATCAGACATTGTGGATGAGGTAGAGCAATTATTGAAATAATTATTTGAAAATATAATAGCTATAGTTTTAAACTATAGTGTGTAGCATATAAAAATGAAACCTTTAAAAGACATACAGAACATTTACTTCATCGGTATCGGTGGGATAGGTATGAGCGCTCTAGCTTTATACTTCCATAGGGAGGGCAAGAATGTGACGGGTTATGACAAAACGCCTTCAGATGTTACTGCAGCTTTGCAAGCCTCTGGTGTTAAGGTTCATTTTGAAGATAAAAAAGAGGGGATTGATAGTTCTTTTACTAGCAAGGATGATACCTTAGTGGTGTTTACTCCTGCCGTTCCTAAAATGATGGGAGAGCTAGTATATTTTCGCGAAAGCGGATTTATACTTAAAAAACGTGCAGAAGTGCTTGGTATGATTGCAAATCAAACCTTCTCGCTTGCTGTTGCAGGAACGCATGGTAAAACGACTACTTCTAGTATTTTAGGTCATCTACTTGCGGCATCCGGAGCCCCGGTAACTGCGTTTATAGGTGGCATCACAAATAATTACAATGGTAATTTAATTCAAAAAGGTAGTGATGTCGTAGTGGTAGAAGCAGATGAGTTTGATCGCTCTTTCCTTCAGCTTAGGCCAGATATTCTCTGTGTGACTTCTATGGATGCAGATCATCTTGATATTTATGAAGATGAGGCAGACCTTATTGCTACATTTCAAGAATTTGGGGCGCTAGCTCCAGAGGATAAGCGTTTTGTGAAAAACGGACTTCCACTTGCTGGAAATACGGTTGGTATTGAGGAGGATGCAGATTATACTGCGCAGCGAGTACGCATAGAGAATGGCACTTATGTCTTTGACTTGCATTACCCAGATGGCGTTTTAGAGAATTTGCAATTTAGTCTGCCAGGAAGACATAATCTTTTTAATGCTGTAGCTGCTTTAGGCATGGCGTTATCATACGGTAGTCCTAAAGAAAAGTTGATAGAAGCGCTAGCGAGTTATTCAGGCGTAAATCGCCGATTTACATACCGTATCCAAAAAGAAGATATGGTGTTGATAGATGATTATGCGCATCACCCTACAGAAATCGCTGCGGTACATCAAAGTGTAAGAGAGATGTATCCAGAGGAGCGTGTGCTTGCTATTTTTCAGCCACACTTATTTAGTAGGACTAAAGATTTTATGAGTGATTTTGCAATAGAGCTTTCTCGTTTTGACGAAGTAGCCCTATTAGATATTTATCCAGCAAGAGAAGAGCCTATCGATGGTATTACTAGCGAAGTATTGCTTAGTGAAATGACGCTTTCGCGAAAGCAAATCATACAGAAAAATGAGCTTGTTGATTTGGTAAAACATACAAATCACAAAATTGTTGTGATGATGGGTGCTGGAGATATAGGTGTAGAGATTTTAAAAGTAACGAAAGAACTGCGTGGTGAAGGTTAACTGGTTTTACATAAAGATGTCGGTTTTACTGCTGTTGACAGTATTTTTGTTTGCGTTTGCCATTCAAAGAAATGAGGCGCGCACAGTGGCCGAAGTTAGTGTTTCGTTTAAGGATGAAAGTACTCCTTTTGTGACGCGTGAGACCGTTAATAAATTGTTGATAGTAAGTAACGAAAAGCTTGCAGGAAAGGCTAAAGAAAATATAGCTTTGAGTGAGATGGAAAAGCGCGTCAAGGCGCATCCAATTATCAAGAATGCAGATGTTTACGTAACGATGGGTGGTGATATAGGTGTTGCAATAGAGCAACGTAAGCCTATAGCGCGACTTGGCGGTGCTATTTCTTTTTATATAGACGAGAGTGGTGAGGTGATGCCGTTGTCCCAAAATCACTCTGCACATGTGCCGCTTGTGACTGGAGCAACGGAGAAAGACGTAAGCGAAGTGTACAGACTGGTAAACTTTATTAGGAATGACAAGTTTCTTACAAAACACATCATTGGTATAGCTCGAGCAAAAAACGGAGAATATACATTAAAGGCTAGAAAACTAGGATATACTATATCACTTGGTAAGGTAGAAGCGTTAGAAAAGAGGTTTAGTAACTATAAGGCTTTTTATGAAAAAGCGCTTAAAGATAAAAGTTTAGATAAGTATAAAACTATAGAGCTTAAGTATGACGGGCAAGTAGTTTGTGAGAAAAAATAAAACGGGGATTGAGCAAGCTTTCGCTTATTCCGATAGCTATCGGGAGGGAGTAAACTCTCAAAATTAAAGGTATGGAAAATCAAAATATCGCAGTAGGACTGGACATAGGGACCACGAAGATCGTGGCAATGATAGGGCGGTACAATGAATACAACAAGGTGGAGATTCTCGGTATAGGGAAGTCTAAAAGTCTTGGTGTACACCGTGGTGTGGTAAATAATATCACCCAGACCATACAATCTGTGCAGCAAGCTGTGCAAGAAGCAGAAGATGTATCTGGAATTAAAATTCAAGATGTAGTGGTAGGTATTGCTGGCCAGCACATACGCTCATTACAGCATAGTGATTATATAACTCGTAACAACTCTGAAGAGGTAATTGATGCAGCAGATATTGATGCGTTATGTAACCAAGTACATAAACTGGTAATGCTACCAGGTGAAGAGATCATTCATGTATTACCACAAGAGTATAAAGTAGATGGGCAAAGCGAGATTAAAGAGCCTATAGGGATGTACGGTGGTCGTGTAGAAGCAAATTTTCACGTAGTCGTAGGTCAAGTTGCATCCATAAGAAATATAGGTCGTTGTGTAAAGAGCGCAGGATTAAACCTAGATCGTATCACACTTGAGCCACTTGCATCTGCAAATGCTGTGTTGAGTCAAGAAGAAAAAGAAGCTGGAGTAGCACTTATCGATATAGGTGGTGGTACAACAGATCTTGCCATTTTTAAAGATGGAATTATTAGACATACAGCTGTAATCCCTTTTGGAGGGAATATTATTACAGAAGATATAAAAGAAGGTTGTTCAATTATTGAGAAACAAGCAGAGCTTCTTAAAATTAAATTTGGTTCTGCATGGCCAGGAGAAAACAAAGACAATGAGATTGTCTCTATCCCTGGATTACGTGGTCGTGAGCCTAAGGAAATAACACTAAAGAATTTGTCAAAAATCATTCATGCTAGAGTTGTGGAGATTGTTGAGCAGGTGTATCTAGAAATTAAAAATTACGGACACGAGGAGCAAAAGAAAAAGCTAATCGCAGGTATTGTACTAACTGGTGGAGGTAGCCAACTTAAGCACTTAAAACAGCTAGTCGAATATATTACTGGTATGGATACTCGTATAGGATATCCTAATGAGCATCTTGCTGGAGATAGTGATGCAGAGACTACGAGTCCGCTGTATGCTACCGCTGTTGGATTAGTGATGAATAGTCTGGAACATGGTTTATATAATAGCCAACTAGAACCAGAAGAGGAAGTTATTGCAAAAGAAGAAGAGGTCTTTACAGAGACCATTAATGAAATACCAGAAACTGATATCGAGGCTAGGTCTAAAAAACCACAAGCGCCTAAAAGAAGCATATTTGATAGATGGGCAGATAAGTTTAAAGATTTTTTAGACAACGCAGAGTAGTTTTTAAATCGATAAAGAATAAATAAGGAATAATAAGATAGCTACGCAAGTAGTAATTGATTGTATAAGAATAAGGGGCAAAAACAAATCATATGAGTACGACACAATTTGATAACATCACATTCGATCTTCCTAAAAACCAAAGTCACGTCATTAAAGTGATAGGTGTAGGTGGTGGAGGTAGTAACGCTATTAATCACATGTTCCAGCAAGGGATAAATGGGGTAGATTTTGTAATCTGTAACACAGATGCACAAGCACTAGAAAATAGTACAGTACCTAATAAGATACAACTCGGAGTAGGTCTTACAGAAGGTCTTGGTGCTGGGGCAAATCCAGATGTAGGAGAGCAGGCAGCTATAGAGAGTGAGATGGATATCAAGCAAATGCTTGGTACTAATACAAAGATGATATTCATAACTGCCGGAATGGGTGGTGGTACAGGAACTGGTGCAGCACCAGTAATTGCCAAAATGGCTCGTGAGCTTGATATCCTAGTCGTAGGGATTGTCACGATACCTTTCCAATTTGAAGGTAAAATGCGTAATGAGCAGGCTCAAAAAGGAGTAGATAAACTTCGTGCCCAGGTAGACTCACTCATTGTTATAAATAATAATAAACTCCGCGAGGTGTATGGTAATCTTGGTTTTAAAGCAGGGTTTAGTAAAGCAGATGAGGTTCTTGCAACTGCTTCACGCGGTATCGCAGAGGTAATAACTCACCACTACACACAAAACATTGACTTGCGTGATGCAAAAACAGTGTTGAGTAAATCAGGTACAGCTATTATGGGTAGCGCTACTGCTAGTGGTACAAGCCGTGCAAATGAGGCTATATCAAAAGCACTAGACTCCCCATTACTTAATGATAATAAAATTACTGGGGCTAAGAATGTATTGCTGCTTATTGTTTCTGGTGGTGATGAAATCACAATCGATGAGATAGGAGAGATAAACGATCACATTCAAGCAGAAGCTGGGCACAGCGCAAACATTATTATGGGTGTAGGTGAAGATGATTCCCTAGGTGATGCAATTTCAGTAACGATTATCGCTACGGGATTTAATGCAGAGCAGCAAAATGATATTGTAAATGTAGAGACTAAGAAAATTATTCATACGCTAGAAGAGGAGCAGAGAGCACAGCAAGATCTAATGCCAGATGCTACAGTTGAGATTCCACCTTCGGCACCTGTAACTCCACAAGCACCTGCGCCTCCTAAGAAAATAGTGCACACACTTGATCTTGATGAAATAGAGGAGAAGAAGCCTAGCGCTTTCGCGAAAGCGCCTGTAAAAGATATTACAAGGGAACAACCAGTGCCAGAACAAGCTCCTAAAGTAGAGCCGGTACAGCCACCTACACAACAGTATAGTATGGATATAGTTCCTACTACAGATGTTATTAAGAATATCACTGTTGTATATGATGAGGTATTGGCAGAGAATGAGGCAGATTTTGAAATTATCGATACTACGGTACGTAAAGAAACTGCTAGAGTAGAGCATAAAGAACCAGAAAATAACGGAATGTTGTTTTTTGACATGCCATTAACCACTGAGGCTCCAGTAGAGGAAGAAGATGAGAAGCCTATCATGTTTGATCTTGATGACACCACAGCATCCATCGAAGTTAAGGAGCCTGTAGAAATTGTGCCTGTCACAGAGCACACTAACAATGGAGAAACTCGATATAGTCTTGAGGACTATATGGAACTAGAAGAGACACTCTCTAGTGCATCTAGTGATGATGATGAAGCAGATGTTGAGGAAGAAACAATTGTCTTTGAGACAAAAACAGTAGCGCCTAAACAAGAATCTGAGGATGAAAATGCAGAGGTGGACCCTATGAATAGTCCTATCTCACAAATCCTTATAGATAGAGCATCTGAGCGCAAGCGTAAGATGAAGGAGTTCAATTACAAATTTCGCACAAATCAGTCGCGTATTGAGGAGATAGAAAAACAGCCTGCATACAAGCGTATGGGGATTGACCTAGAAGAAACTCCAGCTAAGGATGGTAGTTTGTCTAGAACATCACTTTCTACAGATGATAACGATGAAATTCAATTGAGAAGTAATAACTCATTTCTACATGATAATGTAGATTAAGCAGATAATGCTTAGAGTTTTTAGCGACCCGGCTATCTTCCCCAAGATAGTCGGGTTTCTTTTTTATAAGCTATCTGTGTTGTGTATATAATTTCGCTATTTCTCGTATCTTCGTGGTCTTAACTACTTATTATAACCAATAATTATAGCTCTCAAAATCCATAACTAAAACGGAGTGATGAGCACAAAATATATACTACTATGAGCCTATCTACAGAAGTGATGACCGCAATGAAAGAAGCAATGAAAGCTAAAGATCAAAATGCACTAACATCATTACGTGCTATAAAATCTGCAATCTTACTTGCGCAGACAGAGACGGGTTCAAAAGAAGAGATTACCGAAGAGCAGGAGCTTAAATTGTTGCAAAAACTTGTGAAGCAGCGTAAGGATAGTGCAGCTATTTTTACCGAGCAGGGACGCAATGACTTAGCAGAACCTGAGATAGCACAGGCAGAAGTGATAGCTCGATTTTTACCAGAACAAATGAGTGAGGCAGATGTAGCTAAAGTAGTAGATGAGGTCATTGCTGCAACAGGAGCCCAAGGGATGAAAGATATGGGAAAAGTGATGGGACAGGTAAATGCTAGACTGACTGGAAAAGCAGATGGTAAAACGATTAGTACAATTGTTAAGGCACGTCTTTCTTAAAAGTATATAGATAACTTAATTTTTTTAAAACCCTTGTATAATAGCCTTTTATGCGTGAAAGCAGTCTTTTCATCGAATTGACAACGTAGTTGTGTCATTTAATTAAAAGGTTTACTAATATTGTGCTCCCCAGCGAGACTCCTGCAGTCTTTAAATAAACCCCCTAAATAGTTTTTAACGTTTAACTTTTATACCAACAGGTTATGAAGGGATTTATGAGGTGCGCCTTTATTTTAGTGATTATTTTGAGTGCCGTAAGTAGCGCAAGTGCTCAACAAGGAAAGCTTGCGAGAGCAAATAAAAAGTTTAATCAGCTAGCTTATATAGATGCGATAGAGATTTATAAAGACCTCGTTGCAGAGGGTTTTAAATCATATCAAGTTTTTAATAAAATTGCAGAGGCTTATTACTATAATGGTAAGTATTCTCAAGCCCAAGAATGGTATGGCAAACTCACAGAGAGCTATGCAGATTCTGTAAGTGATGAGCATTACTTTAGATATGCTCAAACACTACGCGCTATAAAAGAATATGATAAGTCTGATGAGATGATGCAAATATTTGCAGATCGTAGCGGAAATGATTTTAGGGCAAAACTATTCAAAGAAAACCCAGACTATACAAAGGTAGAAGGGTACCGAGAAAGTTATTATACGGTTAATATGATACGAGAGATGAACTCTCGATACTCAGATTTTGGTCCGTCATATTATAAAAACCAAGTGATTTTTGCTTCGGCAAGAGATACGGGTTCCATTACAAGACGTATACATAAGTGGAACAATCAGCCATTTCTAGATTTATATAAGTCTACTATGAAAGAAGACGGAAGCATGTCTCCGCCTTCACGTTTTCACCGCAAGGTAAATACCATCTTTCATGAAAGCACTCCTACGTTTACAAAGGATGGAAAGATAATGTATTTTACAAGAAATAATTTTACAGATGGAGATTTTGCAAAATCGTCAGATGGGATTAATAAATTAAAGATTTACAAATCAACGCTACTCGATAAAGATAAAGGAAGTTGGTCTGAAGCGATTGAAGTTTCATTTAATGAAGAAGAATATGCGACTGCGCATCCTGCTTTGAGTCCAGATGGAAAAACTCTTTATTTTTCATCAGATAGACCAGGGAGTGTGGGGCTGTCAGATATTTGGAAAGTAGCTATTAACGGTGATGGAAGCTTTGGTGAACCTGTAAATCTTGGAAAACCTATAAATACAGAAGGAAGAGATGCCTTTCCATTCATGAGTAGTACTGGGAATCTTTACTATGCCTCAGATGGATATCCAGGGCTGGGTGGACTTGATATTTTTGTAACTAACCCATCTTCAGAAGAGATTACGGTTGCAAGTTTGGGTGAGCCTATTAATAGCTCTGCAGATGATTTTGCTTATATCGTAAACGATACTTTAAAAACTGGTTTCTTCTCTTCAAGTCGTAACCAAGGAATGGGGAGTGATGATATTTATAGATTCAAGCAAAAGGAAAAGCCAGAGCCACGTTGTGATGTAGATGTCTTAGGATTTATAACGGATGCAGTTACAAAACAACCTATAACAGATGCAAAGGTGCAACTCATGAATGCCGATAATGAAGTGGTGAAAGAAGTTGATGTAAATTCTCGCGGGTTATATAGATTTAGTCTTGTTTGCTCAGAGAATTACGTGATCCGTGCGACTTCAAAATTATATTATGCAAAGGAGGTGATAGTAATCACACCGGCAGAACCAGAAACTTTACAAAAAGATATAGAGCTTGAGTTGAGACTTACAGAAGTAGGCGTGGGTGATGATCTTGCAAAACTTCTTAAGCTTAACCCTATTTATTTTGATTATAATAAATCTAACATAAGACCAGATGCAGCGTTAGAACTTACAAAAGTGATTTCGGCCATGAAGCAAGTGCCAGATATGGTGATAAGTGTAAGGTCTCATACTGACAGTAGAGGTAAGGATGACTATAACCTGTCACTTTCAGATAGAAGAGCAAAGTCTACAGTTGCATATATTATCTCTAGAGGTATCGACGCTGGTAGAATTACTGGTCAAGGCTATGGAGAGACAGAGCTGGTAAATAACTGTGATAATAATGCAGACTGTACAGAGGAGCAACATCAATTAAATCGTCGTTCAGAATTTATTGTGATTACTCAGTAAAGATTTACATTTGCGCTTTCGCGAAAGCGTAAAAAGGCTCAGTAGTTCAATTGGATAGAATATCAGATTTCGGCTCTGACGGTTGGAGGTTCGAATCCTCTCTGGGTCACGAATAAATAGAAAAGGAGGAAATAATTTGAGCTTGCTCAGAAATTATTTTTCTCCTTTTCTATTTTCAAAGCGGAGCTTTGTAGGATCACCGAAGCGCAGCAGAGGTAATCCTTTCGTGAAAGTTTCCATTACAGATATATCTTTCTTTAAGAAGTTTGATTTCTGTCCCTTCCAGCTCACGAATGAGTACAAAGTTCCCAAAGTAAATCAAGTATTCTTTAATTTCTAATTGGGGCTTTTCTATTTTCAAAGCGGAGCTTTGTAGGATCACCGAAGCGCAGCAGAGGTAATCCTTTCGTGAAAGTTTCCATTACAAATATATCTTTCTTTAAAAAGTTTGATCTCTGTCCCTTCCAGCTCACGAATGAGTACAAAGTTCCCATAGCAAATTAAGTGTGCTTGAATTTGCAATTGGGGCTCTTCTATTTTCAAAGCGGAGCTTTGGAGGATCATCGAAGCGAAGCGGAGGTAATCCTCTCGTGAAAGTCTCCATTACAAATATATCTTTCTTTAAAAAGTTTGATCTCTGTCCCTTCCAGCTCACGAATGAGTACAAAGTTCCCATAGCAAATTAAGTGTGCTTGAATTTGCAATTGGGGCTCTTCTATTTTCAAAGCGGAGCTTTGAGAATCACCGAAGCGCAGCAGAGGTAATCCTTTCGTGAAAGTTTCCATTACAGATATATATTCCAGAAGCTAGTAGGAGAGTGAGATTAATTACAACCACATGTAAATTATTATAGGCTTTAACAGTTCAATAGTTGCATATGGTAAATCATAATCCTACATTGGTAGTCTAATCTATGATGACACAACCAGACGCATTAATTAATAAGTTTCTCGAGAAAGATCCTGCATCTTTTGAGAAAATTTATGAACTCTATAGCGAGAGCTTATTTGGAGTCATAAATAGTGTTGTACATAACCAAGAGGTGGCAGAAGAGTTATTACAAGACACCTTTGTTAAAATCTGGAACAATTCAGATAAGTACAACCCTTCAAAAGGAAGATTTTTTACGTGGATGCTCAACATAGCTCGCAATGGAGCTATAGACAAAACACGTTCTAAAGATTTCAAAAATCAAAAGAAAAACCATACTGCCGAATATTTCGTAGATATTCTCGAGGAGAAAGGAAGTTTTAATACTTCGGTAGATGCGATAGGTATCAAGAAGTATGTAGACGTCCTAGAGCCGCTCTGTAAAAAGATAATTCATTTCTTGTTTTTTCAAGGTTACACTCAAAAGGAGACAGCCGAAGAGCTAGACATTCCTTTAGGTACCGTAAAAACACGAAATAGAATTTGTATTAAAAAACTTAGAGATATAGTAGGCGTAGTATGAAAAATTCACAAACATATATAGATTCAGGGGTTCTCGAACTCTTTGTATATGGAACACTTCCTGAAGAGGAAATGGTGGAGATTGCTCGTGAGGTATCTCAAGATACAGCGCTACAACAAGAAGTAGTAGAGATCGAAAACCACTTAATGCATCTTGCTAAGGCAGCCGCTCCTGGTGAGCCTAAGGATGTGAGTGTTCTAAGAAAGTATCTAAAAGATAATGATACAAAGGTAATCCCGCTTTCGCGAAAGCAAACACCTATCATTGCATTTATGGGATGGGCTGCAGCAATATTACTGCTTGCGGGTATAGGTTACTTATACACTGAAAATAACAAGCTTGAAGATCGTATTGTTGATACGGAGAGAGAATTGTTACTTCAAGAAGGTAAAACACAAGTTGCAGAAACAAACCTCGATCAAACTAGAGGATTGCTTAATGTAATACGTAAACAAGATTTAATTGCAGTGCCACTAGGAGCGCAAGCTATAGCACCAGAAGCTTATGCATCTGTGTATTGGGATAAGAAAAGTGGTAAAGCATATATAGATGTAAAAGGTTTACCAGAACCTCCTAAAGGGAAGGTTTACCAAGTGTGGTCTCTTACCTTAGAGCCTCTTACGCCTACGAGCATAGGAGTTCTTGATCAGTACGATGCTAGCGGAAATCAAATATTTGAACTAAGCAACCCTAATGAGTCCGAAGCCTTCGGAATTACGTTAGAGCCAGAAGGAGGAAGTGCTTCTCCTACACTAGAGCAACTATATACATTAGGAGTGGTTGCAGCATCTTAAGGTGCTTAAGAGACTTCTAATTACATTTAATATACATACGTATAGTATCAATTTAAAAACTCCTTGCTAGTTCTATAGTAAGGAGTTTTTTATAATCCATCAATTCACTTACCAACAAATAATCTCGCTAGTTTATTAACTATTCATATAGTTATGTAGACTCTAGCGATGGTCTCATGGGATGTGCTTACTTAGTTAACTTTCTAAAAGACCTTACATGGCGATGGCTTAATCGAACAGGATGACCATTGCTTTCGCGTGTAGGTCATATATTATTAGGTGTTACTTGAGCTTATGCTTATGCTTATGAAGAGGTGATAAGCTAATCTAACTTATGAAACATAAAAAAAGCGTCTTACTCAAAAGAGTAAGACGCTCATACAAACAAAATCAAAAACTATCCAACCATTAATAGTTTTCTAATAACCTTACTATATCTACGTAAAACATTGTCAAGCGGTTTCGTAGATTAGGAAAATTATAAATTTTGTATTTCTTTATAGGTAACAGGACCTAGTTCAAAGCTTGTTTCCAGTAGCTCTTCCTTCACAGGCGCTAGCTCATTTTTCATATCAAGAGCTTTATATATTTGTGCTGTGTGGAACTGTGCCATAGGTTCATGAGTTTTACCAATTACATGTTCTTGAGTTATGCTTAAGGCTTTTTCATAATCTCCATTTCCATAATAAGCATGTGCTAGTAGGTCATAAGACATAGGAGTGGGTCTATTGTTTACTTCCTTTTGAGCTAGGGTTATAGCCTGCTGTGATGTCTCAGGCTTGCTTGCATATATTTCAACTAGGTAGGCTCCATACATATCTCCGTAACTTGGATTTGAAACTCGGGATAAAAAATTGTTTAACGCTTCTCTGGCGCTATCTTCATCGCCAGTGCTTTCATAAATCTCTGACTTAAATAATTCATAATCTGGGCTTTTACTATCTTTTTCTATAGCTTCAATTATGCGCAAAGCTTCAGTAGGATTGTTTTCATAGGAGTATGCAATCCAGGCAATTCCTTTTTTTGCGTAAGCATTACTAGGATCAATCGCTAGTGCTTTGAGATAGTGATTGTAAGCATCATTAATTCTTCCTGCATGACCATAATAATCTGCGAGATTTGTGTAGACCCAGACTTGTAATCCCTTTTGCTTGCTACTTTCTGCAATGGCTTTGGCAGCTTCCATGTGTTGGATTGTTTTGTCAAGATTTCCTTTGTAATCTTCTAGTTTTCCAAGTCTAATCAGGTAGTTGTAGTCTGAGAAATCTGTTTCTTTTGTTAGGATTTTTTCTGCCTTCTCATAATCTCCTAGTTCCATGGCTACATCAAAGGCAACTAGATTAATAGCTTTGATTTCTCCACCAGCTACTATACGAGCGCTATCTACAAGTGTTTTTGCTTCTTTAAAACGGTGCTGAGTGATGTAGTTTTGGGCTAATGCTAGTAGTTTACCATCTTTGCCTATGTTTGTTACTAGCGCAGATCTTGTGAGATTTTTTTCTGCATCTTTGAGTTGCTTTATAGATGCATTGAGTTGAAAGATCTTCGTTTGCATTCCTGCACTTTTTGATAGCTCAATAAGCTGGATGCTATCCTCTTTTATCCGTTTATTCCAGAAGCTCAATTCTTTTTCTGCCTTTGCAATTTCTTTTGAGTTTTTTGTTTGCAGGTATTTTTCATAATCTGCTTTGTTAAGAATGTTTTTGTCCTCATTTGAGCATGAGATAAAAAGAGCGGTTGTGAGAATTAGTAAGGTTGTAAATTTCATAAGATTGTTTGATTTTGTACAAAAAAGGGTCTGAACAAATCAGACCCCTTTTAAGCTAATTAAAAATAATTACATTTTTATTGTGGTCCTACCAAGTATGGAAATGTAGTTGTTCCCATAGCACCTGTTCCAGCGCTTACGTTATCTGTAACTAAAATTGGTAAATCTGCTGTTCCATCATCATCAAGATCTTGTCCGTTGTATTTGTCTCCATTATTTCCTCCAAAAAGTAAAATTAGAGATACATCTACAACATCATCACTAAGAGTTCGACCTGTTAAAACATTAGTTCCATCAAAATATGTAGTAGGTGCATCTGGTGCAACCTGTAATACGTCTTGAGCTAATATTGTTGTAAGCGTTGGAGCGTCTAGACCTAAAATGTTTGTTTCATATTCAACTCCAAATGCATCGTGCAGGGCTACAGCTTTGTTTAAGAAGTCTGCTTGAAATCCAGCAACCATCTCAGAAGGGATTGTTGTATTAAAGCTATTTTTTGATGCGCTATCTCCTCCTAATACAGTATTAATTGCTGCACGTCCCATTTGATCTTGTTGAACAAACGTTCCAGAAAAGTCAACCTCTGTAGGTGTAGGTTCTGGGTCGATTGTGATAGGTGTGTTATCGTCGTCGTCGCTACATGATACAACTCCCGCTAGAAGAACTGCTGCAAATAGATATTTTATATTTTGTAATTTCATGATATATGTCTTTTAACTATTATTGTTTTGTTTTTGCTTCAACCCAAGTATTCCAGATCTGAACACCTGTTCCAGCTGGATGTGCCGAAGTACCACCTAATAAAGTGTTTGGAACTTCAACTACTACAGAAAGTACGTTTGTCCCTTCAAAAGGATCTGAAGCATTTTCAGCAGTTTGAAAACCACCGTTTGGTCCAGTTGTTCCTGTAAAAGGTCCTTCAGGATTTCCTACAACAGCATTAAAAGTTGTAAAATCAAAGAAAAAAGGATCTGCTCTTAATCCAGCAAATATTTTAATTCCATCTGTGGTAGTCATTGTGACAGCGTCATCTCCAGTAGAGATATCTACAGATCCTATAAGAGCGCTTTCGTCAATCGTACTGTTAAGTCCTGTTGAAGAAATTTCATAAGGTCCAAAGAAATACATTTTCCCATCTCTTGGGATTGCCTGTATTACTCTATCTTCCACTAGATCACCATCGTTGTCTATGTTGAACTCAACAAGAACGTTCTCGTCAAACTCAGCTTCTCCAGCTAGCGAACTTTGCACGTTTGCTACAAATACGGTGTTGCTTGAATTTTCAGCACTTTCAAATGCGAAGTAATCAGTAATGTCTGCGGTTGTTCCGCCTACTGCAGGAGCATCTAAGTGATCTGCTGCGATAAGTGCACCTACTCCGAGTAAGACAGCACCTGCGATTAGAATTTTTGGTAATTTTTTCATTGTTGTATATTGTTTATTTGAGAACACTTACGCAGTTAATATTCGTGAGGTTTCTATTAAGACGTTAAAATCTTGTTAAGAGAAAAATCTAAGAAACCAAAACACCAGATGGTTATTCTATATATTAGCAGCGACACACAAGAAATAACATAACATAAATTATATATAAGATCATGAATACCATATTAGGAATAGGAAGCAGGATAGACCATAACAAACTAGGTAAAGGTGTAATTACAAATGTCACTTCAGAGTTATATTGGGTTACATTTATAGATGGAGGACTAGAGACAATTACCTTAGATGATAATTTTGAAGTTATAGAGGCGATAGAAGGTGAGGTGGATAGTGTGAGTATGTATGAGGTAGAAAAAACCTTCCGAGATCTATTAAAAAGATACAGTGATGTCTCTGAGGTAGTCCCTATTGCAGATAAGTGGAGGGGAGGAATGATGACATTATCTCCTAAGGATAGTAACTTGTCATCTAAGGATATATCAATAGAAAGCTTCTTTCATAAAATTGTGATGGTACGTGACCGAGTGCGCGTTATGGAGCAAAAGATTAATGCCAGTAAGATACTAGACGATCAAGATAAGATTGATCTCCAGCAGTACATAACACGTATTTATGGTAGTCTTACTACGTTTAACGTGCTGTTCAAAAATTCGTCTCAAAACTTTAAAGGTGCGTCTTCTAAAAAGTAAATGCTGAGGTAATTGGATACAGCAGACTATTTATAATATCATTACGCTTTCGCGAAAGCAAAAAATAAATACCTCCCGTAAATTATAATAGATACACCTTAAGATCATAATAATATTTAATTTTTAGGAACTGCGTATTTCTACATTGCTTACATTTATGGCTCACTTTCTAATCTAATAAGAATCAAATCAATGGAATCATATCAACCACAAATAGTACCGGTAAGTTCACTATCTGATGAGCGCCGAGTGGCATTTTATCGCAAGACGTACACTTATGTAGCACTTGCAGTATTATTATTTATCATCACCGAATACTTGTTTTTTCAATCACCAGTTATTGTGAATTTTGCTTTATCTCTCACAGGAGGTTGGAGCTGGCTATTATTGTTAGGTGCATTTATGTTTATTACAAACTACGCAGAGGGTTTAGCACTTAAAACCAGAGATAAAAATCAACACTATTTAGCTTTAGGAGTTTATGTAGTTGCAGAGGCTTTTATTTTTATTCCTCTACTTTTCATGGCATTTTCTATGATAGATGGAGTAGAGATTTTACAAAAGGCTGCCGTGATGACTATTGCTTTATTTGCTGGATTATCTGCAGTGGTGATCCTTACTAAAAAAGACTTTTCTTTTTTACGATCTATACTTGCTATAGGATTTTTTCTAGCAATAGGCCTTATGGTTGGGGGACTTCTCTTTGGATTTGACCTCGGCTTGTGGTTTAGTGTCGCAATGGTAGCACTCGCTGCTGGATCTATCTTATATACTACTTCAAATATGGTTCATAAATATGATGAAGAGCAATATGTAGCAGCTGCTTTAGGTTTATTTGCCTCACTCATGTTATTATTCTGGTATATTTTGAGAATATTTATGTCAAGAGATTAATAATTAAGATAATGTAATATAAGAAAGCCATCGCCTTGAACAGCGATGGCTTTTTTATTTATGAAAGTATACTCTTTATGAGAGCTGCGATTTTAGATTCTTGATGGTAATTACAGGATCTTTTGATTTAAAAATAAAACTTCCTGCCACAAGTACATCCGCTCCTGCTTGAACAAGTTGGGAAGCATTTTTGTCACTCACCCCACCGTCAATTTCTATAAGCGTAGGTGCATTTTTCTTGTTGATTAAAGCTTTGAGAGCAGTCACCTTATCGTAAGTGTTTTTAATAAACTGCTGTCCTCCAAATCCTGGATTTACACTCATCATACACACTAGATCTATGTCTTGTATAACATCCTCGAGGTGGCTCACAGGCGTGTGTGGGTTGAGTGCTACGCCAGCTTTCATTCCTGCTGCTTTAATTATTTGTAATGTTCTATGAAGGTGAGTACACGCTTCAAAATGTACGGTAAGAATATTTGCTCCTAGATCTGCAAAAGTTTGCACGTAGCGATCTGGATCTACAATCATTAAGTGTACATCAATTGTTTTTTTTGCATGTTTTGCAATGTCCCGTAGTACAGGCATTCCAAAAGAAAT
Organism: Dokdonia sp. PRO95; assembly: GCF_000355805.1. NCBI lineage: Bacteria > Pseudomonadati > Bacteroidota > Flavobacteriia > Flavobacteriales > Flavobacteriaceae > Dokdonia > Dokdonia sp. PRO95. Next base: position 1,973,088 of record NZ_CM001837.1, read on the forward strand.
ATTTGGAACAAAAACACCATCCATAATATCTATATGAAACCAGTCTGCTTCACTGGTATTTATCATTTCTATATCACGTTGCAAGTTTGCAAAATCTGCAGCAAGTATTGAAGGGGCAATGAGTGTGCTAGGCATATAATAGACGTTTTGTGTAAAGATATGATTCTCCTTTAAGGTATGAAGGGAGGGGCAAAAAGTTTTATTATCTAGAATATATAAAATGAAAAATCCCCGGTAATCAGCCGGGGATTCATTCATCAATCAAAAAACGAACAGTTATGATAAACTGTTGTTGTCATTATTAAGTCGCCAGGGGCGTTAATTGCAATTTTGTATAACAAAGATACCAAATCTTTTTACTGTAAAAAACACCAAGAGCATTCCCAATTGGTTTTAACACATTATCGGTAAAAATGATAAGGTTATCCTAAATAAGTCTTAAGAATTTTACTGCGAGAGGTGTGTTTTAATCTACGTATCGCTTTTTCCTTAATCTGTCTCACTCGCTCGCGAGTAAGATCAAAAGTTTCACCTATTTCTTCAAGTGTCATAGGTTGTTGATCTCCTAGACCAAAATAAAGTCTAACTACATCTGCCTCACGTGGTGTTAGTGTTTCTAGCGCACGTTCTATTTCAGTTTTAAGTGATTCATGTAATAAGGCTCTGTCTGGATTAGGTGATTCGCCAGAGTTTAAGACATCATACAAGTTAGAGTCTTCTCCTTCTATAAGAGGAGCATCCATACTAATATGTCTTCCAGAATTTTTAAGAGATTCCTTCACATCCTTAACCGTCATGTCAAGCTCCTTGGCAATTTCCTCAGGGCTAGGAGGGCGTTCATTTGCTTGTTCTAAGAAAGCAAATGTTTTATTAATCTTATTAATGGACCCAATCTTATTGAGCGGTAAACGCACTATACGAGATTGCTCTGCAAGCGCTTGCAAAATGGACTGGCGTATCCACCACACGGCATACGATATAAACTTAAAACCACGAGTTTCATCAAAGCGCTGTGCAGCTTTAATAAGTCCTAAATTCCCTTCGTTAATAAGATCAGGAAGAGTAAGTCCTTGATTTTGATATTGTTTTGATACCGAAACCACAAAACGTAAGTTTGCTTTAGTAAGCTTTTCTAACGCACGGTGATCACCAGCTTTTATACGCTGTGCTAGTTCAACCTCTTCATCTGCTGTGATGAGGTCAACTTTACCAATTTCTTGTAAGTATTTGTCTAAGGATGCGGTCTCACGATTAGTGACCTGCTTAGTAATTTTAAGCTGTCTCATAGGGTTGTAATGAACTAGGGTTTGTCTATTATACCTGTTATACGCAGCAAAGTTGCAAAATGTTACAAAAATCTTAAAGTTTTTTTTAAATGATTTTTATGTTATAGCTTATGCGACTTTGATAATTTTATTAATCTATTGCTGTTTAGGTATTTGTAAATTTGGGATAATCCTTCAGTAGCTTGCTTTGTAAGCTTCTGGCTTTTAAGATTAGAAATTATATTTCCAAGTGATTATCGCTGTTCTAAATACGCTTTCGCGAAAGCGTATTTAGAACCCATAAACATTCCCATATAGTTTGTTATTATTCTATTTGAAAATTTTTAAACTACTGCGCTATTAAATACCTTTGTTGTCTATGATAAGTTTACCTCTTTTTATTTCTGGTGCCGAAATTGCCTTCGTTATATTTATAGTGATTATGGTTTTTGGTGCAGACAAAGTTCCAGAAATCGCGCGCGGTTTAGGGAAGGGAATGCGTCAACTTAAAGACGCTACAAACGATATCAAGTCAGAAATCACAAAAACTGCCGAAAGAAACGATATTGATCTTGATCTGACTAAGGATATTAAGAAGGAGATTGATAAAGCAAAAGAGGATATAAACGACATTACAGGCCCTATTAAAAGATCCTTATAACGCATTGGCATTCTCTAAGCTCTGAAATCTCAAGGAGTGTTTCTTACATATTTACTACTTCACACGACTCACCGTAAGCCCATCTCTTATAGGTAATAGAACGGTCTCTAGACGTTTGTCTTCATTGAGTAGCTTGTTATATTCCAGTAACACTTTAGTGTCTATGTCTTTCTCATTAAGTGGTTCAACCACTTTGCCGCTCCAGAGCACATTATCAGAAAGGATAATGCCACCCTTGCTCATCTTATCAATAATCACATTATAGTAATTAATGTAGTTGCGTTTATCTGCATCTATAAAAACGAGGTCAAATGTAGTGTCAATGGTTGGAATGATATCTAACGCTTGACCGAGGTGCTGTGTAATTTGTGATCCGTAAGGCGATGAGTCAAAATGCTTGCGCTGGAAGTCTACAAGTTCTTCCTTAATATCTATGGTATGTAGAGACCCTTCTTGTTGTAAACCTTCGGCGAGGCATAAGCCGGAGTAGCCAGTAAAAGTCCCTATCTCAAGAATGTTTTTTGGGTTTACTAGCTTGCTTATCATACTAAGCACTCTACCTTGATACGCACCAGAAAGCATACGTGGTTGTAGTATCTTTTGGTAGGTTTCCTTTGTAAGCGCTTTGAGATGAGCTGGTTCTTGCGCCGAGTGGGCAACCACGTAATCATCAAGTTCCTCTGGTAAAAAATGCATTATAAATAAGTTTGAAAAGGCAAAATTACCTATCGCTTTTGAGATAGGTCTAGGTAATACAATAATTTATTTTTCGCCTAATATTCTTTTTCTGAAAGCTTCTTTGCGCTTCTCATCATCTCCATATAGCCAGCGCACAACATTATCATCCCATATCTGGTCATACTCGGTAGCATTAATAATCTCGCGTTCTAAAGCAAGATCTAATATCTTACCAGGATAACTACTCTGGTTGTCACTTTCCATCTCACCCAGCGGGTATGGATCATCAAGTCCCATAACCACCTGTTTGCTTCCTTGGTTTTCTATCACCATTTTAAGCGAATTTGTATCGTGTACTAGGGTGTCAAAAAAGATATTAGGATGCCCCACAGATTTACGTGGGTGTGTTTTTCCTTCAAAAAGATCTGGCCTTCCGTCAAAACCTTGTATACGTCTCCCTAGATTTATTTGTGCTAGTTGGCCACCGTGTGCAAAGCATACACGCATACCTGGATACTTATCTGCATAGCCATTAAGCGTAAGAAAGTGGTAAGCATCTGCACATTGTGCAAGCATCCAGATGAGGTGAAAACGCCAGTTTGTATTCTGCAGTTTTATAAACTTCTCACCATCATATGGGTGAATCTCTACTGCGAGATTATACTTGCTTGCAAGTTCAAAAATAGGTTCATTTTCTTCATCAAAAATACATCGCCACGTCCCGATGGTATCCATATAGTGTGTAGGCAAGCATAGTAAATCCATACCTAGCACTTCTACACATCGCTCTATCTCCCATAATGCTCCACGCACAAACCCTGGATGTACCACAAAACCAGTTGTAAATTTATCTGGGTGATCTTGTTGTACTCGTGCATTAAAGTCGTTCTGAAACTTAAGTGCTTGCTTCATTTCCTCAAGACGCAGTCCGTTTCCATAAAGTTGCGAGAGGTTAAGTACCACCGCGTGGTCTACCTTGTTACGTTCCATCCACTCCAGTTTTTCGTGCAAGAAAAAACTAGAATCTGTCACAGGTCTGCTCCAGTCTTTTTGGAGCATAAACTTTCGGTCTTTGTCTACCCAAAAAATCCCTTTGTCTTTCATAAACTGAGGAATTTCCTCAGGGTATGGAAGTAAGTGAGAGTGACCGTTTATCCGAAGTTTTTTATGTGACATATTAAGTATGCTTTCGCGAAAGCGTACTACGCAATCGCTGTTGTGTTTTTAAAAATACAATTATTATATGAGTACCGCCTTACTCTTTTACCTTCTTGAGTTGTATATAATATAAGACGAGTAGTATAATAAAACCGCCAAAGGTTGCCACCAAAAAATAACTACTTAATCCCGTCTGTTTACCCACGGCAACTGCCATAGATTGATATACTAGCCACCCAAAAAGAAGGGTGCAATACAGCGCCATTTGTGACATAAAGGTTTTTGTAACGGTAACCTGTGCCTCATTTTTAACCCCTTGCTTATGCTTATTAATCTTTATAGACTTGCCTGTCATAAACTGGAATAGTAAGATAAGTACGACGCTAAGTACGGGTAAGATAAAAAGTTCATTTTTTGACCCATATCTATCTGCCACCCCAGTCGCATCAAAGTGCATAGGTACCTCGTCTGGAATGTCTCCATAGTGTATCAAAATCATCGCAAAGGTAACTCCCGCTACGAGCCAACTTAGTATCCAGAAAATCTTTTTAATATCCATCTACAAGCTTTTTGTGCGCCCTCCATCTACAGGGACATTTATTCCATTAATAAATGAAGCGGCTTCACTAGCAAGAAAAACGATTGCATTTGCAACCTCTTCTGGCTTTGCAAAACGTTTTGCTGGTGAAGCGTTTGCCATAGTTTGTGATACCTCTTCTATAGATTTCCCAGTCTTTTTTGCCTTGTTTTCTATAATCTCAGAGAGTCTGCCCGTAGCGGTTGCACCAGGAAGTACGTTATTTACGGTAATGCCGTATTGTCCTAGTTCATTTGCCATCGTTTTACTCCAGTTTGCCACGGCACCACGTATCGTATTACTCACGCCTAGACCATCTAGCGGTTGCTTTACCGAGGTAGAAATCACGTTAATAATACGCCCATATCCTTCGGCTTTCATCCCTGGAAGTACGGTTTGTGTTAATAGATGATTGGTTTGTAGGTGTTGGGTAAACGCTTTCGCGAAAGCGGTAATATCTGCATCCACAATTGGTCCACCTGGAGGGCCACCCGTGTTATTGATTAATATGTGATACACATTGCCCGTTGCCGAAACAGCAGCTGCCACCTCCTGCGGATTTGTAAAATCTGCCACCACATAGCTGTGCTTTTGTGAACCGTTATTAGGTAACTGTGCGATAACATTTTTGAGCTTTTCTTCTGTACGAGCAGCAAGGGTTACGTTTGCACCTTCTTCTGCTAGACCCATTGCGGTTGCAAGTCCAATCCCTGCTGTAGAGCCACAGACGAGGGCATTTTTATTAGTTAGGTTTAGTTTCATAGTATGTGATTGCGAGCGTAGCGAACTAATCTGTCCGAGCGAACTCTAATTTTATTTTCTAATTATATTTTATACAAACATTCTTTGCTTCAGTAAAAAATCGGAGCGCTTCAAAGCCGCCTTCACGACCCACGCCGCTAGCTTTCACTCCGCCAAAGGGTGTGCGCAAATCTCGATTCATCCACGTATTCACCCAGACAATACCAGCTTCAAGTACATTGCTTAAACGCATTGTTCTGTCAAGCTGCTGAGTCCAAACCGTTGCAGAGAGTCCGTATTTTGTTCCGTTTGCTAGTGCAAGGGCTTCTTCTTCGGTGTCAAAAGGCATTATAGTCACCACAGGTCCAAAAATCTCTTCTTGGTTAAGTTTACAGTTATTACTCTCCACCTCAATAACCGTAGGTTCTAAGTAATAGCCCTTCTCATATCCTGCAACGGTTACTCGTTTACCACCACAAAGAACAGTGCCTCCGTATGCCTGCGCATTATTAATATAATCTTCTACTTTCTCAAGATGTGATTTTGAAACGAGAGCTCCAAGGTTTGTTTTCTCTTGTGATGGATGTCCCACAACTAACTCCTTAACTTTTGAAATGAAATCACTTTTAAATCGGTCATAAATAGATTGCTCTACAAAAATGCGACTCCCACAGAGACAGATTTGCCCTTGATTTGCAAAGGAACTCCTTACCGTTGTGGCAAGCATATCTTCATAATTGCAATCGGCAAAAATGAGGTTTGGGTTTTTACCACCTAGTTCTAGCGAGAGTTTTTTAAACATAGGTGCACACGTCTTTGCAAGATGCGCTCCCGTTTTTGTGCCTCCCGTAAAGCTTATCGCCTTGATATCTTTATGTTCTAAAATAGCTTGTCCCGTTGTTTGCCCCAGTCCGTGTACAATATTGAGAACACCAGGAGGAAGCTCTGCCTCCGTACAAATCTCACCTAGTAGGTAAGCTGTCATAGGAGTCACTTCACTAGGTTTTGCAATCACACAATTGCCAGCGGCTATTGCTGGAGCGATTTTCCAGGTAAAAAGATACAGCGGTAAATTCCACGGACTTATGCATCCCACCACGCCTATGGGTTTACGCAGGGTAAAATTCATTGCGTTCAGCCCCACACTCTCGTGACTCTCTGCCGAAAACTGAGTGATCGCATTTGCAAAAAACCGAAAGTTACTCGCCGCCCTCGGGATATCTACAGCCATTGCTAATGAAACCGGTTTCCCATTATCCCGACTTTCGGCCTGAGCAAGTTCTTCAAGTCTAGCTTCAATGCCACTTGCAATGTTCATCAAGATGCGACTGCGCTTATCAAGTGTGGTGCTGGACCACTGCGGGAATGCCGCTTTCGCGAAAGCGGTAGCCTCCTCAATATCTTGCGCGCTACTATTAGGAATCTGCCCATATACCTCACCTGAAGCTGGCTCATAATTATCTAACCAATCATTTGATGCTGGATTTATATAGTCGCCGTTTATGTAGTTTTTGATGTTCATCTATTCCGGCTTATAAGCCATTACCTTAATCTCAACCACCAGATGCGGGTGTGGTAGCTGGTGTACGGCTACGGTGGTTCTTGCAGGGCCAGTTTCTTTATTAAAAAACTCTCCGTAGGCTTCGTTGTAACCACCAAAATCATTCATATTAACAAGAAACGACGTGACATCTACCACATCTTCCATCGTGGCATTTGCGGTTGCGAGTGTTTTCTTTATGTTTTCTAGTACGGCTCTGGTTTGCTCTTTGATATCAAGGTGCATTGTACCCATCTCGTCTATCACGTGCACGCCTGCAAAGGTGTTATCTGCCTTGCGGCTGCTGGTGCCCGAGACAAATAGAAAGTCTCCAGCTCTTTTAATATGAGGATAAGCTCCTCTAGGTGTCACTTTCTTTTCATTAAAAGGATCGCCTTGTAAACGTAGGTCTAAATCTTTATCACTCATAGGTATATGATTTTGTTATATATTTCCGGCTATGGCATCGTCGTGCAAGATGTCTTCTGTAGCCTGTTGTACTTTTTTTAATTTCGCTTTAAGCGAAAGAGAATCAGGTAGTAATCCGTCATCCAGTAGGTTTAAAATAGCCTTGTTTTGTGCTCTACCGCGCGTCATTGCCTCTTTGTATCCTATCGCCTCGTTAAAAGTTACTAAACTATATTTTGAGTAATACTCCGTAGGAAATTCTTTCTCAAATTGTGTCTCTAGCTTTCTCTTTTCTTGAAACATAGGGTGAGCCGTGTGTTCTTTCATCTCGTGAAAGTTATCTACCGCAAGGTCTGCAATGGCATCTGTATCTGGTTTTCTGGTTTTTTCAAATTCCTTGAAAACCTTCTCCCATCCTTGATCGCCAAATGCATCTAGCGTCTCGTCAAAAACTACCACATCTTCAAAACTGGCATTCATCCCTTGCCCATAAAATGGAACAATGGCGTGTGCCGCATCTCCTAGTATACACGTTTTTCCAAAAGCGCTCCACGGGTGGCATTTTATAGTACCTAGCGGCCCTACAGGATTTTCTTCATACTCTTTTACCAGTTCTGGCATCATAGGGATAGCGTCTGGAAACTGTCTTGTAAAGTATTCTGTAATTGCAGCTGGACTATCTAGCGATGCAAAACTATCTGGTGCATCTTCATAATCTATAAATAGCGTTACGGTAAAACTCCCATCTAGGTTAGGTAAAGCAATGATCATATCTCGACCACGTGGCCAGATGTGTAAGGCATTTTTTTCAGTGCGGTAACCGCCATTTTCGGCAGGAGGGAAGGTGAGTTCCTTATAACCGTGACCTAAGTAATCTTGCGAGAAGCTGAATAAAAAGTCGCGACTCATATACATACTCTTACGCACTGCAGATCCTGCACCATCTGCACCTAGAATAATATCTGCAGTGATGGTTTGCTCTTCTTTTGTGTGATAATCTGTAAAGGTTGCCGTAGCATTTTTAAGATCTACGTTTGTACACGCCTGGTTGAAGTGTACTTGTAAGGTATCATACTCATCTGCCGCATTGAGTAGCATAATGTTGAGGTCTGTACGTGAGATAGAATTTATGTATTCATCTGTACGTCCAGAATACGGACTAAAAAGCGTGTTACTTTCTTTGTCGTGCAACATCCTTCCATTCATAGGGATACACAAATCTTTTACTCGATCTTCAAGACCTACGAGACGTATTCCCTTTAAACCTCTGTCTGATAAAGCGAGGTTGATACTTCTACCAGCATCTTGATGTACGGCTCTAAGGTCTGGACGCTTTTCCATCAAGGTGATTTTATAACCACGTTGCGCCATACGTAATGCTAGAAGCGAACCGCAAAGGCCTGCGCCTATAATGAGTATGTGTTCTTGTTTTGCCATATTATATTGTGAGTACTAGTGTGATTTCTCCGTTAGTACTTTTTGAATTTTATTTATTTCTCAAGCACTCCATTTCGTCTGCGACGGCTTTGTCGTTTGGAGTTCCATTTTCGCGTAAGCTAGATACTACAGCAGCGTGATTTTTATCGTTTCTGTTTTGTGACATCTTTTTTACAGCTTCAACACTCGTGATCTCAATCTCAAATGCCACGACGCCGTTTATTTGTCGCAATGTCTTTTCAGAAAGCGCATCCATATCTATTGGATTTTTTTGAGGTGCTTCATACTTATCCATCAATGCTTTGATGGATTTATAAGTGCCTTCCTTATCTAGTAAAAGCACATTACCTCTCACTTGTACGGCCGTATAGTTCCAGGTGGATACTTCTTCAAAATCGTACCAACTAGCCGAAATAAAACTGTGAGGTCCATTAAAAATACAGAGCGCCTCTGCGCCATTGTTGAGGTGAGCAACTTGCTCATTCATTTTTGAGATGTGTGCGTGTATTATTTCGGTGCCGTCTGGGCGTTTTGATAATTCTAAAGGGATGTGTGTTGCACACGATTTTCCGTCAAGATTTGTGACAAGAATCCCAAAAGCATTTTCTTTTAAGAAACTGCGTATCTCCTCTGGGTTTTCATTTTTATAAATCTCAGGGATATACATTACAGTATCTTTTTGAGTCGTTCTACCATTTCAAATACGTCTTGATAACTATTGTAAAGCGGTGCTGGAGCGACGCGTATTACATCTGGCTCACGCCAGTCTGAGATGACTCCTGCTTCGGTGAGTTTTTTGTGCAAACTCTTATCGGCATTTTTTACTTGAATACTTAGTTGACACCCACGTTGCGCTGGATCGCTAGGTGTAATGATAGCGATGTGCTCATTGTTGAGTTCGTTTACTAAGAACTCTAGGTAACCAGTGAGTTTTTCAGATTTTGCACGTATGTTGCTCATACCAGCTTCCTCAAAAATATCTAAGCTCGCCTTTACCGCTGCCATACTGAGGATAGGAGGATTTGATAATTGCCAGCCTTCGGCAGTTGGGATTGGATCAAAGCCTTTGCGCATATTAAAGCGTGTGTCCTTATTTTGTCCCCACCAGCCCGTAAAGCGCTGTATATTTTTATCTGTATGGTGGCGCTCGTGTACAAAGCATCCACCTAGACTTCCTGGGCCGCTGTTGAGGTATTTATAAGTACACCACACGGCAAAATCTGCACCGCTCTCGTGTAAGTCTGGCATAATATTACCCACTCCGTGTGCAAGGTCAAAGCCTACTTTGCTGCCGTTGTTATGACCTAAGTCAGTGATTTTTTTAATAGGGTAGCACTGTCCAGAATAATAGTTTGTGTTACCAATTAAAAGAAGCGCAACGCTGTCGCCGTGTTCTTTTACAAGTGCTTCTAGGTCTTCATAACGGCATAATTCTTCTCCTTCTCGAGGTTGCCATAGTATAAGGCTCGTCTCTGGATCATACCCACGCTGGCGTATCTGACTTTCTACCGCATACTTATCTGACGGGAAAGCATCGCTTTCTATAATTATTTTATGACGTGATGGCGTAGGATTATAAAATGAAACCATCATCAAGTGAAGATTTGTCGTGAGGGTATTCATTATGACTACCTCACTAGGTTTTGCACCTACGATGTGTGCCATAGGTTTTGCGAGTTCCTCGTGATAAGACATCCACGGAGTTTCTTCTTTAAAATGCCCTTCAACACCCAGATCTGCCCAGTCATTGAGTTCTTGCTCGATGTATTGTGCGACAGATTTTGGCTGACAGCCTAGACTGTTTCCGCAGAGGTAGATAAGTTCGTTATCTTCTTTGTCTACTGGTATGTAGAAGTGATTACGGTACTCTTTAAGGGGATCTTTTTCGTCTTGCGCTTTCGCGAAAGCGAGATTATTTTCATACACCATATATGCTGTTTTCTTGAAGAACTATTGCTTGTCTAAAAATAATGATTTTAAGGGAGAAATGTTCATTACAACGGTAGGAAGCGTTTTCAAAAACTACGATAGTTAGGTGAGTGTAATTAAGTTTTTTTTACCGAAGGGAGTTGTGAGTTATTTTAGAAAAAATACATATTATGCACTTACGAGATGTTAGTCTTAGTGCTATTTGTGGCAATACATATCGCGGTTACGCTTTCGCGAAAGCGTAATTAAATCCAACCTATACGCAACATATGTTAACCTTAAACAGACTCTCACAATGGATGGTTTTAAATCTAGTAGTATTATCTATCTTTGCACGCTATGACAAAACAGGCCCTAGATTCATTACAAGCACAAATAGACCTTGGTGAGATGCTTCCGCTTATGGAGGAATTTTATACCATACAAGGAGAAGGATTCCATAAAGGAACAGCAGCTTACTTTATACGAGTAGGTGGTTGTGACGTGGGATGTCACTGGTGTGATGTGAAGGAAAGTTGGGATGCTGCAATACACCCTCCTACAAATGCAAATACCATTGCCGAAAATGCTGCAAAGTATTCAGATACTATTGTGGTAACTGGTGGTGAGCCGCTTATGTGGGATATGAACCCGCTTACTAAAAAATTAAAGTCACTAGGACTTACAACTCACATAGAAACTTCTGGTGCCTACCAGCTTTCTGGTGATTGGGACTGGATATGTCTTTCTCCCAAAAAACGTATGCTGCCTACACAGTCTGTACTAGAAAAAGCAAACGAACTGAAGGTGATTATCTTTAATAAGTCAGATTTTGACTTTGCAGAGAAGCACGCCGCACAAGTGGGTGAGGACTGTATTCTATACTTACAGCCAGAATGGTCTGTGCGTGATAAAATGGTGCCACTCATTGTAGATTATGTGATGAAAAACCCAAAGTGGAAGGTGAGCTTACAGACACATAAGTATTTGAATATACCTTAGTAGGCTTTAGGCTTTAAGCTTTAAGCGATATGCCATAAGCTAGTGATAGTTTTACGGAGATGATGAAGTTGGTAGTCCAACAGTTTCTGTACATCGTTCTTAAAAATTTCAACGCCAAATATCCAGCAACTTTATATTTGCTAACAGCTAATTTTCGCGAAAGCGCATAAAAAAATCCGCTACTTCTCAGTAGCGGATTTTCTATATATTGAGTTTCTTAGAAGCTTATGCTTCTACTTCTTCCTCTTCTTTTTCTTCCTTTAATCCTTTCTTCTGTACTGTGTCAAACATTACAGGAGTTGCGATAAATAGTGAAGAATATGTACCTACGATTACACCTACAATAAGTGCAAACATTAATCCTCTAATAGATGGAGCTCCTAAGAAGAAGATCGCTAGAAGTACGATTAATGTAGTTACAGACGTATTAAGTGTACGGCTTAATGTACTGTTAAGTGCTTGGTTAATTAATTTACCAAATCCTCTAGTAGAACCGTGCTCTTTAATGTACTCACGTATACGGTCAAAAACTACCACGGTATCATTCAGAGAGTACCCAATTACGGTAAGAATAGCCGCAATAAAGTTTTGATCTACCTCCATATCAAATGGCATTATGTTTTTGAATATTGCAAATACACCTAGTACTAACAATACATCGTGGAAAACTGCAGCTACAGCTCCAAGAGAGAATTGCCATCTACGGAAACGTAATAAGATGTATAAGAATACCACAATTAATGAACCGATTACGGCAAAAAGTGCTCCTTTCTTAATATCATCTGCAATAGTAGGACCTACCATATAGTATTCCATTTTACCTACCTGCTTATCATCTGTAGACTTGGCAAAAGCTGCATAGCTCATACCGCTAGGTAAGAATGGTGTAAGTGATGTAAATAGTTGCTGCTCAACCTGAGCATCTATATCTGTACCTGTTTCATCGATACGGTACTTTGTAGTAATCTTTAATTGATTATCTGCTCCAAAAGTTTTTACATCTGCACTTCCAAAATCTGCAACAAGTGCATCTTCTACTTCTTGTGCGTTCATAGGTTGATCAAAACGTACTGTATACGTACGACCTCCTACAAAGTCAATACCTGCGTCAAGACCTCCTGTTAATAAAGCAGCAAGACCTCCTACGATAAGTACTCCAGAGATAGCGTAAGCGATTTTACGTTTTCCTAAGAAGTCTACATTGTTGTTTACAAATAGGTTCTTAGTCATACCAGTAGCAAACTCTAGAGACTTTCCGTTTTTACCGTATCCATCTATAAATAGACGTGTGATAAAGATTGCACAGAATAATGAAGTTGCAATACCTATCATAAGTGTAGTTGCAAATCCTTGTACCGGTCCTGTTCCAAATAAGAAAAGGATAAGTGCTGTTAAGAACGTCGTAATGTTTGCATCAAGAATAGATGAAAGTGCGTTGTTAAAACCGTCTTTAATAGCATCTTTTTGAGATTTCCCTTTGCGTATCTCTTCTTTAATACGCTCAAAGATAAGTACGTTTGCATCCACAGACATACCTATAGTAAGTACGATACCCGCAATACCAGGAAGTGTAAGTACAGCTCCAAGACCTGCAAGTACTCCAAAGATGAAAAGGATGTTTACTACAAGTGCGATATCTGCAAATCCTCCGGCTTTACCGTAGTAAAATACCATCCAGATAAGTACTAGTGAAAGTGCGATTAAGAATGATAAGATACCAGAGTTAATAGCCTCTTGACCTAATGATGGTCCTATTTCTTCTGCTTGAATAATCTTTGCAGATGCAGGAAGTTTACCTGCGTTTAATACTGTTGCAAGATCTTGTGCGCTTGCTACTGTAAAGTTTCCAGAGATTTCTGTCGCACCACCTTTAATCTCTTGACGAGCATTTGCTGCAGAGTAAACATTACCATCTAGTGCAATAGCGATAGCGTTTCCTTTTTGAGCAACCTCACGAGTCATTTTTGCCCACTGGTTTACACCTTGTCCTTCAAAATCAAGACCTACAGCAGGTTGTTGCGTTTGTGTAAATTGCTGGCGTGAATCGTTTACAACATCACCGTCCATATAAGGCGCTCCTTGTCTATTAGACTCAAGTGCATAAAGAGCTACGATATCTGCTCCTTCATCAGGAACACCCCACGCAAACTTTGCATAACGTAAAGCCGCTGGACGCTGCTTGATAACTGCTGGGTTTCTTAAGTAAGAGTTGATAGTTGCTGTATCTTTTACCGCAGCAAATCCTACAGTTGGGATTGAGCTCATCTGAACTGCTTGCTGGTTAGGGCTAAAGATTTTAAATAATGGTCCAAAATCTTGCTCCTCTTCTTCTTCATCTACATCTTTAAGTAAATCAGATACGTTATCATCAAGAGTACTGTCTTGGGCTACTGCAGCTTCTTGCTTCTCCTCGTTGCTAGCAATAAGTCCACGTAGTGTTTCATTTGCTCCTATTAAGTAGTTAAGTGCATCTCCAGCGTAGTGAGTTTGGTAGAACTCTAATTGTGCTGTTTTTTCAAGAAGACCTCTTACACGATCAATATCTTTTGCTCCTGGAAGCTCAACAAGAATACGCCCATTATCTCCTAGAGACTGGATGTTAGGTTGTGTAACTCCAAACTTATCAATACGATTACGTAGAGTTTCAAAAGCAGAACCTATCGTTTCTTTAATTTCACCTTCAAGAACTGTAGCAACTTCTTCGTTGCTCATTCCTGTATCTACTTTTTCGTTAAGGATAACATTTGCAAAGATATCTGGAGAAGCTAGTTGTCCACCTTGAGCTTCAAATGCAGATATGAAATCCTCAAAATATGTGTTCTGGCTATCTTTTTGCGCCTCATCTGTAGCATCTAGTGCTGCGATAAATGCTGGGTCTGTACTGTTGTTAGAAAGACCACCTAAGATATCACGTATAGATATCTGAAGGATTACGTTAATACCTCCTTTAAGATCCAGTCCTTTGTTAAGTTCTTTTTCTTTAGCATCATTATAAGTGATACCAGCAAAAATAGGATTTGCTCCTATACTATCTAAGTAAGCGCGCTCTACCACATCCTGCATGTCTGCATCTTCTGGTGCCTGTGAGATCGCATAAGCCTTAGCTTCGTCTTCTGTTTTGTTTGTGAAATACGTAAATGATAGTTGGTATAAACATACCAAACCAAAAATTATCGCAAAAAATCTAATGAGTCCTTTGTTTTGCATTTTAGTGTGTTTGTATCAACATAATAAATAGCACATCAGTGTGTGATTATTACGTTGAAATTAATGTAAAGTGATTGGTATTATAATCTGTGGGATTGCTTTTGTGATAAAAGCAATTAGCTAGCGCAGTGCTGCATTAGCTAATGTTGTTATACTTTAAGACAGCGGTCCAGCTCTCGTCTCAGGTATATTGTAGAAGGAGTTAATAAAAGCAATATCACATCTCTTATGAATATTGTAAGCCGTCTGTGTTTTGCTTTCAGTCACACTCTCACTTAGCTTGTGAAGACTAGCATATGTTTTTAGTGAAGAGGAACGTGTATACTCAGATTTTGATTCAATAGTAATTCCCGCAGCACCTTCCATGTCTGGGCTGTCTTGTATTTTATAGACGTCAAGTTTATAAAGAGCAAGATCTTTGTCACCAGGTAAGCTTGGGTTGTTATTCTCAAGGTTGTAAGTAGTTTGTGATGAGGTAGTAGGTGATAATTTATTCTTTATCTCGGTAACATCAATAGTACTGTAGTATGTTACTTTTAGAGATCCATTATCGAGTTGGTCTACTTTAATATTATCTGCCTCAAGCGAGCTAAGCTTGCTTTTTACTAATGCAATTGCTTTTTCTGTCTGAGTAGGATCTGTTTGAGTATCAGAAAAGGTAATAATTATTTCCTGATTAGGCGCAGTGCGTTGCTCCAAGCTTATACTTACGATAGCTAGGGCAATTATGAATGCACTTATGAACCACTTATTTCTCACACACTTGATTATAAAAACATCATCTATAGCGATTTTATGTATAGATTTCTGTTTTTGACAAACACGCAAATATAGGATTCTCAGTGCTAGTACCCAATAATTTTTGTGTCATTATAAGTTTAACTTAAACTGTTTACAAGATACCTAATAACACGTCTTTGATTAGGATAGTTGCGCTTTCGCGAAAGCGTAAAAAAAAGCCTGCTACATTTAAGTAACAGGCTTTTTTTATCGAGTTATGTAGGCTGTATTATAGCTCTAATAATCCGTTAGTTTTCTTAACGCCCTCTGCGCTTTCTGCAAGGTGTGCTTTTTCTGCATCGTCAAGGTTGATCTCTACTATTTTTTCGATTCCGTTTTTACCTAGTACTACTGGCACACCGATACAAAGATCAGAAAGACCGTACTCACCATCTAGTAGTGTAGAACAAGGGAATATTTTCTTTTGGTCACAAGCAATAGCCTGTACAAGACCTGATACTGCTGCTCCTGGTGCGTACCAAGCAGAAGTTCCAAGAAGTTTAGTAAGTGTTGCTCCACCTACTTTAGTATCTTCTTTTACTTGAGTAAGACGATCGTCAGAAATAAATTCTGATACTGGTACACTGTTGCGAGTTGCAAGACGTGTAAGTGGTACCATTCCTTTATCAGAGTGTCCACCTATTACCATACCGTCTACATCTGAGATAGGAGCTTCAAGAGCTTCGGCAAGACGGTACTTAAAACGTGCACTATCAAGAGCACCACCCATACCGATGATACGGTTTTTAGGAAGTCCAGTTACTTTGTGAGCTAGGTAAGTCATTGTATCCATAGGATTAGATACGACGATAAGGATCACGTTAGGAGACTCTTTTACAAGACTTGCGGCAACGCTTTTTACGATACCTGCGTTAATACCTATAAGTTCTTCACGAGTCATACCTGGCTTACGAGGTATACCAGAAGTAATTACCGCGATATCACTACCAGCAGTTTTTGAGTAATCACCAGTAGTACCTGTGATTTTTGTATCAAAACCGTTTAAAGAAGCTGTTTGCATTAAATCCATTGCTTTACCCTCGGCAAAACCTTCTTTAATGTCTACTAATACTACTTCACTAGCAAAATCTTTTATTGCGATGTATTCTGCACAGCTGGCACCTACGGCTCCAGCACCTACTACGGTAACTTTCATTGGATATAATTTTTAATATTTATGTTGATTTATAAAGCTTTTCACGGCTGCTACGAAAATACGATATATCCCTCTTTTTATGTAACCTATCGTAATAAAACTGTCTTAAGATATTTCAAAAAAAAATCCCTGTCGCTACTAGTAGTGACAGGGATAGAACAAGCGTGGAAATTCACAATCCAAATGAATCAAATAATATTAGCTTGCCCATAAAAGTTAAACTATTGTAAATACCCAACTTATAATAGTTTAGAAATCACTGCTGTGATTATATGATACAAAATTAATGAGCTTATTTGACTTGTATTTATATGCTCAAGTCCAGATCTGTATTTAGTAGTTTTTAAGTAGTTTGTCGACTATAAATGTATATTGACGATATCTTGATGGTTTTTTTATTTCTTTAGTCTTTTGATAATGTTTGAAATTAGTTGCAATGTTCTGGGATTTAGTGCATAAAAAAATCCTTGCTATAAAATAGCAAGGATTTATAGGTTGCTAATCTCTATCCAATTAAACCCCTACATCTAATCTTAAGAAATTAGCAGAAATAACTTTTAAATAATCTAAAATATTCCTTTCGTTGGTAAATATAGAGATAGCATCAAACTCAACAGGAAAACTTAAAAAAGAAATTAGACAAACTATATTCTGTGTATTTTGTCGATTATTATGTGTTTTTGGTCTAATTTTCGATTGATTTTAGGAATAGTGAGCAATGTTGGGTGATTGCGTAAGGATATGTTTTTCTTGCGTGTAATACGATGTGTAAGGTTTTGATGTGGACTCTAGTTTTTTTTTAAAAATTGACATAAAAAAAATGGTTCTGAGATAATTTCTCAGAACCATTTTTAATAATATATAAGCTGTTTATTTAAGCGTCTATGTTTGCATAGATAGCATTCTTCTCGATAAACTCACGGCGAGGTGGTACCTCGTCACCCATAAGCATAGAGAATATTCTATCTGCCTCTGTACCATTATCTATGGCAACCTGGCGTAGTGTTCTAAATTCAGGATTCATAGTTGTATCCCAAAGCTGCTCTGCATTCATCTCTCCAAGACCTTTGTATCGTTGTATAGATACACCTTGAGTACCCAGACGTTCTGCTATTGCATCTCGTTCTTTATCATTCCAAGCATATTGCTTTTTCTGACCTTTTTTAACCAAATATAATGGTGGTGTTGCGATGTATACAAAACCTTTTTCTACCAGCTCCCTCATATAACGGAAGAAGAAAGTAAGAATAAGAGTAGAAATGTGACTACCATCTACATCGGCATCACACATAATAACTACTTTGTGATATCTAAGTTTTGAAAGGTTAAGTGCTTTACTGTCTTCCTCCGTACCTATAGTTACACCAAGAGCGGTGAAGATGTTTTTAATCTCTTCGTTTTCAAAAACTTTATGTTGCATTGCTTTCTCAACGTTCAAGATCTTACCACGTAGTGGTAAAATGGCTTGAAACTCACGGTCACGACCTTGCTTAGCCGTTCCACCTGCCGAGTCTCCCTCAACAAGAAATACTTCACAAACTGCAGGATCTGTTTCAGAACAGTCAGATAATTTTCCAGGTAAACCACCTATACTCATTACCGTCTTACGTTGTACCATCTCACGCGCTTTCTTTGCTGCGTGACGAGCTTGAGCTGCAAGAATTACCTTTTGAACAATGGTCTTAGCATCATTCGGGTTTTCTTCCATATAGATCTCAATCATCTCTGCCACTGCTTGAGATACTGCAGATGTAACCTCACGGTTACCTAGTTTTGTTTTAGTTTGCCCTTCAAATTGTGGCTCACTAACCTTAACAGAAATAATAGCTGTAAGACCCTCACGGAAATCATCTCCCGCGATGTCAAACTTAAGTTTATCTAGCATTCCAGAGGCATCTGCAAATTTCTTAAGTGATCCCGTAAGACCACGACGAAAACCTGCAAGGTGTGTTCCTCCTTCGTGTGTGTTAATGTTGTTTACATATGAGTGTAAGTTCTCTGCATAGCTATCATTATAAATCATAGCCACTTCTACAGGAACACCATTTTTCTCTCCCTCCATAGAGATAACGTTCCCTATAATAGGGTTACGGTTACCATCTAAGAAACGTACAAATTCTGAAAGACCTTCATTGGAGTGAAAAGTTTCATTTTCAAACTCACCATCTTCTTTCTTATTTCGCTTGTCAGTAAGTGTTACGGTGATACCTTTATTAAGGTAAGCCAGTTCTCTTAATCTTGAAGCAAGCGTGTCATAATTGTACTCTGTAGTTTGCTGGAAGATAGAATCATCAGGGGTAAAGGTAACTTCGGTACCTGTAAAATCTGTATCACCTATAGCTTTTACTGGGTATAATGCTTTACCACGTTCATACTCTTGTTCCCATACTTTACCTTCTTTATAAACCGTAGCTTTAAGATGGTTAGAAAGTGCATTCACACAAGATACACCTACCCCGTGCAGACCACCAGAAACCTTATAAGAGTCTTTATCAAATTTACCACCGGCACCTATCTTAGTCATTACTACTTGTAATGCAGATACACCTTCCTTTTTATGAATCCCTACAGGGATACCACGACCATTATCTCGTACCGTGATTGAGTTATCCTCGTTAATAGTAACATCTATAGCGTCACAGTAACCTCCCATAGCCTCATCTATAGAGTTGTCTACCACCTCATATACTAAGTGGTGCAAACCTCTAACTCCTACATCTCCAATATACATCGAAGGACGCATACGTACGTGCTCCATTCCCTCAAGGGCCTGAATACTATCTGCCGAATATTGCTTTTTATTAGCGTCGTCGCTCATATTATAATTCTTAAAATATTGTCTAAAAACAAATATAAAGAAAGGGTCTCCAGAAAGGTCTTAAAAACCCTCGAAAACCCTTGAAGTTATTAACATTTTGTGGAAAAATACAAGCCTCTTTTTAGCGCAATTTGTGAGGTGCATTTTTACGCTTTCGCGAAAGCGGAATTTATCCTCATTAAGATTTACACCATCCCCTTAACCTCCTCAAAATCTAAGCCGCCATAATTCCCACTACTCATAAGCAGTATGGCTTTGTTTTTAAGCTCTTGTCCAAATAGAAAGGCTTTAAAATCTGCGGGGTCTGTAAATATGGTAAGGTCATCACGTTTAAAAGCTGCTGCGATTTGCTGCGCTGTGATAGGTTCTAATTTTTTGATTTCGACAGCCATTGGTGAGTAAAAAACCACCGCTACATCTGCAGCATCTAGTGCTCCTTGATATTCACTTAAAAACTCTGGATTCAGACTGCTGTACGTATGAAGCTCTAGGCAGGCTACAACAGTACGGTCACCATATTGTTCTTTTACGGCGCTTGTAGTTGCAGCTACTTTAGAAGGACTATGCGCAAAGTCTTTGTAAATAACCGTGTCTTTACTTTTGGCAATAAGTTCTAGTCGCTTGCTGGCCCCTGTAAAGGTTGAGATGGCTTCATAAAAATCTTCTTCTACAACACCCATATGCTGGCAGATCCACTTGGCACCGGCTAGGTTATTGAGATTATGTTTCCCAAAAACTTCTATAGGCATCGCACCATCTGGAGTTTCTAGTAGGGTCTCACCATCTTCTACCGTGTACTCAGGTGTTTGGTAAGGATATTTTTTAATGTGAGCAGTGGCATTCTCTACTACTTTCACCACATTTTCATCTTCGGTATTGTACACCATTGCACCACCGTTTGTCATTGAGTCTACAAAAATCTGAAATTGCTCCACATAATTGTCAAACGTAGGAAAGACATTGATATGATCCCAAGCAATGCCGCTAAGTAGGGCAATATTAGGCTTGTATAAGTGAAATTTTGGTCTGCGATCTATAGGGCTACTCAGATACTCATCACCCTCTAGCACCATAAAATCTGCGTCATCTGTCATTCTCACCATTGTGTCAAAGCCTTCTAGCTGTGCACCCACCATATAGTCTACCTCTTTATCCCAGTAATGCATCACGTGCAGTATCATAGAGGTGATAGTAGTCTTGCCGTGAGATCCTCCTATAACAACCCTAGTTTTGTCTTTTGCACGCTCATACAGATATTCTGGATATGAGTAAATGTTGAGACCTAGTTCTTGTGCTTTGAGCAGCTCTGGGTTGTCTTCTTTTGCGTGCATTCCTAAAATAACGGCATCGAGATCGCTTGTTATTTTTTCTGGAAACCAGCCAAATGCTTCAGGTAATAGTCCATATTTTTCAAGTCGAGATTTTGAAGGGTCAAAAATCGTGTCGTCACTACCTGTTACGGTCTCTCCTTTGTGATGTAAAGCAAGTGCTAGATTATGCATTGCGGCTCCACCTATGGCTATAAAATGAATGTTCATATGTTGTAAAAGTCTTTATCGTAAAAATAAGATTTCGATTCCAAATGTGCGAGTATTATAAGTTCTATTTTGGGTGTGAGTACGCTTTCGCGAAAGCGTAACAAAAAACACTTTCTTCTATTAAACCTCGCTACCAAAACACTGTTACGACTGCAAAAAGGCGTTTGTTTATGCAGAAATATTGACTCTCTGCGAGTTGTCTGTACTGACATAACGACATTCTCAGTAAAAGGCACTATTTTTGTCTAACCGATACCAACGTTCTGCTTACGGAACACAGAAAACGCACAACCAAATGAGTTTCTTCAAGAAAATATTTTCAAAAGAAAAAAAAGAAACCCTTGATAAAGGGCTAGAGAAGACAAAAACGAGCTTCTTTGATAAGATGAGTAAGGCAGTTGCCGGAAAGTCTAAGGTAGATGATGATGTACTTGATAATCTTGAAGAAGTGCTTGTTACCAGTGATGTGGGTGTAAAAACCACGCTTAAGGTGATCACTCGTATAGAAGAGCGTGTGGCCAAAGATAAGTATGTAGGCACAGATGAACTTAACAGGATCTTACGCGAAGAAATCGCCGGTCTACTAAGTGAGACGAACACAGGTAACGCAACCGAATTTGAAATCCCATCGCAAAACAAACCACACGTGATTATGGTGGTAGGTGTAAACGGTGTGGGAAAAACAACCACTATAGGAAAGCTTGCTTACCAGTTTAAAAAGCAAGGTAAAAAGGTGGTGCTTGGTGCGGCAGATACGTTTAGAGCAGCAGCGATAGATCAACTGCAGGTGTGGGCAGATCGAGTGGATTTACCTATTGTAAAACAACAAATGGGAAGTGACCCAGCCTCAGTAGCCTTTGACGCACTAGAGAGTGGAGTAAAACAAGATGCAGATGTGATTATTATAGACACTGCCGGAAGATTACACAATAAGGTAAACCTTATGAACGAGCTTACTAAGGTGAAGCGTGTGATGCAAAAGGTAGTGGGAGATGCTCCTCACGATGTACTTCTTGTACTTGATGGTTCTACGGGTCAAAACGCCTTTGAACAAGCAAAACAATTTACAGCAGCTACAGAGGTGACTTCGCTAGCCGTAACAAAACTAGACGGTACCGCAAAAGGTGGTGTGGTGATAGGAATTTCTGATCAGTTTCAAATCCCTGTAAAATACATTGGAGTGGGAGAAGGTATCGAAGATTTACAAGTCTTTAATAAAGTAGAGTTTGTAGATAGTTTCTTTAAGTAAGCCATAACTTTTTATGAAACTCGATTTTAGGTGGCTTCCAGAACTTACGTTGCGCACCTTACGAGTGGTTGCTATTGGTTTCTTATTACTTAACCTGTATAGCGTCTATACAGCATACACTGCGGTGAGGAGCGACCTTGTGCCTAAATATCTAGCGCAGTACACCGCTTTTCCCCACTGTATATTTATTGCCTTTTACAGTCTCATCATATTTTACATATGGAGAATCCTTAAGGGTACGATAGCTTCACAATACTGGTGGGTACCCGTAATTGCGGTGATTGTATTTGAATCTACTAAGTTTTTTATCTACGGTTTCTTGATGTGGGTTAATCCTTTTGGGTGACGCTTTTTGTATTTTTAGTGGACTATAAAAATGCACTATGAAATACTTGTATACCCTCGCGCTCGCAACGGCGCTTTTTTCTTGTAAAAATGAAGCTCCTACTACTGCGGCAGACACAACTCCGCGATATGTTTGGGAAGCTTATAATGACTCACTAGATATTGCAAAAACGCAAGCACTAGAAAATAGCAGGATGCACCTCAAGCTTGTAAATGCAAAGAGGCTCGATAAAAATGATATTTGGAAAGATCTTAATGGGGAGATAAATACGCTTTCGCGAAAGCGTATCTCAGAAATCTCTCCGCTTATTTTAGAACAAGATATCCCGACCATCCAGAAGCACGTTAAAAATGGAGATTACTCATACGAAGAACTGACGCTATTTTACCTAAATCGTATCGCGCGTTTTGAAAGTGACAATGACTTAGCGCTTAACGGAGTCATCGCTCTCAATAAAGAAGCGGTGAAGGAAGCGAGAGCGCTTGATACTAAAGATAAATCTACTATAGATGAATATTCTGTGTACGGAATGCCTATACTTTTAAAAGATAACATTGGTGCAGCGGGAATGCCTACAACAGCAGGATCTGTAGCACTCACAGATAATAATGCAGGTGATGCATTTATTACGAAAAGGCTCAAAGAAGAAAATGCTATAATACTAGGTAAAGCTAACTTGAGTGAGTGGGCTTACTTTTTATGTTCGGGTTGTCCAGTAGGTTATAGTGCTGTAGGTGGTCAGACCATAAATCCGTACGGTCGTTTACAATTTGAGTCAGGAGGATCAAGTTCTGGATCTGGGGTGAGCATAGCGGCAAATTATGCCGTAGCCGCCATAGGGTCTGAAACTAGTGGTTCTATACTATCACCTTCTAGCCAAAATAACCTAGTTGGGCTTAAACCTACCATCGGTCTTTTAAGTCGTAGTGGGATTGTACCTATTTCTAGTCACCTTGACACACCTGGACCTATGACAAAGAATGTAGTGGATAATGCGATTGTACTACAAGCGCTCACGGGTAAAGATGCTGCAGATTCTTATAGTTATGCATCTACTGGTAATTATATACAGGCTGTTAAAGAAGGGAACCTTGAAGGAAAATATCTTGGGGTTATAAAGGGATACTTGCAAGACAGTACGTATGCCGCGGCTATCAATAAGCTTAAGGAAACAAAAGCCACACTTGTTGAGGTAGATATGGAGCGAGTTAATATGCCTGGTTTTCTGTCTATCTTAAATATAGATATGAAAAATGATCTCCCTGCTTATTACGATGCAGAGGTTGCCTCTTCAGTAAAAAATAGAAATATAGAGGAGCTCATTTCATTTAATAATCAAGATAGCCTTGCGCGTATTCCTTACGGACAACAGCTTTTTAAAGGTATCGTTGCAGATAGCACAACCGATACAGAGCTTAAAGCAATCAAAGAAGACCTTATGGAGGTTACTCAGGCATATTTTCAAGACGCGTTGAGCAAGCACCCTGAAGCTAGTGGGCAACTAGATGCAATACTCTCCATAAATAATTATGATGCTGGCTATGCAGCAGCGGCACATTATCCAGCACTTACATTACCTATGGGTTTCACCGCACAAGGAGAGCCTAAGGGAATTACCATTATAACTCCGTCTAAAAATGAAGAAGTGATTTACAATATCGCGGTAGAAGTAGAGAGCGCACTTAATGCTAGAACACTGCCAGAAGGATATCAGGAGTAAAAGAAGGAATACATTTTAAATGGCTGTTGTCGTCTAGCTCTTAGAAGCTATTGGATAACAGCCATTATTTTTTCCCATAAATCTGTATCAAAACCGGAAGGACCTAATAATGACTCTTCGGTTGCATCGCCTAGGCGTATTACTACTAGTCCTTCACTAGGTAAAACATATACTTTTTGATCATCTTTACCTAAACCAGCGATAAGATCATCTGGAGCAGTAGGGATTAATTTTCCTGTAAATGTTGTCGTGGTGCCGGGTAGTCTATAGCTGTCTTGCCCATTAAGCCACCAGAGATATCCGTAAGCCTCATTAATATCTTGAGAAGGCGTTGTCATTTCTGTAAAGTATGCGGGATTTACTAGTTGGTTTCCGTCCCAATTTCCTTCATTGAGCGTGAGTAGTCCAAAACGCGCCATACTTCGGGCTGTACTAAAATATAATCTAAAATAGCCAAAAGGCACCCAAGCACCCGTCATTCCAGTTTGGGACTTAAGCTTATTGTCATAGTAGGTATTAAAATCATCGGGTACAGCTGCTGTTACTACGTCCTGTAATAAGGTGTAAAAAGCGTTATGATAGTACCACTCAGCACCAGCATCATTAAGGTACATCAGACACTCAGGGTCAGAGCAATTGGTATCGTCTACTGTATAGTCTCCTCCGCTGGTCATCGTGAGTTGGTTACGTATTGTTACCGCTGCTTCTTGTTCTGGAGTCATAGTAGTCCATCCCGTGCCTAGATAATTGCTGGAAGCATCATTTATAGATAAGTAGTCTTCTTGTTGAGCAATACCTACGGTGTAAGCCGTGAGCGTTTTTGCAGCGCTATTCCAGCGATGGCTTGTAGATGCGTCTGTATCTTGGTAATAATTCTCTACTACTATTTTTCCATCTTTAAGGATGATAAAAGCTTTGCTGTTATTTTCTGCTACATAATCAGTAAGATCTTGTAAGGCTGTAAGATTCCAGTTAAGAGTAGACGGGCTTGTCACTTCCCAAGTGTCACCTGCGATAGGAGGGAAGTATAGATTATTAGTCTCGCCAGTATCATCTGGCTCTTCTGCGATGGTATCGTCAGTTATAATAATCGTATCATCTGTAATGATTTTATTATCTGTAGTTGAACACGATAGACTTATAAGTAATAAGAAATATAGGTAACGCATCATTGAGGCTTTATGATAGGACTCTAAAATATAAAAAAGGATTAATGTCACTCTCATAATTAAGGAATTGGCAGTTTTTAGAGCTATCAAAAGGTGTAAAATATCAAGGTGCTATTTACTATGTTATTTGGCTTATCTTTGCACTCCCTTAAAAGGAAGGCTATGCGTACAAAATCATTGAAGAAGAATAAGATAAACGTAGTAACTCTAGGTTGCTCAAAAAACGTTTATGATAGTGAGGTCTTAATGGGCCAGCTTAAAGCAAATGAGATGGATGTTGCTCACGAAGAAGATGGTAACATTGTTGTGATTAACACCTGTGGATTTATAGACAATGCAAAAGAGGAGTCTGTAAATACCATTCTTGAGTACGTAAAGCAAAAGGAAGAAGGCGATGTAGACAAGGTATTTGTTACAGGATGTCTTTCTGAGCGATACAAGCCAGACCTTCAAAAGGAGATTCCAGATGTAGATCAGTATTTTGGAACAACAGAGCTACCAGGATTACTTAAAGCACTTGGAGCAGACTATAAGCACGAGCTTATAGGTGAGCGTATCACAACTACACCAAAAAACTATGCCTACCTAAAAATAGCCGAAGGCTGTGACCGCCCTTGTTCTTTCTGCGCAATTCCTTTAATGAGAGGTAAGCACAAGTCAAAATCTATTGAGCATCTCGTAGTAGAAGCAAAAAAACTTGCTGCAAACGGCGTGACAGAGTTAATCCTTATCGCACAAGATCTTACGTATTACGGTCTTGATTTATATAAAAAACGCAACCTAGCAGAGCTTCTTGAAAACCTTGTTAAAGTAGAAGGTATAGAATGGATTCGTTTGCACTATGCATTTCCTTCCGGTTTCCCGGTAGATGTACTTGATGTGATGAAGCGTGAGCCTAAGGTGTGTAATTACCTTGATATTCCGTTGCAACACATTGCAGATCCTATCTTAAAATCTATGCGACGTGGTACAACAATGGCAAAGACAAATGCGTTGTTAGAACGCTTTCGCGAAAGCGTACCAGAGATGACCATAAGAACTACGCTCATTGTAGGATATCCTGGAGAAACCGAAGAAGATTTCCAAACGCTGAAGCAATGGGTAAAAGATCAACGTTTTGAGCGTTTAGGATGTTTTACGTACTCACACGAGGAAAACACACACGCATATAATCTAGAAGATGATGTGCCAGAGGATGTTAAAATGGATCGCGCAAACCAGATTATGGAGATCCAATCACAAATTTCTTGGGAGCTCAATCAGCAAAAGATAGGGAAGGAGTTCAAGATTGTAGTAGATCGTAAAGAAGGAAACTTCTTTATAGGTCGTACAGAATTTGACTCACCAGATGTAGATAACGAGGTGCTAGTTGATGCGACTAAGTTTTATTTAAAAACTGGAGACTACGCAATGGTAAAAGTAACAGAGGCAGAAGATTTTGATCTGTATGCAGAGCCACTTGTAGCGCTAGAGCGACCACAAGCATTGCACGCAAAACGTGCTACCAAAAAATAAGAAGTAGTAAATTAATTTACAAAAAGCCTTTTGGAACAAATGTTTTGAAAGGCTTTTTTGTGTGTAAGAGTTTGTTTGCAAGGCTTACATTTGTAGCACTAAAAAAGCTTTTTTATGCGTATTATTTGTCTAGTATTTTTTGCTTTAATTCTTATTACTTCTTGTAAAGAGTCAAATCAAACAGAGATTGAACCAGTAACAGAGCAGCCAGCAATAGCAGCGTCTACTACCAATGCATCACTCACTGCGATACAACTACCCTCTACAGGAAAATCTCATTTACCTAGACTTAAGTCGAGTGGCGGTAAATTACATATGACTTGGGTGGAGCAAGAAGACAAGATGGCAATTTTAAAATATGCTAGTTACGATAGTGCCAAGTGGAGCCAACCTAGAACCATTACATCTGGAGATAATTGGTTTGTAAACTGGGCAGATTTTCCGGCACTGGGCATAAATGGTGATTATGTGCTAACTAATATCTTAGAAAAATCTGCAGAGGGCACTTATGATTACAATATCAAATTACAATTATCAAAAGGCGATGAGGTTATAAAAGATGATTTCCTACTCAATACAGATGGCGTAGATGCAGAGCACGGTTTTGTATCTATACAAGCGTATGATGGAGGTTTTTATGCTAGCTGGCTAGACGGAAGAAATACTAAAAACGAAGACAAGAGTAAAAACCAAATGACGTTACGTAACGCCTACATAGATTTAGCGGGAAATATAACTCAAGATACGGAGATAGATAGTCGCGTTTGTGACTGCTGTAATACAGCAACAGCTATTACAAATAATGGACCGGTTGCCGTGTACAGAGATCGCTCAGACACCACACCAGAGATAAGAGATATGGCAATCGTGCGATGGGTAGATGGAGCGTGGTCAAAACCTATGGTTATAGGTAATGATAATTGGGAACTTAACGGTTGCCCCGTAAACGGACCTGCAATAGCAACCAAAGAAGAAAATGTGGTGGTGAGTTGGTTTACTGCAGAGGGTGATGCTCCTAGAGTGCTCACAGCTTTTTCAAATGATAATGGAGCCTCTTTTGGAGGTGCAATCCGTATAGATAACGGAAACGCAATAGGTAGAGTAGATACAGATTTTATGAGTGATGGCAGCGCCCTCATCTCGTGGTTAGAACCAATGGGTGAAAACGTAGTGCTACAAGTAGCCCGTGTGTATGTAGATGGCACACACGATGCCCCAGTGACAGTAACCAATACCTCTGCCGAACGACAAAGCGGTTTCCCACAACTAGAAGTTGTAGGCGATTCGATTTTTGTCGCCTGGACAGATCTTAATGGTGACAACAGCGAGGTCAAGATGGTACACTTTGAGATGAAATAGTCTAGTTTGCTCAATAACGTAACCTACCCACAACAGTGTCCCTCTTCCAAGAAGGAGTCAGGGAGATGTCCGCAGGAGTGAGTAAACTAGAATTTCATTTCCAATTCCCACCCTTCAGGGTCGGGGAAAGGAATTGGCAGACTGAGTCGTGGCTAGTAAAAAGAATTGCCAGCCGAAAAGTTTTCCCCGTCCCTAAAGGGTGACTTTTCTTAGGGAATTAGACATGAAAATAACGTAACCCACCCACAACAGTGTCCTCTTCCAAGAGGGAGTCAGGGAGATGTCCGCAAGAGTAAGTAAATAAACTAAAAATTTCATTTCCAATTCCCACCCTTCAGGGTTGGGGAAAGGAATTGGCAGACTGAGTCGAGGCGAGTAAAAAGAATTGCAACCCGAAAAGTTTTCCCCGTCCCTAAAGGGTGACTTTTCTGAGTTAAGGATATGACTTAATTTCCTCTTCAATAAATATTTTGAATTCTTCAAATTGAAGCAGGATGAAATTATTTGTGAAACGGACTTCTTTTATTCCATAAGAGTTTATGATATCGGTTCTATCGGAGTCGTATTCCTTTTGGTTATGATGTATTTCTCCATCTAGTTCTATGCAGAGTTTAAGTTTATGACAATAGAAATCGAGTACATAATCTGCAAAAGGATGTTGACGTCTGAATTTTACACCAAATGGTTTTGTTTTCAAATACTCCCAAACCTTTTTCTCAGCTTGAGTTTCTCGCTTTCTTAAAGCAGCCGCAAACTCAAATTTGGAAGCAGCTGCACCAGCGTGCATATTTTCTTTTGACTTACTCATAATTTGTTGGCAATATAACTCATAATTAAGTCTTTGGGTTGAATTTGCTATTTTCCAATGCAGAGATTAAAATCAAGAATAAAATTTCATTTCCAATTCCCACCCTTCAGGACTGGGGAAGGAATTGGCAGACTGAGTCGGGGCTAGTAAAAAGAATTGCGGCCGAAAAGTTTTCCCCGTCCTTAAAGGGTGACTTTTCTTAGGGTATTAGACATAAAAATAGCGTAACCCACCCACAACAGTGTCCCTCTTCCAAGAGGGAGTCAGGGAGATGTCCGCAGGAGTAAGTAAACAAAAAAATGCCCTGAAATAGGGCATTTTTTTTGTTTTAGTAAGTATTGAATCTACAACCTAAACTTCCCGTTATTGGTCAAGAAAATAGCGTTGGTAAAGAATAGCTTTCCATTGTGCCAGAACGCTCTAAAAAGTGGGTCGTCTACCATATAGATAACGCTCCCGCGTCCCATACGTTCTTCTCCAAAAATAAGAGAGTTGCTTAGTTTTCCTTTTGCCGTTTCTCCTGCAAATCCTGCTACGTTCTCTACCTCTTCAGGAATCCACGCTACATTGTAGCCACGATCCAGATATGAGTAGGAGTTGCTTCCTAGCTTTAAACTGTAGTACGTGTCCGGATAGCCAAAAGCCATAGGGTGTGTCGTATCTACTTTAGTCTTAAAGATAGAACCTGTGATAAAGTTTGTGGTACTTGCATTCTCACGATCTGCATACGGAGTTAGGTTTTCTTTCTTGTCACTTTTTTCGGTATCGCTGCCGCCGGTATTTCTTTTTATTGAAAATCCAGATTTTCCAGCGAGGCTTCCTACGGCGTTTGCTAGTGCAATTACTTTACCGCCGCCACGCACAAAGTCTTTTACCTTGTCAAGGTTACTTTCATTAAGTACGCTTCCGTACCAGCCGCTAGGCATCACGAGTACATCAAATTCATCAAGATTTACACGCCCTAGCTTATCTGCATTTATAGAAGTCACTGGGTACTGTAATGTTTGTTCAAAAAAGTACCACGTAGCTCCATAACTCAATGATGAGGTTGCATCTCCTTTAAGTAATGCAATCTTTGGCGGATTGATAAGCTTTACTTGTGACGACCCAAAATCTGGTCCAGAGCTTGCAAATGAGGTTGTCGTAGCGGTAAGGGTTCTGTTATGCTTTCGCGAAAGCGTACTCAACACCTCATTAAAATCTTTACGTCCCAGATTATCACTTTTTGTGATGATTAAAGAACCGCGCTCGTAAGAAATTCCATTATTTACAAAGGGTTGCTCGCTAAAACGTACTCTAATGCCTTCCTTAAGAAGTCCTGCTAGAAACTGTGCATCGTCAAGACTATTCCACTTCCCGATGTAGCCCGCTACATTTGTGCTTGCTGTGGTTATGTTTGTTTTAAAAGGGCTCGCAGCATTTGCTTTTACCAGTGATGTGCTTGCCACAGCATTAAGACCGTAAGCGTGTGGTAAATTCCACGCGGTGATATCATAAGTGAGCGGTGTACTTAGTTTTGCATCTGGCTCAAAAAGTGCCTTTACCATCTTTCCTTTTGGCTGGTCTGTACTTATCACCATTGCTGTGTCATAGCTCATACTACCTTGACCGTTTGAGGTGTAGTTAAAACCTGTTGCCTTTCCGTTTGAGGCAAAGCCATAGTTTATCTCGTGCTTGTCCATTAAGTCGGCTAGCGCTTTGAGGTTATCTACATTACCAGAAAGTACGTAGCTTTTATATTTGAGATTGTTGTTATTAAAGTATGCTTTAAACTCTGAGTTGAGCTTTGCAGCATTTTTTACAGAAATCTCTACGGTAGAGAGTCCTGTAGTTTTGTGGTGTGCTACACGATCTACTAGCGTGAGTTCATAACCTCGATCTGTATGAATGCCTAAACCGGCACGACCGTGACCAGCCTGCTCATAGGTCATCCCTATTGCTCCCATAAAGGTAGGGTAGGTGTCACCGTAAGAAGGGTAGAGTAAGTCAAAACTCTCTCTTGTAAAAAACAACCAACCTTCTTTATCAAAATAGCGTGCGTGATTTGCTCCTATTTGCGTTTGGAAATCCATCTGCCAGTCTGTGATAATCTCGTGATATGGCTCTGCTGCTGGAGCAAAATAATAAGGATTGTTTATTCCCTGCTCGTGAAAGTCTACGTGCACGTGAGGCATCCACTTGTTATATACCTTTAATCGTTGTTGTGACTCTACTTGTGATGCCCACGCCCAGTCGCGGTTAAGGTCAAAAAGGTAGTGATTAGGTCTTCCTCCTGGCCACGGCTCATCGTGCTCTGCAGCTACTTGTGCTGGGTCGTAAGGTGTAGACGCTACTTGGTTAAACCAGTTTGCATAGCGATCACGCCCGTCTGGATTTACACAAGGATCCATAATAATCACGGCATCTTTTAACCATTCTTTTTTTGACGTAATTAATTCATACAGTGTCACCATAGAAGCCTCTGTAGATGAAGCTTCATTACCGTGCACGTTATAAGAAAGCCAGACTATTGCCTTGTCTGCCGTACCAGAGTTGCCAGTGGCAATACCCGTTTGCTCCAGGTTTGCTTTGCGTATATTTTCTAGATTGCTATGGTTTGCGCTTGTGGTAATTACAGCATATGTAAGAGGTCTACGCTCGTTAGTTTTACCATATTCTTGATAGGTGACTAGGTCACTATTTTCGGCTACGTGTTCAAAGTAGCGCACCACGTCTGAGTGTCGTGAGAACTGTGTTCCTATCTCATAACCCAGAAATTCTGATGGAGATTGTACTTGAGCGGTAAGTAATGTTGTGAGAAATAAGGCGACAAAAAAGCTGTAGATTCTGAGCATTTGGTTGGTTTTAGCAAAAGCTAAAGCTATAAAAAGAGCTCGCCGCAAATCAGCGTTTTAACGTTTTTTTGGGAAAACTCGCAATTTATCAGAATTATCTTTACTATCTAAACCACAATTTATGCCAACCGACTGTCTGCCGTACCGAGAAACGGGGTATTTTTCTAATCTTATCACAAACTATTTAGATCAAGAAGAAGCACTTAAGCCCTTTTATCACAGATTTCCTACAGCAGATAATCTTATCAAACAGGCAGATGAGAAGGGACAATTTTTTAGTCCGCTTTCGCGAAAGCGTTTATATGATTCCCTCATCGCGCAATATAAAAGTACAAACACCTCTGCCGAGACACAGCTCAACTTAGAGCATCTTGCCAGCGAAAATACATTTACTATCACCACAGGGCACCAGCTCAATTTATTTACGGGGCCGCTCTATTTTTTATATAAAATTATCTCAGTCATTAATCTCTGCAAGGAGCTTAAAGAGAAAGATCCAGATCGCAATTATGTTCCTATTTACTGGATGGCGACAGAAGATCACGATTTTGACGAGATTAACTACTTCAATTTTCAGGGTAAAAAAGTACAGTGGAATCGTGAGGACGGAGGCGCCGTAGGCGAACTCTCAACCGATGGACTGGCTGAGGTACTAGCATTATTTAAAACACAGCTGGGGACTTCAAGAAATGCGGAGTACTCTCAAAACTCTTTAACGACGCCTACCTCAATCACGATAACTTGGCAGATGCAACGCGCTATCTGGGCAACGAGCTTTTTGGTGAGTACGGCCTTGTCATTGTAGATGGTAACGACGCGGTACTTAAAGAATTATTTGCTCCTTATGTACAACGAGAATTGCTAGAGGGCGTGTCGCACGCAAAGGTGAAACAGCAAACCGAGCAACTCTCTGCGCTAGGCTACCCAGAGCAAGTGCACCCTCGTGAGATTAACTTGTTTTACATTACAGAAGGCATCCGTGAGCGTATTATCAAGGTGGATGATATGTATGTGGTAAATGATACAGATATCCGCTTTCGCGAAAATGAGATACTCGACGAGCTTGCTAACCATCCAGAACGGTTCTCTCCTAACGCCTTGCTAAGACCACTTTTTCAAGAAGTGATTTTGCCGAATCTTTGTTACATAGGTGGAGGTGGAGAGCTGGCGTACTGGTTCCAGCTTAAAACATATTTTGAAGAAGTGGGAGTTCCTTTTCCGGCATTACTACTTCGTAACTCGGCACTAATACGTACAGAAAAGCAACGTACAAAAGCCGAAAATCTAGGCGTGTCGTTACCAAATTTATTTCTAAAACAAAACGAACTCATCAACCGAAAGGTGCGTGCTATCTCAAATATAGAGATAGACTTCTCTGCACAACGCAGCTTTTTAAAAGAGCAGTTTAAAGCAATGCATTTACTAGCCGAAGAGACAGATGCTAGTTTTATAGGAGCCGTAAAAGCACAAGAAGTAAAACAACTCAAAGGTTTAGAAAACTTAGAGAGTAGATTGCTACGCGCACAAAAGCGTAAACTAAGTGACCACGTACAGCGTCTAGTAGATTTACAAAACGAAGTTTTTCCAATGCAAAGCCTGCAAGAAAGAAATACCAACTTCTCACAGTTTTATCTAGAATTTGGCGAGCAACTCATCCCTGAGCTAGTAAATGCGCTGGAGCCGCTAGGAGGGGAGTTTACGGTGGTTACTTTGTAAGGGGTTAGTTTGTTTAGTTTTCTATCAGCTCTACATCTAAAGCATCTCTCAGTTTATGCAAACTCTGTTTTGAGAATCTTTTAAAAAAGAATCGTATGCCTATAAATCTTATCATTACAATTTGAGCAATTACTGATAGTATCATAAACGGTTCGAATTTTTCCAAATCAAAAGTCACTATTAAGCACATTGCAATTATAGGAAAGATTAAAAGTATACTTAACATTATTTTAAACGCCTTGTTAATTGTAATTGTGACAGAACCTAGTTCAGTGTTGATTTCTCCTGTTAATACACAGAATGCTCCTTTTCCAACCGTTGAAGAGATAATTTTAAATTCATTACCTGAAATTTGACCTCTGAAAGATTTTGTCGTCCAATTTGATGTTAAGTATTTTGAATATTCGGTGCGTCTTTCAAGACGTTCAATTGTTTCTTTTTGCGAGCTAATTAACTTGAATTTGAATTCTCTAGTCGGAAATAGATTCATAACTTTTAATTTTTGATCTTTTTCCCGTTTATGAATTTGATGATCATTGGATTTCCATTATCATTTAAGCAAAATTCTTCACCATCTTTCTTTCCGTTTGTATAAGGACATTTATATACTAAAGTAGTATCCTTATGTCTTGTGACTAAAGTCTTTTTAAAATTAGTGTCGTAATAAGTCCTTTCAGTGAATTTACCATCCTCATTAGTTGTATAGCGAATTCTTTCCTTTGGTGTTAGTGGATATTTCTTATAGTAGAAAACATTTTCAGCAAGTCTTCTATGACTTTTATTATAAAATAATTTCCATTCTAGAAGAACACCATTCTTATATATCTCTTCTGCAACAATATGACCATTTCCGTTTTTTCTAAGTTTTTGTGCAACACCAGTAAATAGCTCATTATTATAGTCTTGATATGCAAGATTGTTGTCAAAATATATCTCTTTGACAGATAATGTGTCTTGAGAGAATACATTTTGATAACCTACAATAAGTAGAAAAAGAATTATTAAACGTAACTTCATATCTATAAATTCAACTGCCTTATCCCCTCATAAGCTACAATACCCACGGCATTTGCGAGATTTAAACTTCTGATGTGTTCGCTAAATAATGGAATTTTATAAAGTTGGTCGGGGTGTTTTTCGGTAATTTCTTTTGGGAGGCCTTTAGATTCTTTTCCAAAGACGAGAAATAGGTCTTCTTCAAAAGGAATGTCATAATGTGATTTTGTGCCGTGACTTGAGAGAAAAGCCATTTTCGCGAAAGCGTTCTTTTTAAAAAAGTCTTCTGTATTATCATAATACTGTACGTCTAGATGCTGCCAGTAGTCAAGACCTGCGCGTTTAAGGCGGGTGTCGTCTATCTCAAAACCAAAGGGTTTTACAAGGTGCAACTTGCAGCCAGAACCGAGGGCAAGCCTACCTATGTTACCTGTGTTATTTGGGATTTCTGGATTGATGAGTACAATATTGAGCATAATGGCTTGCTTGATGGGATGTATGGTGTATAAATGGTGTGTGAGATACTAATGTTATCACAAAAACTAAAGCTTGTCACGGGCTATAACTCCCGTCTACAGTATCTTTACCCAAAAATAGCATTTTGAGAGTAAACTACTTCCCCCAAAAATTGATATATCTTATTGCCATCGTACTTTTTACGGTAGGTAATACACAGACGGCACAGGCACAGGATTTTGAAAAAATTAAAGAGTTTTTTACGTTTCACCCTAACCACAAGGCTGTTGCAAAAGATAGTACTTTATATGCCTCTAAGTTTATAGCGGCACCAGTAATGAGCTACAGCCCGGAGACAAATTTTGCCTTTGGGACGGGTGCAAAATACTTATTTAAATTTAACGGTAGTGGGGAGGAGACGCGTGTGTCTAATATGCCTATCACGCTGCAGTACACACTAAATAGTCAGTTTTTTGTTTATTCTGGATTTGAGATTTTTACAAACCAAGAGAAATGGGTGATAGAGGGTAATATCCTTTTTCAAAATTACCCAAGACTGTTTTATGGTTTTGGCACAAACTCACCAGAAAGTGCAGAGGAAGAGTATAATTATTACCAGTTGCTAGTGGAGCCTATCTTTTTAAAACAGGCTTTTACACGTTACCTTTTTGTAGGTGCTGGTGTGCGATTTAATCATATTTACTCTGTTGATATAGAAGAGGGCGGACTAATAGATCAAACTAGACCTACGGGTTATGATGGTTCTACATCGCTAGGTGTTGAGGTTGCTGCGCTGTATGATAACAGAAATAATGTACTAAATGCTCAAAATGGATGGTACCTAGAGACCACAAGAGGTCAGTATTTTGAGGCGCTGGGTGGTACACATAATTTTGATTTGACACGTTTTGATTTAAGACATTATACAAAGCCATTTGCAGATAAGGATGATATTCTTGCATTCCAGATGGTGGGAAGATTTACTCGTGGTGATTTACCATTTTCTGAGTTTTCGTTTCTTGGAGGTAGTGAGATTATGCGTGGTTATAGAGAAGGCCGTTATGTAGGTAGAGATTTGCTAGCAAGCCAGGTAGAGTATAGAAAGACGTTTAAGAACTCTCGTTTTGGCGCTGTATTATTTGCCGGTGGAGGTGATATCTATAATGATGTGAGCGATTTTCAGTTCAAGAACTTAAAACCTACCTATGGAGGTGGTCTTCGTTTTATGATAGATAAGGAAGAGCGTCTCAATCTTCGTTTTGATGTAGGTTTTGGTAGAGGCTCTAGCGAGTTTTACTTAGGGATTGCAGAGGCATTTTAATAGCTAGCAGCTAGTTTAATTTACATCATTTTATTTTTAGAGATAGGAACAAAATTTCTATATTACTCTGAAAATAATACTAATACGATGCTCAAACCTGTACTCTTTTTTCTTTCCATTTTTTTAGTTTGTAGTTGTGCTGAACAACAAAAACCAGAAGTTGCCATAAACCCAGAAACGTACTGGGGAGAAAATCCTTGGCCAGACATTAGAAAGAAGCGTATTAGCCAGCTATTACCGCAAGCGCTCAAAACTGCAGAGGTAGATTGCTGGATGACTATTTGTAGAGAAAATAACAATGATCCCATTGCAGATCATATAGGAGGAGAAAATGCTGGTGGTACTGCCGTGTTTTTATTTTATAACGACGCAGATGGTTTTCACTCTAAGGTGTTCTCTCCTTCTGGAGAAGCAACTGCGTTAGATGATCTAGATATACACGAGGAAGTTGTGAGTGTTGAACGAGGAACATCAGCAATCGAACAAGCCTCAGATTTTATCAAAACAAAAGATTTTAAAAGTATTGCCGTAAACACATCTTCAAAAAATGTGATGGCAGACGGACTTACGCATACACAGTACGAAGAAATCGCTGGTGCTTTAGGTGACGAAACCTCAAAACTTGTATCCTCAGAAGACGTGGTGTATGAGTGGTTATCTATAAAGCTACCAGAAGAAGTTGCCATTCTAAAGAAAGCTGCAAAGCTCACTGCCCAGTGGCAGATTGAAGCTTACAAGCAAGTCGTGCCGGGTACATCTACAGATGCAGACATTGCAAAATACTTAAAACAAAGAATGACCGAGTATGGCGTGACAGATGGATGGGCACCTGCTCAAAATCCTAATGTAAATTCTGGGCCAGACCGCGGGCACTCGCACGCTACAGATAAAGTAATTATGCCTGGTGATGTGATACAAATAGATTTTGGCATCAAAGTATATGACAGGTGGGTGACAGATATACAGCGATTTGCATATGTTTTAAAAGAAGACGAGAGCGAGGCTCCAGATGAGATTATGCACTACTGGGAAAGTTCTAAAGCTGGAAATAGGGCAGCACTTGCTGCGATGCAACCAGGCGTAAAAGGAGTAGATGTAGATAGAGCCCAGCGCGTACTTATGGAAAAAGCAGGGTCTGATTATGTAATGTGGAGCACGGGTCACCCAGTAGGCTATGTCGCTCACGATGTAGGACCTAACCTAGGAGGTTCTCAAGCATCTCACGTGAGACCAGCCTCAGAAAAAGTAATCAAGGAAGGGATGACGTTTGCCTTTGACGGTTTTCACTCTTGGAAACTAGCAGACGGTGGTGTAAAAACAATGTCTGTAGAGGAGATGGCTGTAGTAACCGAAAATGGAGCAGAGTATCTTATCGCTCCACAAGAAGAACTTGTTATTATCTCAAATTAATTATCTACGCAAAAAACCAATAATCTTTAACGGCTTCTTTGCCCCAAGAATCAAGTAGTGCTTGTATTTCCTTCTTGCCATCTGGAGAAGAAACTACAATCATAATCTGCGCATTTTCTATAGACGGGACATCTGTAAAAGATTGCATACGTACATCATAAATGTCTTTGCCTATCTGTTTCTCATTATTAGAAACCCAGTGAAAGCTGTCATTATACGATTGTAAAATTTTAGCCATATCCTTACCGTTACGTCCGGCACCCCAGAGTACGAGTGGTCGTGTGTTATCACGATCTATCTCATAAAAGAAACGCATTTTCATATCAAAATAGCGATTGTCTTTATACTCATCCCAAGTACGTGAGATACGGTTAGAGCGATCACGCCAGTGGTGAAGTATGGCATCTATCCCTATAACTTTGAGCCCGTGTTTATACATACGGAAACACAAATCATAATCTTCTGGATAAATAACAGGATCAAAAGCACCTACGGCATCAAAATCATCTTTATGAATCATCCAGCAATGTGACGGGATAACGCACTCTTTATAAATCTGCTGGTAGTGTGTACTAGTTCTCGCCACCTCATTAAGCCAGCGCTCATAGCGTAAAAAACCATCACCTACCTCGCCCTCATCTACAAAGTGCTCTGTACCTCCAGCAATCACGTGCCCTTTTCCATACTTATGCCACTCATCTACGAGAAGCTGAATTTTATAATCTGGCATTTTATCATCAGAGTCCATCCTGTTGAGCAGGGTTCCGCGTACTTCTCTGTATCCACATTGTAAGGTAGGGATGAGTTTATAGCCGTCACTGTCAAAAACACGAACGCGTGCATCTTGCTTTGCAAATGCCGCAAGAATCTCTGGAGTCTCATCTGTACTGTGATCATTTACAGCAATAAGTTCCCAGTTTTGATACGTCTGGTTTATAATGGAGTTTATGCAATCGCGCAGATATGGAGCCGTGTCTTTTACGGCCATTATGATAGATACGAGGGGTTGATTTACTGCCACGATTTTGGAAGGTTTTTTGTGATTTCTATAGGGTCAAAAGTACTACTTTCTCTAGCGCCGTGTTCGGTCACCCATTTTGCGGTTTCTTGTAATCCTTGTGCAAGTGTTGTGGCTGGCTTTGGGCTAAAGATTTCTATAAATTTTGAGTGGTCTGCATAGGCGTGTACTACTTCCTCACGCTGTTCAAGGTGGTTGATGGTTACCTCTTTTTTCATAGCAAGACCTACTTCTTTAGCTAGATCATTTACCGTGTTTTCGGTATCTGCGCCTATGTTAAAGATTTGGTTGTCCGCTTTCGCGAAAGCGTAACTAGACGCAATATAAGGCGCCACATCATCTATGTAGGTAAAAGCACGGGTTTGATTTCCGTCGCCAAAGATGGTAAGCGGTTCGCCCTTTAATATCTGATTCATAAATATACCCACTACATTACGATACTTATCTCCGATGTTTTGCCCAGGCCCATACACATTGTGCGGGCGAAAGATAATATAGTCTAGCCCAAACATTTTATGTGCATTATGCAGATCCATCTCTACCGCATATTTTGCAATACCATAAGGGTCTTCGGGTTGTGGTTTTTGCGATTCTTTAAGTGGTAATTCTTGAGTACCATACACAGCAATAGAGCTTGTAAAGATGAACTTCTTTATGTTGTGATTAACCGCAGCATTAATGAGGTTGATACTCCCAATGAGGTTATTCTCGTAGTTGAACTTACGTATAAAATGGCTCAACCCTTCGGCTGCATATGCCGCTAGATGGTAGATGTAATCTATGTGATGTTGTACAAATATCTCATCTATAAGTGTGGTATCTGTAATGCTTCCCTCTATAAAAATCGCACCTTGAGGTACATTGCTTGTAAAGCCGCCAGAGAGGTCGTCAAGTATGATTACTTGGTGATGTAAAGCTAGTAAATGACGAGCAACGTGGCTTCCTATAAAGCCAGCGCCACCGGTAACTAATGAGGTTATTTGCATACTGCAAACTTAGGAAAAGGAATTGAGAGGGGCGTTGTTACGCTTTCGCGAAAGCGTAAAAAAAAACCACCTTTTACAGTGGTCTTTATATATTATCTCTTGCTTGCTCTCGCTTGCTTAAAATATTTTACTGGAGGAAATAGCATCCCGAAAGATTCTCCATCTTCTTTACCTAGGTGTTTGTGGTGCATTTTATGTGCTCTTCTTAATGCTTTACCGTACCATCCATTTGCATTGCGAAACAATTTAAATCGCTGATGGATAAAGATGTCGTGCACGCCAAAGTAGGCAAGGCCATAGGCAAAAATACCTAAGCCTATAGGTAAACCTATCCATACGCCTTCGTACTGCCACAATAGGAAACAGCCTATTGAAACTAGTGCATAAAAGATAAAGAAGAGGTCATTTTTTTCCCACCAAGAGTTGTGTTTTTTATGGTGGTGGTCCTGGTGTAAAGACCATAAAAAGCCGTGCATTACATATTTATGTGTTGCCCAGGCTAGAAATTCCATAATGACAAAAGTCATAACAAAAACGAAGATCCAAAGTAATGTTTGCATTTGTATAGGGGATTCTTTTAAATAAGGTTTAAACGATATTTCACATAGCTACGTGCAAGAAGACTTGCCTTTACGTAGTCTGGTACGCGCACTCTTGTGTTCCTAATTTCGGCAGAGGGAACGCGTTTGAGTTTTGTGAGTAATTTTCTATAATAACGGAAAGCGGTGTACACACCAAACTTTGCTTCTATAGGTAGTCTATTTATACCTGCCAGTCCCTTTGCAAAGTCTTCTTCTATCTCTTCGATAATACGCTGCTTAGAGGCTTCATCAAGATTTACAAGATTTGTATTAGGGAAATAGGTGCGACTTAGTCCTTCAAAATCTGCCTTGAGGTCGCGTAAAAAGTTTACTTTTTGAAAGGCAGAGCCTAAACTCATCGCGCTGTCTTTAAGGCTTTCGTATTTTTCTTTGTCTCCTTTTACAAAAACGGTAAGACACATAAGGCCTACTACATCTGCGCTTCCGTAAATGTATTCCTTATACTCTGCATCTGTGAGATAATCTAGTTTTGTGAGATCAAGGCGCATACTTTTCATAAACGATGCGATATGAGCAGGGTCTATATCATATTTATGCACAGTCTCTTGAAAGGCGTTGAGAATAGGGTTGAGACTTATTTTATCTGTAAGCGCGTGCTCAAGATCTTCTTCAAAACGTTTGAATAGCGTAGGCTTGTCATAGTCGTGAAAAGAATCTACAATCTCATCTGCAAATCTTACAAAGCCATAAATGTTATAAATGTCCTGACGTATACAGGGTGCAAGCATTTTAGTCGCGCTTGCAAATGAGGTGCTATATGATTGAGTTACAACCTTTGCACAGCTTCTCGATACGGTGTCAAATAGAGATTTCATTATTTAATTGATTTGCTTATTAATTGTGATACAAGCTTACCAGATATGAGGGCTGGAGGTACGCCAGGTCCTGGAACCGTTAACTGTCCAGTAAAATACAAATTTTTAACTTTCTTACTTCTTAAATTAGGTCTAAGAAAAGCTGTTTGCTTTAAAGTATTTGCCATTCCGTAGGCATTTCCTTTATAACTGTTATACTCACTTACAAAGTCATCTACACAAAATGACTTCTTAAATATAATATGATTTCTAAAATTTTGACCAGATAATCGCTCTAGTCTTTCCATTATAATATCAAAATATTGATCACGTAGTGCCTGCGTATCTTCTACTCCAGGAGCTATAGGAATTAAGAAAAACCCATTTTCTTTACCTTCTGGCGCCATTGTCTCATCTGATACCGATGGGAAATTTGCATAAAATAAAGGCTCTTCTGGCCAAGCAAGATCGTCATAAATGGTTCTTGCGTGCTGGTCAAAATCTGTATCAAAGAACAAGTTGTGATGAGCTACGTTATCAAACTTTTTATCAAAACCTACATAAAAGAGGAGTGATGACGGTGCAAACACACGGCTGTCCCAGTACTTCTCTGTGTATTGTCTATATGATGGGTCTAGCAAAGTCTCACTGTGATGATAGTCTGCTCCACTTACGACATAATCTGCAGTAATGGTTTCCCCATTAACTATAATTCCTTGTACTTTTCCTTGATCTACCAGAATTTTACTGGCACCAGCGCTTGTATGAGTTTTTACTCCTAGTGAGTGTGCAAGCTTAATCATTCCTTTGATGACCTCGTGCATACCTCCTTTAGGATGCCAAGTCCCTAAGCCAAAATCTGCATAGTTCATAAAACGATAGAATGCAGGTGTGTTATTAGGTTTAGCTCCGAGAAATAATACTGGAAATTCTAAAATAGAAACCAGCTTTTCATTTTTAAAAGCCTTGCGCACGTCATCACTTATAGTTTTAAAAAACTGATTTACGCGCACTGCCGTTTCTGGAGTTACAAGTTCAAAAGGAGAAAGTCCTGGCTTGTTTACTACATCGTTAATAGCAATATCATAATTGACTCCAGCATTTTTTATAAACTTTTTGAGTTGAGGAGAGCTCCCTGGCTCTATACGCTCAAACTCTGTAGCTATTTTATCCAGCGTATCACCTATGGTTACAACTTCATCTTTAAACCAAACGTAATAAGCAGGGTCCAGCTTTTCTAACTGGTAAAAGTCTGACACCTTTTTATTAAAATCTCCAAAAAACTTTTCAAAGATATCTGGCATCCAGTACCAGCTAGGCCCCATATCAAATGTAAAGCCCTCTTCTTTAAGTTGTCTGGCACGACCACCTAGGGTTTTGTTTTTTTCATAAAGGTGCACCTCGTTACCAGCTTGAGCAAGATAACACGCAGCAGATAGGGATGAAAATCCAGATCCTATAATTACAATTTTTTTATGCATATGATGGTGTAGACTGTTTTATAACATTTACAAACTCTCTTATGCTAAGCATAATGTGAATGTTTGAAGGAACTTTCGTTTCATCTATTTTGCTAGTCATTGCTCCTAGTACGTAGAGATTTAATTTCTGATTTTCAAAAACAGCATTAAATTCTTCAAAATATTGTGGAATCTCGCTTTCTAGAGGGTTCACGGTGAAGTAAGATGCAAATGATAGATTAGGGTGATTTACAGAAAGGTATTTTAAGTTGGAAAGCATAATGCTTTGACCTAAATAAATAACCTTGTAGCCATGGGATACCAATTCATAATTAAGAAATAATAGCCCTAACTCATGTATCTCATTTTCAGGAAGAAAAAGTGCAAATGTCTTTTCTTTCAATGGCGGAACGTTGATCTGAGTTTTTTCAATATTAATAAGAATCTTGTGCTTTATAAGATTAAATATAAAATGTTCATGTGATGGATTGATAGTGTCTGTTTGCCATAGCAATCCTATTTCATGTAATAATGGTATAAAAACCTCATAAAATATATTTACAAAGGGCTTAGTCTCATTAAGGGCATTATATGTTTTGTGAAATAAATTTTGATCAAAATTCATCATCGCTATTTTGAAAGAATTGATAGCGTGGTTTTCACTAGACTCATCAGAATCAGAAATCAAACTTGCAACGAGCGCCGCAATTTCTTTAGTCGAATGACGAGCAATTTTTGAAATTTTGTATTTGTGCTCTGTTAGAAAAACAACATTAAGTAGTTTTTGTAAATCACTTAGTGCATAAGTTCTAATATTGGTATCTGTACGTTGTGGTTCAAGAAGTCCATATCTTTTCTCCCATATACGTATGGTGTGAGCCTTAATACCACTTAAGCCCTCAAGGTCCTTTATACTAAATTTTGTCTTTACAGCATTTTTCATAAAACTCCTTATTTATATGTAAAAGTAGGGAATTTAATTATTTTGTTTAACCTATGAGTATTAAAATTTAAACAAAATTTATGAAAATAGGGTTACGCTTTCGCGAAAGCGTGAATATTTGAAATAAAAGGACTAGTATGATAACCTTTCTTTGTGCATAGTATCTGAGGGATCTTTATAATCAGGAAAGAATTACAATAAAAAAGAGAGTTAATCTTAAGACTAACTCTCTTTGTACCCGGGATGGGACTTGAACCCACACGCAACTAGTGCACACGGCCCTCAACCGTGCCTG
Organism: Dokdonia sp. PRO95; assembly: GCF_000355805.1. Lineage (NCBI taxonomy): Bacteria > Pseudomonadati > Bacteroidota > Flavobacteriia > Flavobacteriales > Flavobacteriaceae > Dokdonia > Dokdonia sp. PRO95. Next base: position 2,016,959 of record NZ_CM001837.1, read on the forward strand.
TCTACCAATTTCAGCACCCGGGTAGATAGGTAGCATTTTATCAATGCGGGTGCAAATATAAAATCTTCTTATGAAACTCTAGGGCGAATCTAAAACTATTTTTAAGTGTTGTTAATTTTAGCGCATAAAAAAACCTCCATCTATTGATGAAGGTTTAAACTCATAAAGTGACCTGGCTGGGGCTCGAACCCAGGACCCTCTCCTTAAAAGGGAGATGCTCTACCAACTGAGCTACCAGGTCGTCGTTTTAACGAGGGTGCAAATATAAAGTCTTCTTTTGAAACTAAAGGCTTAAATGTGAAAAAATTTTAAGAACATTTTTGGTCATAAAAAAACCTCCATCTAGTGATGGAGGTTTGCACTTATCAAGTGACCTGGCTGGGGCTCGAACCCAGGACCCTCTCCTTAAAAGGGAGATGCTCTACCAACTGAGCTACCAGGTCATTGCCTTATTGCGGGTGCAAATATACACTTAATTAATTGTTGTAACCAAACGTTTTAAATAAAAATTTCAATCTTTTTTTTAGATTAATATATACCTTTGTTTTTCAATTAGTTTGCTATGAATTATTTTTTGATGGGGTATATGGGTTCGGGAAAATCAACCATTGGACCACTGCTTGCTGAAGCACTTTCTTACAATTTTTTAGATTTTGACGCCTATATAGAAGAGAAAGAGGGGAGTAGCATTACCGAAATATTTGAAAATAAAGGTGAAATTTATTTTAGAAAAGCCGAGACAAGACATCTTAAAGCGCTTATTGATAATAATGATGATGATACAATAATAGCCTTGGGCGGTGGAACACCTTGCTATGGAAATAACTTGCAACTTATTAAAGATGCAAATGCAAAGACTATTTACCTTAATTGGAATTTTAAAGTACTGGCAAATAGATTATGGCAAGCAAAGGAGCAGCGTCCATTAATTGCTAGTATGCAATCGCTAGAAGATCTAGAAGACTATATAAGGAAGCACTTATTTGAGAGAGGTTTTTATTATAACCAGGCAGATATTGTGGTTAAAGTAGAAAGCCAATCAGCAGAAGAACTAACAGCCCAAATTTTAAAGAAATTACTCTAGAACAGCTGTGTCGTTACCTTTTCTAAAAGTGACTTTTACAGATTCATTAAGCGATGTGCTCAATGAAATGCCTTTGAAGTCTGCTTTTACGGGGTATTTTTTGTGATTTCTATTAACTAGTACGGCAGTCTTAAATCTCTTTAATGGTACGTCTAGAAAATGTTTTACGCCATATACAAGCGTTGTACCAGAATTGAGTACATCATCTATAAGTACGATAGATTTATTTTGATACTCACTTGCAGGTAAACTTGTCTGGACCGTACCCAGCGGGTTCTTCTTGTCCATAGTTACTTTACAAAGGATTGTTTTCAGAGGAGATATTTCGGAAAGTACCGTAGCTAGGCGTTCGGCAAATTTGTAGCCATTATCTGCAATACCTGCTAGTATAACCTCTTCTTCATTTGCATTGCTTTCATAGATTTGAAAGGCAATGCGCTTTGTTTTATGGGCTATTGCTTGGTGGTCTAGTATTTTTTCAAGTTTAACTTTCATGTCTGTGCTAGCTTAAGGGTTAAAGATATTCAATTAACCCACTATTCCTCTTCATCACTTTTAAAAAAATCATCATTGTTGTAAATCTCATCAATGCTTCTTCTGTCTTTCTTTGTAGGACGTCCTGCACCCTTTTTACGATAGTAATCTTTAGAGTATTTAAGTAATTCTAGTTTTTCTAGATTCTCTTTTGGAGTTTTGTCTCGCACATACATGCCCACTAGTTTTGCACCCAGTCTGCTTTCGGGAAGATCAAGAACTTCTAGAACGTAAGTAACCTGATTTTTGCGCACAGTAATGGTGTCAGTAGGATAGATGTCTCGAGAAGGTTTTACAGAGGTGTTGTTTATTTTTACTTGACCCTTCTTGCAAGCTGTAGTTGCAATAGATCTAGTCTTAAAGTAGCGCACGCACCATAAATATTTGTCTACTCTCATATAAAATGGGATAAAACCGCGTTAATAAAGATAAAGTAATGTGCAAAAATACATCAAAATTGTATCTTGCACTCCTTAAATTAAAATTGATGAAATTAAGAAATTACCTAGGTTTAGCTATAGTTTTATTACTATGTGTTGGTTGCCCTTCTGATGATGATGGTATTGAAGCAATTGCTGCTCGCGATAGAGGAGAGCAAGCATTGGAGGATGATGCAGAAATACGAGAGTATCTAGAGACTCACTTCTACAATTATGAGGAATTTGAGAATCCTACAGCAGATTTTGATTACAAAATACGCTTTGATACAATAGCATCTGTAAATAGTGATAAAACGCCTATTATAGATAGGCCGGAATTAACGAGTATCACTTATAATCGTGTTGACACAGATCAAACGGTTTACATTCTTACTGCAAGACAAGGGTCTAGCGAGAAGCCGGCTGCTACTTATACCGATTCTACGTTAGTAACATATACAGGTAGAAATTTAAATAGTAGTGTTTTTGACTCTTCACCTAATCCCGTATGGTTTGATCTTACTGGGACTATAGATGGTTTTCAAAATGGTATTGCTGGTTTTAAAGGAGCAGGTGCTGGACCTCTAGAAAATGGAGATGGTACAACAACATATGAAGACTATGGAGTAGGAGCTGTTTTTATCCCTAGTGGCCTAGCTTATTTTAACTCACCTCCTGGAAGTGTTGAAATTTATAGTCCTCTTGTATTTACATTTTCAGTTTTTGATGTAATAATTACCGACCATGACGGTGATGGTATCATATCTATTGATGAAGATCTTGATGGAAACGGCTTTCTTTTTGATGAGGCAGATAATCCAGATGATGACTTTGCATTTGCATTTCAAGATCCAGATGATGACAATGATGGTGTGACTACGAGATTAGAAATTACGCTTGACGAAGAAGGGAATTTAGTATCATTTATCGATACAGATGGAGACGGGATCAATAATCACTTGGATGATGATGATGATGGCGATGGTAGAAATACTATTGATGAAATCCGAATTAATAGTTCAACGGGAGTTGTGACCTATACAGATACAGACGGAGATGGTACACCTGATTATCTAGATGCAGATAGCTAGGATGTAATCACGCTTTCGCGAAAGCGTGATATAAATTTAAAAAAGTCACATTGGATAAACCAATGTGACTTTTTTATTTTATCTATTTGTAAGGCACTAAATAATGGTCAAAACAGATGTTTAAGAAGTAAGGATATAAATAGAAAAAAAAGGTACTAGACCTTCCTAAAAGAGATTAGGAGGTGTGACATAATTGCATTTTCTAATAGCTGGTTATGGTTAATAGCCTTTAAGCTATATCAAAAAAAAACCGAGTATCCTCAGAAAGGATACCCGATTTTAAAATCTATATTTTTTAAAACTAATTCCCTCCGTCAAGGGCGTAAGATAAACTAAGAATCCATTGCGTTGGTCTCGCATCTACTTTGAAGCCTACACTGTTTTCTTCGGCTTGTGATTCTGTTATAATTGTATTGTCTGTAAATGCTCCTTCATATCTTACATCAATACCAAGTCTACCAAACGAAAGTCCTGCACCTAGCTGGTAACCTACGGTAAATGAATTTTCTGGATCTTCAAAATCAATATCTATCCCATCAAATTCATCATCCAAAATGTATTGGAAAGAAGGCCCACCCTTAACATTCAAAGGCCCTACAACGTTAAACCCTATTAGCACAGGAACATCAATTTTTGACAATTCATAATCTATACTACTAGAGCCTGAAATATTACTCTGATATTCGGTATTAATTTTAGTGTATAATAGCTCTGGTTGTATAAAAATACCAGCAAATTCTGCCTTGTAATATATACCAGCGTGAAAGCCTGACTTGTTTTCTTTGTCAAAAGTACTTTCGGCAAATTCTGATGTAAACTCAAGATCTCCTACAGAGCCATAATTGAGTCCGCCCTTGATACCGAACCCTTCGCTTTGGCTAAATGCAGTTATACTTGATAAGAGTAATACTGCTACAATGATTTTTTTCATAATTGAAGTTTTATTGATTAATAGAGAGACAAATAAAAAGGCAGTATGTTACAATCATACTGCCTATGTCTTTTATATAAACGGTTGTGTTGTTTGATTATTTTCTAGCTACTACTTTTTCTACAGCTTTTACGATGGCATCTGCATTTAGTCCGTACTTTTCCATAAGTTGAGCAGGTGTTCCACTCTCACCAAAGGTGTCTGCTGTGGCAACGTACTCTTGTGGTACAGGGTGGGTAAGAGATAGCTCTCTAGCAACACTCTCACCTAGACCTCCTAAAAAGTTATGCTCCTCTGCAGTTACCACGCATCCGGTCTTTTTTACAGACTTAATGATTGCCTCTGCATCTAGAGGTTTTATAGTGTGTATATTGATTACATCTGCTGTGATGCCTTTTTCGTTAAGTGCTTTACAAGCCTCTAGCGCTTCCCAAACAAGGTGGCCCGTTGCAACGATGGTAACATCATTTCCTTCTTGTAATTGTACTGCTTTACCTATTTCAAATGTTTGATCTGCTGGAGTAAAGTTAGGTACTACTGGACGGCCAAAACGTAAGTAAACCGGTCCTACGTGGTCTGCAAGTGCTATAGTAGCTGCTTTAGTCTGGTTGTAATCGCAAGTATTAATCACTGTCATCCCTGGTAACATCTTCATAAGACCTATGTCTTCTAGAATTTGGTGTGTTGCACCATCTTCACCTAGGGTGAGACCCGCGTGAGAAGCACATATCTTCACATTTTTACCAGAGTAGGCTATAGATTGTCTTATCTGGTCATAAACACGACCTGTAGAGAAGTTTGCAAAAGTTCCTGTAAACGGAATTTTACCTCCTATAGTAAGTCCTGCGGCGATACCCATCATATTAGCTTCGGCAATTCCTATTTGAAAAAAACGTTCAGGGTTTTCATCTATAAACGTCTGTATTTTTAGAGAACCTATAAGGTCTGCACAAAGAGATACCACATTAGGATTTGTTCTTCCTAATTCTGTCATTCCTGCGCCAAAACCTGATCTTGTATCCTTACTGCCTGTATTTTCGTATGTTTTCATTGTAAAATTTTTTGGTACGCTTTCGCGAAAGCGTAATAAGAAAAGGTTTAGTAATCGCCTAAAGTTTGTGGATTTTGCTCTAGTGCACTAGCGAGTTGATCATCATTAGGAGCTTTACCATGCCACGCGTGGGTACCCATCATAAAGTCTACACCATTACCCATGATTGTGTGTAATAATACACAAACTGGTTTTCCGTTTCCAGAAAGATCTTTGGCTTGATTCATTCCTTTTACAATAGCGTCTACATCATTTCCTTGTTCAATATCAAGAACAATCCACCCAAAGGCTTCAAATTTTGCACGCACGCTTCCCATGTTTAATACGTGGTCTGTACTACCATCTATCTGCTGGCCGTTAAGATCTACAGTAGCTATAATATTATCAACCTTTTTTGCCGAAGCATACATAATTGCTTCCCAGTTTTGACCTTCTTGCAATTCACCATCTCCCATTAAGGTATAGATAGTATGGTTGTCTTTGTTAAGTTTTTTTGCTTGAGCGGCACCTACTGCAACACTTAGTCCTTGACCTAGTGATCCAGAGGCGATACGCACTCCAGGAAGCCCTTCATGTGTAGTAGGGTGTCCTTGTAGTCTAGAGTTAAGTAGTCTAAAAGTATTAAGTTCTTCTACTGGGAAATATCCAGAACGAGCTAATACGCTATAAAAAACAGGTGATATGTGACCGTTAGAAAGGAAGAAAAGGTCTTCTCCTATACCGTCCATATCAAACCCTTCTTTACGTTCCATAAGCTCTTGATAGAGAACCGAAATAAATTCGGCACATCCTAATGATCCGCCTGGGTGTCCAGAACTTACTTTGTGTACTTGTCGTACGATATCTCTACGCACTTGTGTTACAAATGCCTCTAGCTTCTCTATGTCTGCCATATTATTGAATTTATTATGTAAAAATAAGCATATAAAAAAGTCCTACCATCGAGATTGCTCAAGATTGTAGGACTTCTTTGATTTTTATGAAATATTGAATTTAAACTGCTTTATGCAATAACATCCATATTATCAGAAAGTGTGCCTATGAATTTTGTGATAGGTCCTTTAACCATCATAGCCATCATTGCATTGAATTCTCCCTCAAAATGTAGTTGAACTTCACTTTTATCTGCTGCTAGTTCTTTGATGTCTGCAGTAAGTTGGAAAGGTACTTTGTCACTGGCAGCCCCTAATACTACTTTGCTATGAGGAATTCCTTCCTTAAGATCTAGTACTATTTCTGGCATTCCTTTAAGTCCAAAAAGGAAACGTGTGTCGCTTATCTTTTCAAACTTAGTATTTTCTGGCATTAATTTTTCGAAGTTCTCAATGTTCATTAAGAAATTATAAACTTCTTCTGGCGACTTGTCTAATGTCTTTACAGGACTTTCTAAATTCATTTAGGTAGTTTTAATGTTATTTTTCCCAGGTTGATGGGCTTTTGCGCCAGTTTTCTAGCGTTTCTTGTTGTGCTTCTGTGATAAAATTTGTGTCCCTAGCTTGCAGTAATAAATGAGAATAATCACTTAATGTATTAAGTGTAACTCCAGCTTCTTCAAAATTCTGAGTAGCGGTATCAAAACCGTAGGTAAAGATGGCGAGCATGCCTTTTACCGTCATGTTAGAATTTTTAAGAGCTTCTACTGCCATAAGGCTACTCTTACCAGTGCTTATAAGATCTTCTATTACCACTACATTGCTGTTAGGTTCTAGGTGACCTTCTATTTGGTTTTTACGTCCGTGCTTCTTAGGCTCTGGACGTACGTAAGCAAAAGGTACGTTGAGATAATCTGCAACAAGCATACCAATACCTATGGCTCCTGTAGCAACACCCACAATAGCATCTGGCTTGCCGTAGATACTTTCTACTTGCTTTGCCATTTCTTGATGAATGTAGTTTCTAATAGGAGGATACGATAGTGTGATGCGGTTATCACAATAAATTGGGGATTGCCAGCCAGAAGCCCATGTAAAAGGTTCTTGCGGTTGTAATTTTATTGCATTAATTTGCAAAAGCAATTCGGCAGTTTTTTTTGCCGTTTCTTTGTCTAAAATCATACTGCAAATGTATAAAGTTTTTGTGAATGATATTCCTATTATTCTATCTACAGAAAAGGTGATAGGTAAGAACTATAAAACCATCTCCATAAAGAAGGTCAAGATCAAGAAATTGATTAAGAAATTATATAAGGGAGAACAGTTATATATTAACCTCTACCATCCTAAGGAAGAGAAGTTACTCAAGCACCTGCGCAAGAAACTTAAACTTGTGATAGCGGGCGGCGGACTTGTATACAACGATAAAAAAGAAATTCTTTTTATCTATCGCAATGGTCGCTGGGATTTGCCTAAGGGTAAGATTGAGAAAAAGGAAGATATAGAGGACTGTGCCATTAGAGAAGTAGAGGAGGAGACAGGTGTGACGGGACTTACGATAACAAAGCCTCTAGAAATCACTTACCACGTTTTTAAACGTAATGGCGAGTTTAGGCTTAAAGAAACTTTCTGGTTTGAGATGCACACAAGCTGCACAGACGAGCTAGTACCACAAGCTAAGGAAGGTATTAAGAAGGCAAAGTGGCTTAACTTTGAAAAATCACAGAAAGCGCTTGATAAATCTTATGAAAATATCAAGCTCATCTTTCCTAAAGAATATCTAGTTAAGCATCCTAACGATAGGGTAGCGTAGGTGGGCCTTCTCATAACTAGAAGATTTTTTATGAATCCAGTCTAGCTGAGCATACCAGTTATTTGCAAAATCAGAATTTAACGACTTCTTGAGATTAAATTCTATTCTAATTTTAGGGTGGGTCTCAAGAAATTGTTGTGCCTTATCTTCCCATACGTATGGTGAGAAGCCTTCCTTCTGTTGTAATATAGTGTCAAAATAGTTCCAGTTAAAGAAACTATCTGTCGCCTCTGGCTCTAGTGTTTCTAGAATGTAGCGTATTCCTTTTTGATCTGTAGGCACTATATAACCACCTTTAGGTATGATAACTTCTTCTTCAGAAGTTTTTAAACTTGTGTTGTAATGCAAATAATGACCTTCATAAGGACTCTTACGGGTTTCATAAGTGTCTATATGATATACTTGAGCTACAAAAGTAGTATCCTTTTTAAGCTGATCAAACTTGATTTCATTTGCCTTTAAGATAAGAGCAATATCTCTGTACCCTCTAGGAATTACATAAGCTTTTGGTATCGTTACCTCCTTAGTAGACTTAAAATAATCGTAGTAAGTCACCTTTTTAGTAAAAGGTTTATTGACATCATATTTGAGACGCTCCTTCCCGGTCACTTCACTAGGCTGCATCTTTCCTTCATATCCTAAGAAATCTAGGGTGGTGGTTTTGGTCGTGTCTAGAGCAAATTGTACGGGATAAGTTTCCGCTTTCGCGAAAGCGTTAAAAGCACCCTCGCGCATTTCTTTAATCTTTGTGCCGTTTTCGGCAGTGATTTTTAAGATGCTCTTCATTAATTCGTATGTTCCTTCTACACGTGGTTTATAAGGCTTCAGCATGTGGGTTTCTACCATGAGGCCGATAGTATTCCAGAGCGAAGTGAAACCCGTCGAGTAGCGTGGGTAATCCATAAACTGGCTGAAACCTTTTTCTGGAGTACTGTTAAAAACGTTTACATACGGAGTAATCTCCCAGTCTTTGGCTTTAAGATCTTCCTCAAGCATAGGCTGGAATTCCTCATGGACATAATCACCTAATGCTCCTCCTAATTTGTTGTGCTGTGTAAAGAGGTGTGTAAGCGTGTATTGATAATCTGCGCCATTGCTTACGTGATTATCTATAAAAACATCTGGCTCAATCATGTGATAAATCTCTGCAAAAGCGGCAGCATTTTTTGTGTCACGCTTTATAAAATCACGATTGAGATCATAGTTTTGAGCATTACCGCGGAAACCATATTCCTTAGGTCCGTTTTGATTGGTTCTCGTCCCGCTATTGCGGTTAAGAGCGCCACCCACATTATAGATTGCAATCGCACTTACCCATGTGTTTTCTGGGGCCTCTATCTTTCCTTGTGCGAGGTCTCGCATAAGCATCATAGTTGCATCTATCCCGTCTGACTCCCCAGGGTGAATACCATTATTAATGAGAATTCGGCGCACATCCATATCATCAGAAAACTCACTATCAAAGCTTCGGTTGGGATTAAAAGTAACAAGTGTAAGTGGTTCGCCAATGTCTGTTGTGCCTACTTCATAGGTTTTAATAGAGCGGTACGCAAGGTCAAGTTCTTCGTAAAAAGCGATGACTTCTTGATATGTTGGGGTTTCTGTACCTCCACTTTTTTCAAAGCGTGTAGTAAAGTCTTTATTTTCTGGATTGTCTTTTGTGTCACCACAACTGATTGCAATGGCGAGTAGCGGGAGTAAAAAAAGTCTTTTCATTTGGTTGAACTTGAAGTGTGAAGATACAAATTGGTTCAAAAATAAAAAGCAAGTTGTTTTGAGCAGTATAGGTGTTAAGTTACGCTTTCGCGAAAGCGTAAAAACCTTAAAAGAATGGAGCATACTGCAAGACTCTGAAGTCTATAGTATTAAATTGCGGATTTTCCTTTTTAAGTTGTTTGTAAAGAGCAAGACTGCCCACCGCTCTATTTGCAGCTCCTGATGGTGCAGTGAGAGAAACCGTTTTAATAGTGCGTCCTTGCCATTCAAACTGATGAATTCGCGGTACCTCGCTACTTATTACTTTTAACTTCACACCCTGCTCTTTACAAGCTTTCCTAAAGAAATACTCAGGACCATTTTTACTGTTTCCGCCGGTAAATAATAATGTTTCCACCTTTGGAGACTTGCTTAAGTAGCCGAAAATATCTCTAAGCGTCACGTTAGTCATCCCAATATCTGAAGCGTCTATTTTAATGCGTTCTGAGGAAGCGACAATATCGCAAACACCGATATTGCGAGATATCAAAAAGTCTTTACGCTCTTGAATGGCTTGCTCTGTAGTTTCAAATGTAAGATTGAGATTAAAAATCTTATTTAAAATAGGCCATAATTGCCCATCGATACTGCCATAGCAAAAGTTTACATCTCCAGGTTTAAGCGTGCCTTCTGTAAACCGAGGAGGAGGTAGTGTGCCTACAATGAGTTTTGTGGCATTCTCAATATTAAATGGCGGGTAGGGATGTGTGTGTTTGAAAATAGCCATTATGATTGTGTAGTAGCAACAAGTCTATCTACCTCTATAAACGTGTTTTTGTGCAGTTTTTTATTTGGTTTGGTAAGGTTTAGATATTCGTCTTGCATTTCATGAAGTACTTCTAGAGCTTTAGATTGCATCTCGTTTTCAATATAGAATTTAGATAATGCTAATCGTTCAGGGTAATTAGAATATCGCTGGTCTATTTTTTTTAGGATAGCTTCTGCCTCGTCATCCTTACCAGTTTTTGATAGTGCGAGTCCATATTTAAATTGCGCTTGGGATTTTTCAAAATCCGAAAATTTGCTCATTTTCTCACCTATGGAAATCACTTCGTCATACTTTTCTTGCTCAAAAAGAGCAATTAGCAACTGTGTATTGGCATAGTAATCACTAGTGTGATTTCCATGTAAGACAGCATCATATTGAACGGCTGCTTCTTTAAAGTTACCTATCGCAAGTAGCGCATCTCCCAGCTCTACGCGGTTAGAATACGTGTCAGAAAATTCTACTTTCTTTTCAAGTTGGCTGATCTTTTTGGTAGGATTAATCACGGCTGTAAATTCCTTTTGAACTACAGCAACATCTTTTTTATTAAAAATCTGAGCAATAACGTACACTAGGCAGCCTATTGCAGGCAATAGGAGGATAGCAAAATACCAGTAGAAGCTATTTTTATTCTTGTAAATATGGTAAGCACAAGCTAGTTGGAGCGCAATAAGAATATAATATGTCATCAAGGTTCTTTTATTTATAAAGATAATGTAGGCAGATGATTAACAGAATTTTAAAATAGGTTCTTTTTAAAAGTGCTACATTAAGATTAACCAAAAATAAGGATATGGGAAGAGGAGATAAAAAATCAAGAAGAGGAAAAATAAGCCGCGGAACTTTTGGCGCAAAAAGAAGAAAAAAAGGCAGGAAGAAAGCTAAGGATGCTGCGAAAATGCAGAAGGATAAGTAGTTGTTCTAGTATTATAAGATATTTTCCAGAGCGTAAAAAACCCATCATAGATTTCTCTGTGATGGGTTTTTAGTCATTTTTGACAATTACCTTGTAAATACAAATTCGTTTTTATCTTCATTAGACTCTTCTGCGCTGTAGGCGTAGCCGTCATAATCAAAAGCTTTGAGACCGTCTATTGTGTTTACATCCTTATCTATAATATAACGCACCATCGAGCCACGGGCTTTTTTTGCAAAGAAAGAAATAATCTTGAGTTTCCCGTTTTTAAAATCTTTAAAGATAGGAGTGATTACGGGTACTTTGAGCTGCTTAGTCTTTATAGACTTAAAGTACTCTTGACTCGCAAGGTTTACAAAAAGCTCATCATCTTCAAGTTCTTTATTAAGCGCTTCGGTAAGGGTGTCTCCCCAGAACTCGTATAAATTTTTATTACTGTAGTACTCTAGTTTTGTACCCATCTCAAGACGGTAAGCCTGCATTAAATCTAGTGGTCGCAAGATCCCGTACATCCCACTTAAAATACGTAAAGTGTCTTGAAGTTTGTCAAGCTTTTCTGTAGGTAGGGTATAGGCATCAAGCCCTGTGTATACATCACCATCAAAGGTGTACACGGCTGGTCTCGCATTCTTTTTTGTAAACGGAGTTGTAAAATCTTGGTATCGCTGGTAGTTTAAATCTGCAAGCTTCTCACTGATGTGCATCAGGTCTTGAATCTCTTTTTTTGTCGTATTAGAAAGCTTGCTGTTAAGCTTTTCTGCTTGCTCTAAAAACTGCGGCTGTGTAGCACGCGTAGTAGGTAGCTTATCTTCAAAATTAAGTGACTTTGCTGGTGATACAACGATTTTCATAGGTGTTTTTCTTTTGTATCAAAGTTAGCAATTATGTCTTATAATTATGTGCTTGGCTATTGTTTTTGGTTATGGTGGGATTGATAGTTTAATGTGGTGTTTGATTTATAAAGATGTAAAATTTAATAATGCCAAATGTTCAGCATCCCTCTAAATCTCCCTTCAAAGGGAGACTTCTAGCTCCTTCCCTTTGAGGGGAAGGTTGAGGTAGGTGTTGAATGGCATTTAGGGATTAATTCAAAAACTTACTTAAGCATCATAAAACAAAAAAGCAACCCCAAAAGGAGTTGCTGCTTGTTGTTATGAGTAAGCTTTCGCGAAAGCGTAAAAAAATCTTACTGCTCTTTGCTGTGTACGGCATAGGCGCGCCACTTTTCTATACAACCTGCCATATCTTCTGGGATAGGAGTTTCAAAACGTTTGTACTCGCCTGTTGTGGGGTGTACAAAACCAAGCGTTTTTGCGTGTAGTGCCTGGCGTGGTAATATTTTGAAACAGTTATCTACAAACTGCTTATACTTGGTAAATGAAGTTCCTTTTAAGATGGCATTACCGCCGTAACGCTCATCGTTAAAGAGGGTGTGGCCTATGTGCTTCATGTGCACACGTATCTGGTGTGTGCGTCCCGTCTCAAGCTTACAGCTTACGAGTGTTACATAGCCTAGACGCTCTATTACTTTATAATGAGTAACAGCTGGTTTACCTTGATCTGCTTCGTCTCCGTAAAAAACGGTGTTTTGTAATCTGTTTTTAGGGTGACGGCCTATGTTTCCTTCTATCGTTCCCTCGTCTTCTGTTACGTTACCCCATACGATAGCAACATATTCTCTCTCTGTTGTTTTATTAAAAAACTGCTTAGAAAGGTGAGTCATTGCTTGCTCCGTTTTGGCAACTACAAGTAGTCCGCTCGTATCTTTATCGATACGGTGTACAAGTCCTGGTCTATCACTGGAGTTGTTGGGGAGGTTATCTACGTGGTGGATAAGTGCATTAATAAGCGTTCCAGAGTAGTTACCATGCCCTGGGTGCACTACCATTCCTGCAGGTTTGTTGACTACCATAAGTTGGTCGTCTTCATAAACCACATCAATATCAATATCTTCTGGGGTAAGTAAAAACTCGTGTGGTGGGTGCTCAAACATGGCACGTACCACGTCTCCAGCTTTTACCTTATAATTTTGTTTTACAACAATATTATTCACTTGAATGCTACCATTTTTGGCAGCCTTCTGGATTTTATTACGGGTAGCATTTTCTACAAAATTCATTAAGAACTTATCTACACGTAATGGTTCTTGACCTTTGCTTGCAGTAAAACTGTAGTGCTCGTAAAGTTCGTCGTCTTGAGGTTCTGGACCTATGGGTTGTTCTTCGTTCATTGTTTAGTTTTCGTCTGATGAGTCATCAGAAATAGCGTCGCGGTAATCACCTTTACCATTACCTAGTACTAGGTCGATAACAGAAGTTTTTTCTAATCTATCTCCAGCTTTCACTCTCTTTCCTTTGTGTCTTATATCTCTTACTTCGTCTTTTCCTATCCAGTCTACATAGGTTACTTTGCCTATCTCAAATCCTAGCGCCTTTAATGAAGGTTCTGCCTGGCGGCGTGTTTTTCCCACGATAGGAGGTATAGTCATTTTTTGATAACCAGAAGGGTTAAGTACTAAGTATATCTGTCTGTTTTCTTTTACAAATTTCCCAGCGTTAGGCTCTTGGTCTATTACAGAGTACTTAGGATAATCTGGGTTGAAATTTGCACTGTCTATAATAAAGTAACGCAGCTCTGCATTTTCTAGTTCTTGAGAGACGAGGTCTAGGGTCATCCCTTTTACATTAGGCACGGCAATACGCTCATCGTGATTTGTGGTGCTTCCTAACCACCATCGAGTGATAAATACTAATGCGATGATGATGATGACAGCAAGTACAATTTGTTTAACAAATGCTTTGCTCACTAGAAATTTTAAAAGACTCATAGACGGGTTGTGGTTAAGGGTGCAAATATATAAAATAGATAGCCTATTTGGTGTAGGTATGATTATACCTATTTTTACATTAACGTTAATGAGACAGATTTAGTTTTGTCTTTTCAAATTTTCACGAAAGTGCAGAAAAAAAATATCGCCGTTTTAATGGGTGGCTACAGTAGCGAGTATGAAATATCGCTTAATAGTGGTGCCACCGTAGTTGCTTCTTTAGATAAAGAAAAATACAAAGTATATGCCGTGCACATCCTTACCGAGGGGTGGTTTTGTGTGGTAGATGGTGAGCGATTTACGATAGATAAAGGTGACTTTAGCTTTAAAGACGCTTCCGCGAAAAAGGTAACCTTTGACGCCTGTTACAATACCATACACGGAACGCCGGGCGAGGACGGAAAACTACAAGCCTACTTGGAATTGCTAGGAATCCCACAGACAAGTTGTGGTTTTTATGAGAGTGCAATGACGTTTAATAAGCGTGACACACTAAGCGTGTTGAGTTCATACGGCGTGCCAATGGCGCAATCTGTATACGTAAATAAGGGCGATGAGATTGATATGTCTTTTAAAAACCTGCTTGCTATAAAAGTGGGCTACCCTTGTTTTGTAAAGCCTAACCGCGCAGGTTCTAGTTATGGAGTGAGTAAGGTGTACAAAGAAGGTGATCTTATAGCGGCTCTAGATAATGCCTTTAAGGAAGATAATCAGGTTTTGATTGAGTCATTTTTGAGCGGGACAGAAGTATCTGTAGGAGTGTATGATTTTGGCAATGGGGCAGAGGTGCTTCCAGTTTGTGAGATTGTACCAGATGGAGATTTTTTTAGTCTAGAAGCAAAGTACTCTGGAAAATCACAAGAAATTGTACCAGCAAGACTAGATGAGCGTGAGACGGCAGATGTGCAGGGACTTACAAAGGGTATTTATGAATTGCTGGGTCTTAAGGGGATTTGCCGTATAGATTTTATCTTTCACGAGGGTAAACCGCATTTTGTTGAGGTAAATACTAATCCTGGTCTCTCAAAAGAGAGTATCATCCCAAGAGAGTTTAAAGCAGCTGGATTATCACTTACAGAAGTGTTTGGCAAAGCTATAGAAGTAGCGATTAGAAATAACAGTTAAATTTACAGAGGTAGTATCCTTGAGATTCTCGCTTTTGCGGGAATGACATTAAGATTAAGATTATGAAAAGAAAGGCAGTATTTCCGGGGAGTTTTGATCCCATTACACTTGGGCATTACGATATAATAGAACGAGGTCTTACACTCTTTGACGAGATAATACTTGCTATAGGTGTCAACTCAGATAAAAAATATATGTTTTCTCTAGAGCAGCGCAAGCAGTTTCTAGAAGATACGTTTAAAGATGAGCCACGCATTAAAGTAATGACCTATAAAGGTCTCACTATAGACTTTTGTAAAGAGCAAGAAAGCGAGTTCATTTTAAGAGGACTACGTAATCCTGGAGATTTTGAGTTTGAAAAGGCAATCGCCCATACTAACAGAAAATTATCTGGTATCGAGACCGTATTCTTACTTACGAGTTCTGGTAAGAGCTATATATCTTCTTCCATAGTACGTGATGTAATACGTAACGGTGGTGACTGCTCTGGTCTAGTACCAGATGTGGTTGAGCCTTGCGCAATTAAAATCTGGAAAGAGATACAAGCAAAAGCAAAATAAAGCTCAAAACCTTTATCCATAAAAAAGCCGCCCACTGGGCGGCTTTCACCATTTATATATATAATCTAAAACCTAATTACTTCTTATTCTGCTGTTCTTTGATGGTCTTTTTATCGATATCAAAGTCGTTTGTAGTTTGATTTATATTTCCCGTTGGATTGGTCGGGTTAGTTTGCTCTACTTTTCTTTCAAATTTACGTTCCATAATCTTTTTCATTTTTAAGTTGATATAAAGATAAAAATCACGGTTGTTAATTCGTCTTAAAGGCTTGTTAGTCTTAGGTTAAAGTGTTGATTATCTTATGGTTTCTACAAAGCTAGCCACACTGTTTGCTCCATTCTTAGTAATATGCTTTATAAAAGCACTTCCTATAATGGCTCCTTTTTGATGGGTAGTGGCCGCGTTAAAAGTTTCCTCATTACTTATCCCAAAACCTACAATCTGCGGATTGTTAAGATTCATAGCTGCAATACGTTTAAAGTAATCTTCTGTGCTGTTACCAAAACCGCTCGTAGCGCCCGTCGTACTCGCACTACTCACCATATAGATAAACCCATCACTCGCGGCATCTATCTGTTGTATACGCGCGTCACTAGTTTGTGGTGTGATTAGGAATACATTAATAAGTCCGTACTTTTCAAAAATCTCTTTATACTCCGCTTCATATTCGGCAAGTGGTAAGTCTGGCATAATAATACCATCTATCCCTATTTCTTGACATCGCTTACAGAATTTCTCAACCCCATATTGTAACATCGGGTTAAAGTAACCCATCACAATAAGCGGTATATGTATGGTCTCACGAATACCGTCTAGCTGGCTAAACAACTTTTCGGTAGTCATCCCATTATGAAGTGCAGCAGTACTTGACTCTTGAATAGTAGGCCCATCTGCCAGCGGATCTGAAAATGGTAATCCTATCTCCACCATATCTACACCACTTTCTTGAAGCTGCGTTAAGACAGAAACAGTATCATCTATGGCTGGATATCCAGCAGTGAAGTATAAGCTTAGTAGCTTTTTATCTTCTTGTAATTTTTCTTTTATTCTATTCATCTGAATAAATATTTTGTCATTCCTGCCTAAGCCGGAATTAATATTGATGTTTATTTCGCTTTCGCGAAAGCGTAGTTCTATAAATTAAAATATTCTATAAACGTATTTAAATCCTTATCACCACGTCCCGAAAGATTGATCACTACGATATCGTCTTTTTTGAATTTTCTAGTTTCAAAAATGGCAAGTGCGTGACTAGTCTCAATCGCAGGGATAATACCCTCTAGTTTACTAAGCTCTAGTCCAGCCGTCATCGCATCTGCATCTGTGACAGAGATAAACTCCCCACGCCCAGAACGGAAGAGGTTTGCGTGCATAGGTCCTACACCAGGGTAATCAAGACCAGCAGAGATAGAGTAAGGCTCTGTAATCTGCCCGTCGTCTGTTTGCATTAATAATGTTTTACTGCCGTGTATAATTCCCTCGCGTCCTAGTGCAGAAGTTGCGGCACTCTCACCAGTATCCACTCCTTTACCAGCAGCCTCTACTGCGATAATACCTACTTCTGGTTCATCAAGATAATGGTAATATAATCCAGCGGCGTTACTACCACCACCCACACAAGCTACTACATAATCCGGATTTTCTTTTCCTTCTTTTTCTAGCAACTGCTTCTTAGTTTCCTCAGAAATCACCGACTGAAAACGAGCCACCATATCTGGATAAGGGTGTGGTCCCACCACAGAACCTATGATGTAATGTGTGTCTACTGGGTTATTAATCCAGTCACGTATCGCTTCGTTAGTCGCATCTTTTAAGGTTCTACTTCCAGACATTGCTGGTCGTACGGTTGCTCCTAGCATTTTCATACGAGCCACGTTAGGCGCTTGGCGCTCAATATCTATAGCACCCATATATACGATACATTCTAGTCCCATAAGTGCACACACCGTTGCTGTAGCAACACCGTGCTGTCCCGCGCCAGTCTCTGCGATAATGCGGTTCTTACCTAGTCGCTTAGCCATAAGAATCTGGCCTATGGTATTATTTACTTTATGAGCTCCGGTATGACAGAGATCT
This sequence comes from Dokdonia sp. PRO95, assembly GCF_000355805.1. Taxonomy (NCBI): domain Bacteria; kingdom Pseudomonadati; phylum Bacteroidota; class Flavobacteriia; order Flavobacteriales; family Flavobacteriaceae; genus Dokdonia; species Dokdonia sp. PRO95. The sequence goes on from NZ_CM001837.1 coordinate 2,034,780, forward strand.
TCCCTTTTGAGATATACCTTTGTGCCATACTTTTCGCTAAAGCGTTTTGCATAATAAAGCGGTGTAGGACGACCTACATAATCTTTTAAGAGTTGTTTAAACTCCTCTTGAAAAGAAGGCTCCTGCATAATTTGCACATACTGAGAGCGCAGTTCTTCCACGTTAGGATAGAGCATCTCTGGAATAAATGCTCCGCCAAAATCTCCGTAGTACCCTCTCTCGTCTGCTTGGTAACTGGTGTTATTTTCTAGTATCATAGCTGCAATACTTTTTTAAATTCGGTTAATTTTTCAATATTTTTTAATCCTGGTTTATCCTCAAATTTGCTATTTACGTCTAGTGCGATAATAGGCAAATCTGTTGCCAGTATTTTTTTTACTTTTTCTACTTCTTCTAGTCCTATGCCGCCACTTAAAATGATAGGCGTTTGGGATGTGTAATTTTTTAAAACACTCCAGTCAAAGGTGTAGCCGTTGCCTCCTTTTTCTTTTCCCTTTGTGTCAAAAAGGAATGCATCTACAAGGCCCTCGTAAGGTATGAGCTGCTCAAAGTCAAAACTGTCTTTGATTCCAAAAACTTTCCAAATCTTGAGGTCTCGACTGCGCTCGACCAGACAAGCTTGAAGTTCTTTTATGTATTCAGGGGATTCGCTCCCGTGTAACTGGATTACGTTGAGGTTGTGTTGTGTTATTTTCGCTTTCGCGAAAGCAATATCAGCATCTACAAAAACTCCTACGCGGTCAATTCCCTCAGGTAATTCTGGAATCGCTAGGTCGCCAAAATCTCGTTTGCTCTTCTCATAAAATATAAAGCCAAGATAGTCTGGCTGCAACGCAGCGACCTCTTGTGTGTTATATTTCATACCGCATATTTTGATTTTCATTTTGCGTCTTTCTCTATGAGATTATCTAATATTTCTTTTGCTTGTGGAGTAAGGAACTCTCTAGTGAGGGCAACTTCCTTAGTGCCTTGAGCGAGTATATAATCTCCCGCAAAATATTTTTTCTTAGTCAGTTTTGAAAAAGCAAGCTCTTTCTTGCCGATACCTAAAAAACCTTTTATGGTAATACTTGATTGATTTATTTGGAGCCATCCCTGACGTTTTAATATTGCATAAACTATGAGATGTAAAATTCCCCAAGGGAAAAACCAATCAAGAGCACCAAAATCACCTTCTATGATAATGGTTATAAGTCCGAGTATGGTGTAAGCCAGGCCAGTCCAGAGGTAGTAGCGTAGCTGCTTGTTAGAGTAAGGAACGTTTATCATTAATCTAGCTGTTTTATGAAAGTAGCGGCACTTTCACCTGGGTTATCTGTTTTCATAAAATTTTCACCTATAAGGAAACCTTGAAAACCGTGTGGCTTTAATTCTTTGATCGCCTCTACAGAACTGATACCACTTTCTGATACTTTTACAAACTCATCTGGAATTTGCTTGATGAGTTCTTTGCTCGTCTCTAGGCTTACTTCAAAGGTCTTTAGGTTTCGGTTGTTGATGCCTAGCATATCTACAGAAGGCATAATAGACTTCTGTAATTCTTTTTCATTATGAGATTCACAAAGAACATCGAGACCAAGACTTTTTGCAAAGGTTGAAAACTGCTCTATTTGCTTTCGCGAAAGCGTAGCTGCAATAAGTAATATCGCATCTGCACCGTAGGCTTTGGCCTCAAGAATCTGGTATTCATCTACTATAAACTCCTTACGCAATAGCGGAAACTGTGCTGCTGCTCTGGCAAGTAATAAGTCATCTAGCGAGCCACCAAAATATTTCCCATCTGTAAGTACAGACATCCCGCTCACGCCTGCCTGCTCATAACCACTTGCGACATCTTGAACGCTCAGGCTGTTGTTTATAACAGACTTGCTAGGAGATCTTCTTTTATGCTCTGCAATAATCCCAGAGCCTGTACTTACTGCTTTTGCAAGTGATGCCGTAGCTCTCTCAAAAAGCACAGATTGCTCTAGCTGGCTCACAGGGATGAGACTTTTTCTCAACGCTACTTCCTTGATTTTATCTGCTGTAATTTTATCTAGTATGGTCATCTTAGTTGCTTAGGGCTTGAAGTTGTTTGAGTTTTTGTGCGGCTTTACCAGAGAGTAGGCTCTCTTTTGCTTGTTCAAAACCTTGTAAAGGTGTTAGCCCTTTTACAGTCGCAATAGCCATCCCAGCGTTTGCACACACCACATTATTTTGTGCCTGGGTGCCTTTGCCAGAAATTACATTTGTAAAAATCTGCGCCGAAGACTCAACAGAGTCACCTCCATAAATATCTTTTTGAGCGTGTGCATTTACACCAAAATCTCTAGGTGTGAGCATAAGCTCTGTCTCATTTGTAATAGCCTTTGTAGCTCCTGTAAGTGAGATCTCATCATAACCATCTAGGGCGTGCAATATGGTAAAGTTTTTATCTCCTTTTTGATATAAATATCCATACATTCTTGCGAGTTCTAGGTTAAAAACTCCCACTAGCTGGTTGCTCGGGAATGCAGGATTAACCATAGGGCCTAGCATATTAAAAAAGGTTTTTACACCTAGCTCTCGACGTATAGGGCCTACGTTTTTCATAGCAGGGTGGAAGAGTGGTGCGTGCAGTACACACATCCCTACCTCATCCATAGAGCGCTTCAAGAAATCCTTATCGTTACTAAATTTTATGCCTAGATACTCCATCACATTGCTACTTCCACTTACAGAGCTCACCCCATAATTACCGTGCTTAGTCACGTGCACACCAGCACCTGCTGTTACAAAGCTAGAGAGTGTTGAAATATTAAAAGTGTCTTTACCATCACCACCTGTACCACAAAGATCTATGGCATTATACTCAGAAAAATCTACGGCAAGGCAAAGATCTAGCAAGGCATCTCTAAAACCTTCTAGCTCCTCTACCGTAATGCTACGCATCATATAAACGGTAAGGAAAGAAGCAATCTGACTCTGGTTGTATTTACCCTCAGAGATGTTTACGAGAACTTCACGGCTTTCGGCTTTTGTGAGTTGGTCGTGGTTAATTAATCTATTAAGTATGGCTTTCATTATTTAGGCGTGTTGATGTGAACAATAATAGGGTCTGCTTTATCTTTCTTTATGTTTTGCAATCCTATTGTTGCTAGTTCTTGATCTGTTGCTAGTCTTGAACTAGCTTGGTTAAGTGCTACGTAATTGTAAACTCCCTTTGGTGTGCTTGCTATCCATCCTTTTGTAAGTGGTGACTTTCTTACAGAAGCAGACTCGCTTGTAAAGCGTTGCAAGAAATCTAATGCGCTTTTACGCATATCTTCTTTACTCGTTCCCGTAGGGAAAATAATATAGGTTCCGTTAGAAAAAAGAACCCAGTTAGGTCGCTTAGGACTTACACCAAGTTTTGTGTTAAAAATCAGGTTTTTATAGACATCTACATTCTCATCTTCTACCACTTCTTTAAGAGGCTCAGGTTCGGCTTCTATTACGACCACGGGTGTCGCAGGTTTTTTAGTTTCTTTAGGTGTTGATTTTGTGCTCTCACAACCACCTATTAATAAAAAACAACTTGCTAGTAGAAATAATGTAAATCTCATCGTATATAGTATTAACTAATCACCCAATTCTTAATCATTGTTTTTCCTTCTGGAGTAAGTACAGATTCTGGGTGAAACTGTACACCGCGTATGTCAAGTTCTCTGTGACGTAGTGCCATTATCTGGCCATTTTCATCTACCGCAGTAACTTCTAATGCTGGTGGAAAATCTTCTGTAGCTACCACCCACGAGTGGTAACGCCCTACGGCTATTTCTTCACCGAGGTCTTTAAAAAGTACTGTGTCTGGCTGCGTGATACTCACTTGTGTCGCGACACCGTGAAAAACCTTATCTAGATTAATAAGCGTGCCTCCGTACACTTCACCTATGGCTTGTTGCCCAAGGCAAACGCCAAGTATAGGTTTTCTTCCTCCATAAGTTTTTATTACTTGCTTGAGCAGTCCAGCTTCTTCTGGAATGCCAGGGCCTGGAGAAAGTAATATTTTATCATACTGCTCGCACTCTTCAAGCGCAAACTGGTCATTACGTTTTACGGTAACGATGCAATCTAATTCTTCTAGGTAGTGCACAAGGTTGTACACAAAGGAATCATAGTTGTCTATTACTAATATCTTTTTCATTGTCTAAATATCTTCTGCGATGTCAAGTGCTTTGTTAAGCGCTCCTAATTTGTTGTAAACTTCTTGTAATTCTTTAGCTGGATCACTGCCAGATACCACTCCAGCACCTGCTTGCCAGTGTAGGGTGTGATTTTTACTTAAGAAAGAACGTATGATAATAGCGTGATTAAAATTACCGTAAAAATCCATAAAACCTATCGCTCCGCCGTAGAAGGTGCGATTGCGGTTTTCATACTTCTCAAGTAGCTGCATTGCCATATGCTTAGGCGCACCACTGAGTGTTCCTGCTGGAAAGGTGTCTGCTACCACTTGTAAGGTATTGCTACCCTCGTGCATTTGTCCCGTTACTTTACTCACAAGGTGTATCACGTGTGAGAAAAACTGCACCTCACGATAGGTGTCTACCTTTACATTGTGACCATTGCGTGATAAGTCATTACGAGCAAGATCAACAAGCATCACGTGTTCTGAGTTTTCTTTTTCGTCTTTGGCTAGTTCTTTTGCAAGTATGGCGTCTTGCTCATCATTACCGGTACGTTTAAAAGTACCTGCAATAGGGTGAATCTCAGCGAGACCGTCTTGCACAATAATCTGAGCTTCTGGTGATGAGCCAAAGATTTTATAATCTCCGTAGTCAAAATAAAATAGATATGGCGACGGGTTAACACTGCGTAAAGCCCTGTATACATTAAACTCATCTCCCGTAAACTGCTGCGAGAAACGTTTACTAGGTACAATCTGAAAAACATCACCACGCTGGCAGTGCTTTTTACAAGTGTCTACGAGTGCTTTATAATCTGCATCTGTGATGTTGCTGGTGAGTTCGTTCTTTCGGTTGAAGTTAAACTCTGCAAAGTTTTTTGATTTTAAAAGCTGCTCAATCTCATCGATATTATTGTCTCCCGTCGTATTGTGACAAAATATATGCGCCTCATTATTAAAATGGTTAATAGCGATAATGTTTTGGTAAACGGCATAGTAAATATCTGGTATATGGAGATCTCCTTCTTTTTTGGCGATTTCTATATCTTCAAAGTACTGCACAGAATCATACGATAGGTAACCAAACAAGCCATTGTTTATGAACTTGTGAGCTGTCTTTGTAGATGAGAACGCTTTCGCGAAAGCATCTAAAACCCCTACAACATTAGTCTCTGCTGTAATTGTAATTTCCTCCTTCTTGCCATCGGGAAATTGTTGTGTGATTATACCATCGCCCACGCTTATAGAAGCAATAGGGTTGCAGCATATGTAAGAGAAGCTATTATCATTTGCGTGATAGTCACTACTCTCGAGCAGTAAACTATTAGGAAAACGATCGCGCAACCTTAAGTATACCGATACAGGAGTGATGGTATCTGCTAGGAGTCTTTTTGAAAATGTAGTTAATTGATATTTCATTTGTTACATATTGTTTTCTCAAAATTGAGAACAAAAAAAAAGCCTGTCGTAAAGACAGGCTGTATATGAATGGTACATAGGTGCGTGCTTACGACAACGATTGTTGTGTAATCCACCACCAAGTATGTACTGTATTGTTTTTCATTTATGATGTAAAGATAGGGAGCGATTTTATAATAAAAAAGCCCAATGGATAAAAAATATACACTGAGCTTTTTACGGGGGAATAATTAGGAAATTATTAGAGAGTCAAGCTTACTGCAAGCTCAAAATTATCTGAAATAGCATTGTCTTTTAAGTTGTCAAAAAACGATGCAGAGCCATAACGTACACCATAATTTGTACGATCTACATTAAAAACGGTAGTGGCTACGCCATTCTCTATGGTCATATTAACCTTAGTAGGTAGTGTAGTTCCTTTTATAGTGAGGTCACCTACTACGCTGTAACCGTTACCACTTTTTGCTACTTCTTTGATAACAAATGTAGCCTCGTTATGGTTTGTAGTATCAAAGAAGTCTGCAGAGTTTAAGTGTCCTTCTAGTTTTTCTTTTCCTTCGCCAGCTTTTAAGTCTGTTACGGCAATAGTAGTCATATCTACTACAAAGTTACCACCTACTAGCTGGTCACCATCCATTTCAAGTGTTCCAGACTTTAGGTTAATAGTACCTGTGTGTTGTCCTAGTACCTTTTTACCCGTCCAAGTAATGGTGCTTTCTTTTACGTTTACTGTTTTTTCTACCGGTTCTGTGTTTGCAATGGCTCCAGTGGTTACGATAAGAGCTAAGAATGCTGTTGTGATTTTCTTTTTCATTTTTCTAATTTTTAGTTTCTGTTCTTAGTTTATTGAGCAAGTTATTGAGCTGCTCTATCTCAGTATTGTCTAGTTGAGTAGTTATTTTATTTTCGGCTTGAGTCACAACTTTGTCTAACTCATTAAGTAATGACAAGCCAGCCTGTGTAATTGTAATTTCAATTTTACGACGGTTTGAGGGGCACGTACTGCGATTTACAAGCTCTTTTTTGAGTAGCTTATCTACGAGGCGTGTTGTGTTACTTGCTTTTGTAACCATACGGTCATTGAGCGTAGATAGGTTTGCAGGTTTTCCTTTTTGCCCACGTAATATGCGTAATACATTAAACTGTTGTAATGATATATCATAAGGCTTTAATGCCATTAATAATATATCATTAGACCATTGTGCTGTATAGGCTAGGTTTATAATAAGCCTTTGTGAGGGCTTGAGGCTCGTGGTTTTTATGTGTTCTTCTATTGTCATTACAATATTTGTATATACAAATGTATGTTTAAATATCAATTGTCAAATAGCTTTATAGTTATTTTAACATGTTAACCTTGATAACATTCTAAAAATCCTTAACAATCCTTTCATAAAGTGTGTTAATTGAGAAATGTAAAAGACAGAATCACAATAATTTTGTTAGATGAAACAAATACTAATAGTATTATTAATCATCTTAACATCCTGTCGAGGAGGGCAAAAGGATTATAAGGAAACGTTAGTAGAGGGTAGTAACATCAAAGCGCTGGATTATGATGGCCTAGAATATTATATAGAAAATCATCCTTCGGAAACTTTAGTAATTAACTTTTGGGCAACATGGTGTGCTCCATGTATCAAGGAGTTACCGGCTTTTGAGAAATTAGAAGAAGAATACAAGAGCAAAGACGTAACTGTATTATTAGTAAGTCTTGATTTTCCAGATCAACTAGAAGCATTAAAAACTTTCGTAGACAAAAAGAAGCTACAATCTGAAGTTTTATACTTAGATGATGGAGATGCAAATAATTGGATACCCAAAGTGAGTGATTCATGGAGTGGCGCTATACCAGCAACACTTATAACTGGATCAAAAAGAAAGAAATTTTATGAGCGCTCTTTTACCTATGAAGAACTAGAGCAAGAATTGAATACCTTAATAAATTAATAATGAAAACGTTTAAAACCTTAACGCTACTTGCCTTAGTGGTTGTCATATCTGCTTTTGCTGCAAATGCTGTCATTAAAAAGGATAGAAGTGGTTATGATATAGGAGATGCAGCAGGAGATTTTTATCTGCGTAATGTAGATAATGCGATGATTTCTTTGAGAGATTTTGAGGATGCAAAGGGTTTTATAGTAGTATTTACATGCAATACTTGTCCTTTCTCTATAGCAAATGAAGACAGAATTATCGCATTAGATAAAAAGTACAAGTCACAAGGCTACCCTGTGATAGCGATTAACCCTAATGATCCACACATTAAACCTGGAGATAGTTTTAAGGCTATGCAGCAGCGAGCACGAGAAAAAGGATTTACATTCCCTTATTTACTTGACGACGGACAAGAGGTATATCCAAAATATGGAGCTACAAAGACTCCACATGTTTATGTACTGCAACGCGTTCAAGAAAAAAATATAGTTAAGTATATAGGTGCTATCGATAATAGTAGTCGAGATGAAAAGGCTGTGACCGAAAAATATCTCGAAAATGCTCTTGATGAGATTTTGTCAGGCAAAGAAGTTACAATTAAGGAGACAAAAGCTATAGGTTGCGCGATAAAATCATAGATTTAATTAGACGAGTCAAAATAAAAATGAGCTTATTTGAGCTCATTTTTTTTGTATAATCTCATCTGTGAGTATTTTGTAAATTTGCACTCAAAATCCCAGAATGATATTACAGCAATTATATACTAAATGTCTAGCTCAAGGAGCTTATTTTATAAGTTCAAATGGAGAAGGAGCTATCATAGATCCTTTGCGAGAGGTACAACCGTATCTTGACCTTGCTGAGGAACATAAGACGACTATTAAGTATATTTTTCTTACTCATTTTCATGCAGATTTTGTGAGTGGTCAAGTGGATCTAGCAAAGGCTACTGGAGCAACCGTGATTTTAGGTCCTATGGCAAAAGCTGGATATGACTATCACAGCGCTATTGATGGAGAGGTGTTCACAATAGGAGATTTGTCTATGACCACGATACATACACCAGGGCATACTATGGAGTCTACGTGTTATCTTCTTAAGGATAATCAAGAGAAAGAAGAAGCTCTTTTTACTGGAGATACCCTTTTTATAGGTGACGTAGGAAGGCCAGATCTTGCTGCAAAAACTGACCTAACCACTCAAGATCTTGCAGGTTATCTGTACGACTCATTACACCATAAAATTGCCCCTTTATCAGATGATATTATCATTTACCCTGCGCACGGAGCAGGATCTGCTTGTGGTAAAAACATGAGTAGTGAGACTAGTGATACGCTAGGTAATCAGAAACAAAATAACTACGCATTTAAACTCAATAAAGAAGATTTTATTAAAGAGCTCACAGATGGCTTGACACTACCGCCGGCTTATTTTCCACATAATGTGGCTATGAATAAGAAGGCAAATACAGATTTTGACACGATTGTCAAGAGAGGAACTACGGCTTTGACACCTGATCAATTTGAAAAGCTAGCAAATGAAAATGATATACTCGTACTTGATACTAGAAGTGTTTCCGCTTTCGCGAAAGCGTCATTACCTCAAGCTTGGTTTGTAGGATTACAAGGGCAGTTTGCACCATGGATAGGAGCGCTCATCAAAGATATTCACCAGAAAATAGTCTTTATTGCCGAAGAAGGTACTGAAGAGGAAGTAGTAACCAGACTTGCGAGAGTAGGTTATGATAATAGTTTGGGATTCTTAACTGGAGGAGTAGAGGCTTGGCAACAATCTGGTAGAGATGTAGTTGCTACAGCAGAAATAACTGCGCAAGAGTTTGTAGATGGTATTGCTACTGGCGATATTAAACATCCTCTGGATGTACGTAAAGCTGGAGAATATGCAACAAGTCATATAGCAGGAGTGCCACATATGGGGCTAGATGAAGTACACGTAAATGCTCGCACTCTAGAAGCAGATAATACCTATCACATACATTGTGCAGGTGGTTATAGGTCTCTTATTTATGGATCTATAGCAAGATCATATGGCATAAATAATGTAGTGAATGTGCTAGGTGGATATGGAGCCATAAAAAAGGCAGATACTTCTAGTATTAAATTGACATAATTCATCTAATTTTAAACAAATACTAATTGCGACAGCTCATAGAGATAGTAGCTGTTGCACAAATATTAAACAATGACAGATTTAACAATCCCACAATGGGAAGAAAAAATTGCTCAAGATAAAGATGCTGTAATTCTAGACGTACGTACGGAAGAAGAGGTAGAAAACGGAATGATAGAAGGAGCAAAACATATTGATATTTATTTAGGTCAAGGTTTTCTTGATGAGATAGAAAAGCTTGATAAGAGTAAAAACTATTATGTGTATTGTCGTTCAGGAGTAAGAAGTGTACAAGCGTGCGCTCTTATGGGACAAAAAGGATTAAACAACACTTACAACTTATTAGGTGGTTATAATGCTTGGGATGCAGCGCATTAAGAATAGCAAAAAGCGTTTGAGATATACGCTTGTTGCGATGGTCTTTTGTTTAGCTCTGTCAAGTTGTAATGAAGCCACATCTCAAAAAGAATCAAGCAGTATCACTACTACTCAAGAAGTAATCACAGTGATTGATGTTGAGACTTTTGAAAAGGAGGCAACGGTTGCAGGAGCACAACTTGTAGATGTACGCAGAGATAATGAGTGGGAGCGTGGTCACCTTAAAAATGCTAAACATTTTGAGATGGGTAACCCAAACTGGCAATCTCAAATAGAAACGCTAGATAAGAATAAGCCGGTGTATGTGTATTGTGCAAAAGGCGGTAGAAGTGCAAAATGTGCACAACAACTTAAAGAGGCAGGATTTACAACTATTTATGATCTTGAAGGAGGTATAAATAACTGGAAAGCCGTAGGAAAACCAATTGAGTAAACCTCAGTTTTGAATAATAAAAAAGCCCATCGATACGATGGGCTTTTTTATTATAGGTTGAGATTTTCTATTGTTAACGCTAGTAATTATCTACAATCTCAGTAGCTGTAAGTGTTTTTACAAATGCCGTGAGAGAAGCTAGTTCCTCTTCAGTGAGTTCAAGGTTATCAAATGGCAAGGTTTGATGCGGAAGGTCAAACCCAAGTCCGTCGCCACCACCTTTATTGTAAAAGTCCATTACTTGCTCTAGTGTTGTGTAAACACCATTGTGCATATATGGAGCTGTAAGTGCAGCGTTGCGCACCGTTGGAGTTTTGAACATTCCTTTGTGTTGCTCAACTTCAAAACGCCAGTAGTAGCCAGTGTCATCATCAAGGTCTTTATTTTCTGCTGTTTCTGGAACGCCTATCACCTCGCGCTCAGTCTCTGCAAAAAATGGAGGTACTGTTCCATTTGTTAGAGGCATAAAGTGACACGTTGCACATAAAGCTTTACCCATAAACAAGTTCATACCTTGTTGTTCTTCTTTTGTAAAGGTATCTTCATCACCTCGCATATTACGGTCAAACTTTGAATCAAAGCTATTGAGCGTGCTTACGTATGAAGAGATTGCCTTGACAACATCTGTATTACGTGTAGATACTCCTCCATAAGCTTTTTCAAACATTTCTAGGTAACTAGAGTCTTCTAGAATCCTTTTAGAAAATTTATGCACATTAGTATCAAACTCCTTCTTATTCGTAAATACTGAAGAGACTTGATCAATGATGGAACCAGAACGACCATCTGCAAAAAAGTTTTGTTGGAATATTGTGTTGAGTAGTGTGGGTGTATTTCTCTGTAGCGCTTCGCCAGTATTGCTTTTATTTGTCACGAGGCCGTCTGTATAAGCTTTTTCTGGGTCGTGACAAGTTGCACACGCCATCGTACCGCTAGTGGATAGCTTTTTATCAAAAAATAATTTCTTCCCTAATGTGATTTGATCCTCTGTAGGGTTCTTGTTGATGCTTGGAGTAAAAAAGCTTACATTAAAACTATCATCCTCAAAGAAAGTAGGTGCGTCAAAGTTAAATGGAGTACTCTGGTTTCCTTCCCATAGTTCGCTAGCTTTCCTTATAGCTACCCAGCTGCGTGTGATGGGAGTAAGGTGATTTCTTGTAAAGGAATAGCGATCAAATGAATTATAGTCACTATTTTCATTTATAAAAGCGATAGCCTCTTTAAGTTGTGATGTGAATTTTTTATCAAGTGCTTCATCCTTGGCAATAACAATTGATTGAATACTTGCGCGATATGTATCATTAAGATTTTGAAGTGATACAGCACCTTCTGCAATACCTAGCTGACTCACAGGAGTGTCAAAACCTGCAATTGAGAAGCTCAATATCCTTAGTAACTGCTGGTGAGTGGCAGTAAAGTATCTAGGTGCATTAAGTTCTCTTTTTTGAATATTTTTTTTGAGATTTTGTAAAAGACCATACGTGACCGTAAGCTCCTTGTCATACTGTCCTTGAGAAGTTTCCCCCTCATAAATACTTTCTTCTATTTTTTGTAAACCTACAGGATTCATTGTTTTTCCATTATCCTCCTTGTAAATAGGTAGTGCTGGTCCATTCACTCGGTGTCCTACTGCAGGGTTGAGATAGGAGGCATATGGTTCTGCCTTTTTAAAAGCAATACGTAATGTTTTAAAAACTTCTTTAGCTTTTGGGTCTGTTACAGGGAGTTGTTTTAATGTATCTATCCCAGCAATAGCCTTATTTAGTTCGTTTAAATAGATTTCCCTTGATGCTTCCCAGTTTGCTTCAGGTGTTGAGGTGTATTTTTCCGTATCACCATTGCAACTATAGAGTAGTGCGACTGAAATTAGTAGGAGTAAAAGAAGTTGTTTTATTACTATATTTTTCATGTAAATGTATTCATTGTAAAAGCGCAATCCCAAAAATGAGATTGCGCTTTATTAAAATAAAATTGGCTTATATCTACCTAGGTAAACCTTTTAGCAATACAACTTGTGATGCTTGGTTGTCCTCATAGGCACTGTTAGTATGACCATCTAGTGCTTTAAAATCTTCACTTCTCCAGTAGTGAGGTTGTATGTTTAATAGGAAAGTATTTGGCTCTCCTACTTTATCAGAGATATCTATAAGTGCACCAAATTCTCCACTTAAACCAGTACTGTTATCGTCTGCTAGGTCTTGACGTACTACTAGCTCAAGTACTTGCTGTACATTTGTACCGCTTAAGTCTGATTGGTAAATGTATGCAGCATGACCTCTTGAAAAAGAGTTAGGATCTTCTTGTACGTATACAAAGTTCTCTGTAACACAGATGTTATCTGGACTTTGTAAAGCAGCTAGATTACCATCTGCGTTATTTGTATCTGTATTTCCACTTATGATTTGTGTAAGCTTTCCTTCTAGTGGATTGTTTTCATCAAGAGCAAGTTTATATACTGTTCCCCAGTCATTATAAGTTCCTCTTCCTGGACCACGACCAGTTACTGCAAAGAATACATTTCTTCCATTTGCATCAGATCCTGTTCTGGTAATCCACATCTTCTACACGCATAAATTGTGCAGCAAATACGTCATTACAAGCAGTTTCCATTTCGTTCTTAGTAAGTGCAGCACCATTAGGGATTTCTACAAATTCTACATCGTATTCTACTTGCAAGTCTAAAGAAGACTCATTGTAAGAAGTGTCAGGCATAACGTCTTGTACACCTCCCATTCCATCAGATACTTGCTTAAAACGTAATACGTAGATAGAACCTCCAGTAAAATCTGCATCTCCAGCAGTAGAGTAATACATTGATACTTGACCTTCTGAGTTACTTGAGTCATCATCACCACCCATAATTACAGTAGCTCCAGAATAAGCATCTTTAGGTAGCGGAGTTGCATTTTCCCAAGAAAATTCTCCTAGTGCATCTAGTCCAAAATCTGCTTGTGGTGTTGGAGTAGAAGTTCGTGGGTCTATAGCTTTTACATCATAAGCAATACTTTCTGACGCAGATAAGAAGATATCTTCATCACCTCCATGAATATCTGCTTCCCACATAGTAGCGCTACATTGTCTTGCAAAGTCAGCCACTCCAGAATCCAGTAAGTAATCTCCAGAGATAGGTACTAGATTTTGATCAAAGCGTATACGAGCAACTGCATAACTATCTTCACAGTTAGTCACATATATGTAATCTTCACCATCTACTAAAAAGCCAGCACCATCTGCAGATCCTGCAAGTTGAAAATCTCCACCTATAACATCAGGAGTAGATACTAGTGAGTATGCTTCTACGTAGTTAAATTGCGGTGACATTGCAACTAGTGGTGGTGTTGCAGATTTATCTGAAAATATTGTAGTTCCCATTTCAAAATCTTCTCCGTCTTCTCCGTCTTGCCCATCTGCACCGTCTGCACCATCTTGGCCATCTATTCCGTCTACACCATTTATACCGTCCATTCCATCTTCGGCATCATCACAGCTTGTAAAAAGAACACCTGTTCCTGCTATAAATAGCATTGTTAAAAAAATTGACTTTACTTGTTTCATTTTTGTTGAATAATTAGTTGATTATTAGAATGGTTTAAAAGTAGTCTCAGAGTAAAGGTGTAAACGTTACCTAATCGTAGCCTTTCTATTAAAAAAGAGTTTATTTTATGTAAAGCCTTAACTGTTTAGTAAAACGAGATTTTACATTAAGTTAAAATGCATTATCAATAAATCTTATATTTTTTAAAGGAAAATGAGAGGTACGCTTTCGCGAAAGCAAAACTAAAGACATTGATATTCAGTTGAAAAGAGGGTGGTGGTGGTAGTTGTGAAAAGCAGAAGTACACAATTTTTGTACCTGCTATTAACATTTTATCTCAACCACAACTATTAACTTTATAGTAAAAACTAGCGATGACGACTATACTTCCAAACAGACTTGAACGAGCCTTGTCAAGATTATATGCTGCTTTTTCTGATGGCAGCCTCCATCCAGGTTGCTGCACAGCTTGTGCAGTAGGAACTATTTGTGACAATAAAGATATGTGGAAGCATATGACAGATGCTCACGGTTCACTTGTACTCAATTATGTAGGGAGGGTAAATGAAGCCTTTGGCAAACGTTTTTATGGGTATTTGCCTAGTGAGTTACTTCAGATTGAAGCTGTATTTTTACGAGCTTGTGGTTATGAGTTACCTATAAGCCGCCGCAGTATGAAACCAACAAATCCACAAGGCGATGAGGTAATGTTTAATGGGATGCGTGCCGTTATTCATTACTTATGCGAGCTCGATGGAGTGCAAGACGTAATGGATATTCAAAAGCAATTTTTTCTTGCTACTGCAGTAAAAAAGGCGTTAAGTGATGTTTAGTAAGCTTGCGTTTAGACAAATAGTAATATAAGCGCTAGTGCAATTCCTCCAGCAACAAAGAGCATTCCTTTTCTATAAATAGGACTTGATGGAATAAACATCCAGAATGAGGATACTACAAAGAATAGTAAACTTAGACCAAAAAAGATGTTTAAAAAATACAAAGGGTCTCCAGATTTAGCTTTATGAAAATGGGTGAGCTTATCAAGAATAAAAGGCAATTCTTTTTTAGAATAGACAACCGCTCCCGTGGCGCTATTATACGTACCTTCTTTAAAGTAAAGGATACCGCTTTCTTCTTTAGTAACCTTGAGTCTCTTATTATTTACAGCCTTGGCAAGTGATTGAGCAGAGAGGTTTGGATCAAGCGTTTTTTCTATCACAACCGTATTCTTAAAAGTATCTGAGTCTCTAAAGATTAATACAATTCCGCTTATCGCATAAACCGCCATGATTCCTGCTAAAAAGAAGCCTAGGTATCTGTGAAGAATACGCATTTTAAGTGAAGTAGATTTTTTACGAGCCATGTATCTTTATTTAGGAGCGAAAGGTATAAAAAACTAATGCCGTGTAAAAGCAGAAGACTTGTAAAAGTGTTAAAAACACTGATTACTATTTATAATGTGTTTTGTAGAAAACTACACTAGTTTTAGTCTGCTATGTTTTTCATTTTCTCAACATCATTTGCCTTGCGTTGCTCTTCTTTTTCTACAAATTTCTTATGTTCGAGATGTGCATAATGATCCTTCTTACGACTATATATGCTTTTGATACCGTCAGACTTGCCATAAAGTGTTACTTCGTCATGTGGTAACATTTTAAAACTACCTGATGGAGATCCAAAGTAACCAGCGCCTTCACGCTCCACACCTAGCACAGTGATTCCTTCTTCTCGTAAGTCTAGTTCTTGTAATGTACGATTGCACATCCAGCCATCTGTATCCACAGTAGCCTTTACAATTTTAAAATTATCTTTTAGGTGTAATACAGCAGCATAATCTTGAACTTCTAGGTCTGTATACTTTTTCAGCATCCTATTAATTATTTTAGATAAGCCACGGTTAACATACTTACTTCGTATTCCAAACCATAACAATAGAATACCGCCCACAATAATTAAAAACCCATAAAATCGACTAGCATTAGAATCTGGTAGTACGAAGGTGAGGATCAATGAAGACATGGCAGTAACGATACCTGCATTACCTATGAGCATTAAATTATAAATAATTTTACGGCGCACAGGGTGGTTCATAATATTTTCAGTTTCCTCTGTGCTTAATCCTGTACCAGTATAAGCAGATCGTGATTGAAACTTGGCACTTTCTTCTGAGAGCCCTGTGTGTACTAATGCAATAGTAGAAATCTTTGTGATTAATACAGAGATAGTAATAATAAGGAATAGAGAAACAGCTGCGATCATATGTGGTGATTCTAGAAGCTACAAAGCTAGTTATTAATCATAATCTTCTTAAAAAATTTGCGTTCATTCAGGCGCTATTTATGCCAGACTATTAAGGTAAAAGGCAATGACCAGACCTAGAGCAGTTGCAATACCAGTCCAGTATTTATCTTCTTTAAAAGCCTTTGGAAATACTTCAATGGCGAGTGAGGCTACGACAGCACCTCCTGCAAAGCATCGTATGTTATTGAGAATATCTTTAGAAACATTTTCTAGAAAGAAGTAGCCTATTAGCGCAGCTGCAGAAAGTAGTAAGGCTGTTCCCGTCCATAATATGAGAATTGTCTTTTTTGACCTACCATCTTCTTTCATTTCTTTTGCTCCACCTGCGGCTTCGGGAAGGTTTGATAATAAAATAGATCCTGAGAGTGCTGCCACAGCAAGTGGGTCTGCGCTTATAAGAGCTACACCTAACGCTAGGTTTTCGGGAAGACCGTCTAAGGTTATGGCTGCTAGAAGACCCGCGCCTCCGCTTTTTGAACTCCACTTTTCTTTTACATAAAAATCTAAACCAGTAAATACCAAAGCCCCTATAAAAACAAATAGCAGCGGTAGCAGTACATCACCATCCTCCATAGCTGGTTCTATAAGCTCTAATACTGCAGATACGATGAGTGCTCCTCCAGCAAGTGCAATGAGAAATCCCTCTGTTTTTTTCGATAGTTTGCCATATAATCCCCACATTGCACCAGCAACTAGAGATATTGAAACAACAAATACAACGAGAATGGTAATAAGCATAATGAAAAAGATATTTTGGCTTTAAGCCAACTAAAAATTTTTAAATCTATGTACGCTAGTGTGCGATTATGAGGCTGTTTTATTAGTTCGCTTAAAATAATCGATTACGTGAAGGCTCGTGAGTCCGTGAATGAGAATGCTAAAGAGAACTACATAGCTCACAATCCCGAATAGCTCGTCATACTCTGTAAAATCGCCATGTATCAAAGCATAACTAAGATAAAAGAAACTCCCTATACCGCGTATTCCAAAGAAACTAATAGCCCATTTTTTTGCCCTTGAAAAGCTTGTAGTAAGCATAGCGAGGTACCCAAAAATAGGTCGCAACACGAGTACAATAACTAGACTAGCTATGATACCGTCTACATCTGTATATGATAAAATACCTGATACTAGTGCGCCACCAAAAAAGATAGTCCACAGTGCGACGAGTAATTTTTCTGTCTCCTCTGCAAAGTGCAGCATGGAGGTGTTTACATTATCATCTGCAGATTTGCCGCAGTGATATTGCATAAAAACGCCGGTAGCAAACACACTTAAAAAGCCGTAGGTGCTCAGTATTTCCCCTAGGCCATAGGAAAAGAACGTGAGTGCGACCGCAATAAAACCATTGAGTATATATTTTTGATGTTCTTTACTGTGATAGTGTACCACCCAGCTGTATATAAACCCTATCAAGGCGCCTACTAGTAGACCGCCTATAATTTTAAATAAGAAATAATAACTTATAAAGTGTAACCAGTCTATTTCTTGAAAACTACTAGCCTCGCTCCATAATATAGCTAAGAAAACAAATGGAAATGCAAACCCGTCATTGATTCCAGCCTCTGCAGTAAGTGTGTATCGCAAACCTGTATTTCTTTCTTCTAAATCCTGGCGCTCTTCTAGTTGTAACTCACTAGCGAGCACAGGATCTGTAGGAGCAAGCACTGCTGCGAGAAGTAAAGAAACTGGGCCATTGAGTCCTAGTAAATAGTGAGCAATGGCAAAGATGGCAATCATGCATAAGGGCATTGTAATCGCTACGAGCGATAAAGGTTTTTTCCAATCACTCCACTTATAACTCGTGCCTATTTTGAGCCCAGCCGTCATAAGGCTTATAATCACAATAACTTCACTTACAATCTTACCTGTTTCTAACTCCCATAGCGGATCTGGCCAAGGTAAAGGAGCACCCGCAAAAAATAATATCATACCTAATAGTAGTAGTGGTATGATATAAGTGATTTTTATTTTTTTTGAATACACGGGAATAAACGCCATAAGCGAGATGGCAAAACCGGTGCATGCTAGCGCAACAAAATAAGGAGGGGTTTCTACGATTAACGCCATAAAGCTAGTTGTTTTTATTATTTACTCTAACTCTTTCCTCAAGAATCGCAGGAGGAGGTATAGGTGCCAGTCTACTTTCTTTAATCTCCTTTTCGTTCACATTTATTTTTATCTGGAGTTCTTTGATTTTAATGGCGAGATACTCTTGATATGCATTTATCACCTCTTCTTTTGTTTTATAAACCTTTCCTTGATGTCCTTCAATTCTCAAAAAATCATGTTCATCTACAGAGATCTTAGAAGCGAAATGTTGCTTTATCTCTTTTAAACTATTGATAAGAAATTGCCTTTCTAGTTGGTCTATGGTGGTATCGCAATCATTACACGGAGCATCCAATACCCGTGTTAAACGATCTTGATCTTCAAAATAATCAAGCACATTATTGAGTTTCTCAGATGGTCGAGGGACAGCTTCTGTAGATATCTTAAATGAAACGCCTGGTTTTTTTGTTTTCTCACGCTGAGAAAAAGCTGTGGTAGCGATACATAGTACTAAGAGAGTAGTTGTTATTTTCATAATAATGCAATAGTCAAATGAGTGCTTTTAGAATATCAAGTACGCTCAAGAAGCATATAATATGGAAAGAAGATACTACTTTTCTGCTTTATCGTTCGTTTTTTTAATAATCAGAATGCGTGATAGCCATTGTTTAAGACTTGGTCAGTAACTCACGGCAGTCAGTTTTGCTCTATTTCGGTTTCAATAGTGATATTAAAGGTTGCACCTGGTGAAAGCGTTTTATAAGAACCTTTTTTAGTGATATCGATACTTTCATCTTCACTATCTGGAAGTCCTAACCAGGGTTCAATACACACATA
This sequence comes from Dokdonia sp. PRO95, assembly GCF_000355805.1. Classification (NCBI taxonomy): domain Bacteria; kingdom Pseudomonadati; phylum Bacteroidota; class Flavobacteriia; order Flavobacteriales; family Flavobacteriaceae; genus Dokdonia; species Dokdonia sp. PRO95. Next base: position 2,053,926 of record NZ_CM001837.1, read on the forward strand.
GTCTGCACCAGGTTTTGACCATAATGCCAGGTTTGGATAATCCTTAAAGCGCACGATAACACCTTTCTTTTTATCTTTTTTACGCAGTCGTACCCAGTCATAATTAATGTCTGTAAAGATGAGCGCATCTTCATTAAAGATCGTTTCTGAGAGTGGTAATTGGCCGTTATCAGTTTTAATAGGTCGTGTTGTAGGAGATAATAATCCACTATCTCCTAGTGTGCGAGACTCAAGATTAAGTGGCTCTGGAAACTCAATGACATAATCAGATAGTGCAGTATGCTCATCAAGCGGGCAAGCATAAGCAGTGTGACCACCACATGCAAAATGCATAGGCACGGTATCATTATTTGTAACCGTATAGGTCATTAACAACCGATACTCAACAAGGGTAAAGCTTACGCGAAAATGGAACGTATATGGATACTGTCGTAATGTTTCATCAGAACTTGTGAGCGTAAAAGAACAACTAGACGCGTCGTGTTGCTGAAATTCAAGCTGCTCATTATTTCTTATAATTCCATGCTTAGTCATAGCATAGTCTTCTCCATTAAAAACAATCTTGTTCTCCTTGATATTACCAATAGCAGGAAACAACACCGGCGAACTACTTCCCCAAACTGAAGGATCAATTTGCCAGATGTATTCTTCACCAGTCTCCTTATTAATTAAAGAACGTATTTCTGCCCCTTTTGAAGTAATGGTACAGATGAGGTTTTCGTTTTGTATGGTGTGGAGCATGGTTATGTATTTTTTGTTGGTCCATTTATTAGATTATCGTCACGTTTTCTTATTTCCCATATTAAAACTATAACTACAATTATATATCTAAGTATAGGTATGAATGCCAAATTTGCAAGAAGTTGTAAATTTTCTTTTTTTAGTTCATAAAAGTTGTCAAACTCAGTTGGAAAAGTACTAATCAAAAATCCAGTGCCGAAGAAGGATGATAGAAACTGTAGTGTGATAATTATAAAAAAGATGGAAATAAAACTAAATAACCATTTCTTACTATTTATGATAATGGATAATTTGACATACTTCGCACATACTACTATAGCGATTGTAAAAATAACAGTACCCGTTATTTCAGGCACCCATAAAGAGCTTATCGAATTAGAATTGAAAATTATTAGCAATTGTTCTATCACATATTTAATTAAGTGAGAGAATTCTAAAATTGAGAATAGACCAAATGCTCCTATTCCTAAAAGGCTTATAAGTGTGTGTTTATTTATTTCCAAAGTAGTCTTTTTTATAAATCTACGTGCTTTCTTTAGGATTTCAACTTTTATGCACAATTTAAATCGGCTGTATCCTCTGTTTATATGAATGGAGTAGGTGTTTGAGGAATCAAGTTTTCGCGAAAGCGTAAAATTTTAAGATATAATTAGCATTTATACTACAAGACACCTTAACATAAATTCTGATATTATACTGCTTTTAATAATTATATGTTAAAAACGCAATAAAACAAACAATTCAATAAAACCTAAGACCTTATGAAAAGACGAAATTTTGTCCAACTCGCTGGTATGGGAGCAGGTGCCTTAATGGTGCCATCGATGATGCTGGGAAACAATATCCCAACAGAAGCACTGCTCGAACCAGGAATGGACGTACTGCTTAAAAAACAAATGGCAGATGTCGCCCTTAATACGGCAAAAGGTTTAGGTGCTTCATATGCAGATGCTAGAATAGGGAGATACCTAAACCAGTTTGTGCGCACGCGTGAAGATAAAGTGCAAGGCGTTGTAAATACCGAATCTTTTGGGATAGGGATACGCGTGATTGCAAATGGTACTTGGGGTTTTGCATCTACTAATGATGTGACGCCAGATGGTATCCAGAAGGCAACAGAGCAGGCAGTAGCAATTGCTAAGGCTAACTCAAAATTTCAAACCAACCCAGTAGTGCTAGCTCCAGAAGCTTCTTACGGAGAGGTGAGCTGGAAAACGCCTATTAAAAAAGACTTTAAAGAAGTACCGGTATCTGAGAAGGTAGAGCTGTTGCTTACGGCAAATGCTGCTGCGCAGTCTAATGGTGCAAACTTTGTAAACTCTGCGCTCTTTATGGTAAATGAGCAAAAGTATTTTGCCTCTACCGAAGGGTCATATATTGATCAAGATGTGCACCGTATCTGGCCTACATTTGGCGTGACGGCTGTAGGTGGTGGTAAGTTTAAAACCCGCCAGGCTATGAGTGCTCCTATGGGACTTGGGTATGAATACCTAGATGGTCTTGAGTCAGAAAAACTTGAAGGTCCGCAAGGATTGAAGTTATATAGAAATAGCTACGATATTATAGAAGATGCTGCCATGGCGGCAAAGCAGGCTAAAGAAATGCTTACGGCAAAATCTGTAGATGCTGGTAAATATGATCTTGTACTAGAGCCTAACCACTTAGGTCTTACCATTCACGAGTCTGTAGGTCACCCTACGGAGCTTGATCGTGTACTTGGGTATGAGGCAAACTATGCAGGAACAAGTTTTGCAACCATAGATAAGTGGAAGTCTAAAAACTTTAAATATGGTAGTGACCTTGTAAACATTGTAGCAGATAAGCAACAAGTGGGATCACTAGGAGCTGTAGGCTGGGATGATGAAGGTGTAAAAACCAAGCAATGGGATATCATACGTAATGGTGTGCTGGTAAATTACCAGGCAATACGTGACCAAGTACAAATGATAGACCAGAACGAATCTCATGGATGTTGTTATGCGCAAAGTTGGAACGATGTACAGTTCCAGCGTATGCCTAATATCTCGCTAGAGCCAGGTAAGGAGCCGTATTCTATTAACGATATGATTAAGGATGTAGAAAAAGGAATCTACATTGCAGGGCGTGGATCTTATTCTATTGACCAGCAGCGATATAACTTCCAGTTTGGTGGTACCATGTATTACGAGATTAAGGATGGAAAAATAGTTGGGATGCTCAATGATGTAGCATACCAGTCTAATACACAAGAGTTCTGGAATTCTTGTGCAAAAATATGTGATCAGAGTGACTACCGTCTCTTTGGATCATTCTTCGACGGGAAAGGGCAGCCTTCACAAGTGAGCGCAGTATCACATGGAAGTGCCACGACACGATTTAATGATATTAATGTTATCAACACGGGTCGTAACGTTTAATCGTCAATTTTTAAAGAAGAAACACAATGGGAATATTTTCAAAAGAAGAGGCAAAAAAAGTAATGGAGAAAGCAATGAGCTTCTCTACTGCAGATGCCTGCGTTATAAATTTAGGCGGTAGCGAGAGTGGTAACATCCGTTATGCACGTAACTCTGTTTCTACCTCAGGACACCAGTCTAACCAGAGTCTTGCGGTCACTGCAAGTTTTGGTAAAAAATCAGGCACAGCAACCATAGACGAGTTTGATGATGCGTCACTTGAAAAAGTGGTAAAACGTGCAGAAGAACTTGCAAAGCTTGCTCCAGAAAACCCTGAATTTATGGAGCCATTAGGACCGCAAACGTATGACGAGTCAAAAACGTATGTAGAGGCAACGGCAAACATGACTCCAGAGTATAGAGCACAGGTAGCGGAGAGCAGTATACAACCAGCCAAAGCAAATGATGTAACCGCAGCTGGTTTTCTAGATGGTGGTGCAGGCTTTAGCGCGATGATGAATTCTAACGGACTGTTTGCTTATAACAAGTCGACTAACGTTGAGTTTACAGTAACCATGCGATCTAACGATGGTACGGGTTCTGGATGGGTAACAAGAGATTTTAATGATGTGTCAAAATTTGACGCAGCAGAAGCTTCAAAAGTTGCTATTGATAAGGCAGTAATGTCTCGTGAAGCAAAAGCAATCGAGCCAGGTAAGTACACCGTAATTCTTGAACCGTCTGCCGGATTGGGATTACTTCAAGGACTCGGTCGTTCTATAAGTGCACGATCTGCAGATGAGGGAAGAAGCTTTATGTCTAAAGAAGGTGGAGGAACAAAATTAGGAGTCAAAATTGTAGATGAGCGTGTAAACCTATGGTCAGATCCTCTTAATGAAGAAGTGCCAGCAGGTACTTGGAACGGAGAAGGACAACCGCTTAAAAAGACGAGCTGGATAGAAAACGGAGTGGTAAAAAACCTTGCATACGATCGTTTCTGGGCAAAAGAAAAGGGTGTAAAGCCAGTACCGTTTCCTAGTAATTTTATCATGGGCGGTGGTGATGCATCTCTAGAAGATCTCATCAAGTCTACAAAGAAAGGGATCCTCGTTACAAGACTATGGTACATACGTTCTGTAGATCCTCAAACATTACTGTACACAGGTCTTACCCGCGACGGAACTTTTTACATTGAGAACGGAAAAATCAAGTATCCTGTAAAGAACTTCCGCTTTAATGAGAGTCCTATTATTATGCTTAATAATCTGGAAACTCTAGGCAAGCAAGTACGCGTAGATGGTAGTTTAATCCCGTATATGAAAATACGCGATTTTACATTTACCAGTCTTTCAGATGCTGTATAAAATCATATAAATTATATAAGACTGGTTATCACAAAAGTGGTAGCCAGTTTTTATTTTAGGTTCGCTTTCGCGAAAATATTATTAATCTGAGATATCATTACATTGAAAATAGTTCCATTTTCGTTATTAGTAGTATGTTTTTTAATCATATCCTGTCAAGAAAAATCTGCTTTTTTAACTAATTGTCTGTGTAAACAGATAGATGTGAAAGAAGGGATTAGAGTAGATGATAATATTGGACGATTTAGTTTTGAGGTTCCAAATGAAGATTGGGTGCCATATTTTCATACAGATCATTTAAGTAATGGCGTCACAGTAGGCTTAATTGATGGGGATAATTTTAAAACCTTTAGTATTACTGAACTAACGAAAGCTGAGAATTGGAAGAGTAAAGAAAATACTCAAGCTGATGTTGAAGCAAATTTTAATATTATCGAATCGGGGCGCATTGTTATTGACGGTCAGGAATCTCTTTGGAATTTAGTAGATTTTAATACTGATTCGATACCATCTTTATCTCTTTACGTGACTGTTGAGCATCCTACAGAAAACTGGTTTTACACGTTAAACCTTTCTGTGAGTACAGATAAATATGGTAAAAAAGATTTGTGTGAACTTGAAAATCTAATTTTAAGATTTAGAACAAACTAATGCCAAACAAATTCTTCTTTACGCGCTTGCAATACGAATCTGGAGACTGGGACGTAGATCAGCGTATGCCTTCTAATTTGCTCAACTCACTGGTAGAGTATACCACCCTTGCGGTAGATACTACAGAGAACATTATCTCACTAGCGAGCGATGAGATTTTTAAATGTCCGTTTTGTTATATCTCAGGACATAAGCTCGTACAGTTCACAAAGAAGGAAAAAGAGAATTTTAAAAAATATATAGAAAACGGAGGTTTTGTTTTTGCAGATGACTGCAATCACGACATCGACGGATTATTTGCCAAATCATTTGAGCGCCAGATGGAAGAGATTTTTGGTCAAGATGCATTAAAAAAGATTCCCAACGATCACGAGATTTATAACGTCTTTTTTGAATTTGAAGACGGTCCACCCACCACAAGTCAAGAACTAAACGGCTGGGGAGATGATCTCGTACATGAGTACCTAAAAGCCATTGAGGTTAATGGAAGAATAGGAGTACTGTACAGCAACAAAGATTACGGCTGCGAGTGGGATTATGATTTCAGAAACAAACGTTGGTATAAAATTGATAACACAAAATTTGGAGTGAATATCGTGATGTATGCATTGACATCATAAATCGCCAACATCTCCCTGACTCCCTCTTCAAAGAGGGACACTGTTGCGATAAGAGTTTGCTTTTGCTTCGCAAAAGCAACTTAAAAAGTTCCCCTCTTCGAAGAGGGGCTAGGGGAGATGTTTTACAGGAGAAGCTAAGAGGAGAGTAATATTGATAAGATGAACCCAAACATAGAATTTTCCCACCCTTCAGGGCGGGGAGAGGAAAATTCAGAAAGAGAAAGTAAACAGCCAACATCTCCCTGACTCCCTCTTCAAAGAGGGACACTGTTGCGAGAAGAGTTTGCTTTTGCTTTTGCTTTGCAAAAAGCAACTTAAAAGTTCTCCTCTTCGAAGAGGGGTTAGGGGAGATGTTTTACAGGAGAAGCTAAGAGGAAGAAAATGATGTTTTACAGGAGTAACTAAGAGAAAGAGTACAATATTGAAAAGAACAACCAAGTCCAGAATTTTCTACCCTTCAGGGTTGGGGAGAGAAAATTTGGAACAGAGATTTAATAAGGTAAAACTATGAATAACACACTAACCGAATTACAACAAGAAGTAACCACACTCACTGGGAAGCTTAAAGATCTTAAGAAAGAGATTGCAAAGGTGATTATTGGTCAAGAGGAAACGGTAGAGCAATTGCTTATTACGTTTCTTGCTGGTGGTCACGCCTTGTTAGAAGGAGTTCCTGGGCTTGCAAAAACTTTGATGATTCGCACCTTGTCACAGGCGATAGACTTGGATTTTAAACGTATCCAATTTACGCCAGATTTAATGCCTTCAGATATTATTGGGACAGAGATTCTGGAGGAAGATCAGGCTACGGGTAAAAAGTTTTTCGAATTCAAGAAGGGACCTATTTTTGCAAATATCATCCTAGCCGATGAGATTAACCGTACACCGCCAAAAACACAAGCTGCATTACTGGAAGCGATGCAAGAATTTGAGGTGACCTATTCTGGTAAAACTTATAGTCTTGAGCGTCCATTTTTTATACTCGCAACTCAAAATCCTATTGAGCAATCGGGTACATTTCCATTACCAGAGGCGCAGCAAGATCGTTTTTTGTTCTATATCAAAATAGGATATCCTACAGCAGCAGAGGAAACTCATATTTTAAAAAGTACTACGAGTGGCGTTAAGCAGACAGTGCATTCTGTACTCACAGGAGCAGATATTTTACGACTACAGCAACTTGTAAGAGAGGTGCCTATAAGCGATAATCTCATTGATTTTGTAAGTACGATAGTACGTGCGACCAGACCAGAAACTACCACAAATGACTATGTAAAACAATGGGTAGGCTGGGGCGCAGGCCCAAGAGCGGGGCAGGCAATGATTCTTACAGCAAAAGCGAGAGCGCTCTCACAAGGTAGAATGGCAGTAACACTAGAAGACATTAAAAATGTGGCCTTACCAGTATTGCGTCATAGAGTGATTGTCAACTTCAAGGCAGAGGCAGAAGGGATTACATCAGACCAAGTAACCACTCACTTACTTAAAGAAATAAACTTAGCCTAATCAGCATAATAGCAGCAAAGAATAAATATGCCAAAAGACGATTATAAATCGCTACTTAAACCCGAAGTGATAAACAGAGTTTCTGGATTATCACTTATTTCGCGCGTTATCGTAGACGGTTATCTGTCTGGACTTAATAAAAGTAGGCGAGTAGGGGCTGGGTTAGAATTTAGTCAATATCGAGGCTATGAACCTGGTGATGACCTCAGGTTACTAGACTGGAAAATGCTTGCTCGTTCCGGTAGATATTACATCAAGCAGTCAGAGATAGATACTCATATCTCTGTGAGATTTATAGTAGACGCAAGCATGTCTATGCTTCATAAGGAAGGTGATATTTCAAAAATAGAATATGCAAATGTGCTCGTGGCAAGTCTTGCACATCTAGCACAAACGCAAGGTGATGCGATAGGTTTACTTACGGTAAATAATCAAAAGTTAGAAGCATTGCAGCCGGCTATTGGGAAGCAGCATTTTAATAGATTCTTGTACCAATTATTGCAATTAAAAAATCAAGGCACTTGGCCTAAGCAGTTGGCAAGTGAGAAGCTACATAATCGTAGTCATAAAGAACTTATATTTTTCATTACAGATTTTTATGAAAAGGACGAAGAAATTATAACAATGATTAAACAGCTTAAAACTGCCAGAAACGAAGTCGCAGTGTTGCATTTGCTAGGTAAGAGCGAACTAGAATTTGATTACAAAGGACAAGTTATTTTTGAAGATCTTGAAACTGGTGCTAAGGTCAAGGTAAACGCAAAGTTTGCAAAAGCTACTTATTTACAAGCGCTAGAGCAATCTATGAGTAATACCAAGGAAGCGTTACTTACTAGCGGTATAGACTATGAGTTATTTTCACTAGAAGACCATATTGGCGAAGCATTGCATTTATTCTTAAAAAAGCGAAGCGCTATTTTTTGATATGACACTACTACAGCCATCATATCTCTGGGGACTACTCGCACTCGCAATCCCAATTATCATCCACTTGTGGAGTCGCAAGAAAGTGCGCACCATCAAAGTGGGCAGTATACAATTTATCGCGCCTACAAAATCTAAAGAGAGTAATAGTATCCAGCTTAATGAATGGTGGCTGCTACTATTGCGTTGCTTGATTATTAGCACGCTGGTTGTGATTCTTGCAGAACCTCATATTACAAAAGCTCCCGATAAGGAGGAGGTTGCTTACCTCTTTGAGCCTTCGCTACTTTCCACAGCAGATGGTCTAGCGAGGTTTGAACAAATACCGCTGGAAGGAAGGCGATTATTACAAGAAGATTTTCCACTGTGGGAGACTGGAGATGTAATAGCAAATAAAGAGGTGGTGCCTAATTATTGGCAGCTCGCTAGAGAGATGGAAGAGTTAGCTACAGATAGTATTGTGGTTTTTACACACGCTTTCGCGAAAGCGTTACAAGGCAAAAGGCCTACTATAAAAAAGAACATCACTTGGATTCTTGTGGAAACTAATAAGCAGGATGAGCAGTCACTAGTTGCAATTGCTCGTAAGGATAGTTTAGAAATCATTAATGTGTTAAGCGAGGCACAACTACTTGGTATAAATAAAGAGAAAATAGCAGTACGTGATGCAGCATTAAATCTTGCAAAAGACAGCGTCGAGATCAGAACGAATGGTAATTCTAGAACCATTGCTATAAAAGAGTATTATCCTATTGAGATTACAATTATCTATAATAAAAAACATGATGCCGAACGTAGTTATCTAGAGGCTGCCTTACGTGCGATTAGTCAGTTTACTCAGAGAGAGATTACAATTACTACAATATTAGACGGTGAAGAAATAGATACGACGACTATTGATTATTTGATTGACTTGAGTGATAAATCTATGGTAGCTCGCGAGATGCCTACGCTATATTATCGACCGAATGAAATTGCAAATTCGCTTATTGTTACAGGACCTACAGCAACTACCTCGATACTTACTAAGAAACTAACGCCCAAACTCATAACCGAAGAGCCGCTAGTAACACAATTACTTACATGGCTCCATCTTGACCAAGAATTGAATACAAAAATAACAGACCTTGATAATCGAGTGATGAGTTTAGAGCAACTACAAACCATTAATAGTCCCGCTACCACAATGAAAAAAGAGGTAGAAGCAGATATGTCAAGTATCTTCTGGATACTGCTTTTAGTACTCCTCGTAACCGAGCGCATACTCTCTAGAATACGTAAACAATAATGCAAGAAGGGATAAAACTCATACAGAAGTACATGAAGCGCTGGCAGTTATTGCGAAGCTTAGAAGCCGTGCTTTATGGTGTCGGAGCTGGACTTTGTAGTGCACTGATTACCACAAATCTCTCAATAGGTGTTGTCGCTTTTATAGTAGTAACTGCAATAGCAGTGCTCATGATTAAACCTTGGAGAATCAATCTAAGTACAGTGAGTGCGTACATTGATAAACATCTCGATAATGCCGAATATAGTAGTAGTTTATTGTTGGCCTCATCAGAGGGAATGTCAGGGCTTGCACAATTACAACAACAGAAAATTACCACACTCTTATCAAAGGAAATTACCACTGTCAAACCTAAAACGAGATTGCGATATGCTGCGATTACAGCAAGCGCATTAATACTGGTGGGTGTTATAGTTTTTTATGCATTAGGAAAGAGCATAAATCGTACTAATGGAACTACACCTGAGCGGGAGATTATCACATTTTCTGTGACAGATTCTGTTGCTCTGGCATATAAGCCGCCTATGCTCATTAATCAGAAGCTTACCATTCGTTATCCAGCTTACACAAAACTTGGTTCACGTACTTCTAGTTTGATGAACACAAAAGCTGTTGAGGGATCACAGCTATATTGGCAATTAGATTTTGACAGTAAGGTGAGTGAGGTTATGGTGGAAGGAATAGGAGTTAATGATCAGATGAGGGGTGATGGTACCGCTTTCGCGAAAGCGTACAAACCCACACAATCTGGTTACTATAATTTTAAATTTACAGATACGCTTGGGGCTAGTTACGCATCAGATATTTATGCGATTGAAGTGGTGAAAGACAAGGCACCATTAGTAGAAATTAAAAACATCCCACAGTTCACTTCATTTGATCATGCGGATAATAAAAAGCTCTCATTTACTGCCGAAATAAGTGACGATTATGGAGTGGCAGCAGCACACATTATTGCCACGGTAAGTAAAGGAGAAGGAGAGTCTGTAAAATTTAGAGAGGAAAAGTTGGCTTTTAATCAGTCGGTTCAAGTAGGTGAGAAATCCATGCGATTATCTAAAAATATTAATTTAGATCAGCTGAAGATGGAGCTAGGAGATGAGTTGTATTTTTATGTTGAGGTAAGTGATCAAAAAACACCAAGACCTAATATCACACGTAGCGAGACATACTTTGCAGTAATAAAAGATACGGTGAGCGATGGTTTTGGAGTAGAGGGAACCCTAGGAGCCGATTTGATGCCAGATTACTTTAGGAGCCAGCGACAGTTGATTATCGATACGGAGAAACTCATAAAAGAACAACCACAACTCACAGAAGAAGAGTTTAAAAAGCGAAGTAATGATTTAGGTTTTGATCAGAAAGCATTACGATTAAAGTACGGTCAGTTTATGGGTGATGAGGCAGATTCTGGTATCGCGGTAACTCCAGAAATCTCTCACGAAGATTTTGATGCAGATGATCCCACGGCAGGTTTTAGACATGATCACGATAGTGAGAATGAGCATAATCTTGTTCCAGAAGAACATGATCATGAAGAAAGCGGTGAGGAAGAAGGTGAAAAATCTATACTTGAGGGATATGTGCACAATCACGATGACCCTGAAGAATCAACCCTTTTTACAGAATCCTTGCGCGGCAAACTCAAACAAGCCATGGCCGAAATGTGGGATGCAGAGCTACACCTTCGTCTTGCAGATCCTAAGAAGTCCTTACCTTATCAATACAAGGCATTGACATTAATACAAGACATAAAAAACAGTGCGCGTATCTATGTGCATCGCATAGGATTTGATCCGCCGCCTATTAAGGAAGACAAGCGACTTTCTGGAGATCTCAAGGAGATTGAAAATTTTTACAAAACCGAACAAATAGCGGCTAATAATCCCTATGTAAATATGGAGGAAAGTATTGCGCTTCTTGAAAATCATATTGCTGAACAGACGCCTTTGACAGCTTCAGATAAGACGATACTTGCTAATGCAGGAGAAGAGCTAGCAATAATTGCAATACAAGAACCTGCACGACATCTTAACACCTTGCAACAACTCAAAAGACTCACAGAGGAAAAGCAACAACCAGCAACTACACTGCGACAAGTACAACGCGGTTTGTTACAAGCATTGCCAGTAAATGATGCAATGCCAATTACTCCTAAGCCATACAGAGGAAAACTAGAAGATATATTCATTAAAGAACTACAGACGGGTGATCGATAATATATCATTTATACATGAAGAGTGGATGTTGCCTGTAATTGCTGGCGCCGCAGTATTGTGGGGTCTTTTTATATGGAAAGAACTCCGCGTTACAGGCATTAAATACGTGTTTTTAAAGGCAATAGTAGCTATTATTGCAGTAGCTAGTCTTGCATTGATGTTACTGCAGCCAGTAAAAGCTGTGCCACGTACAATGGGCGTTGGTATAATTCTCACAGAAGCTTATAAACAACAGCAGGTAGATAGCTTACAGGGACTCTACAAGGACATAGAAATTATCAATTATGATGGTGATGGTTTTAATCCCTCACAACTTGAGGCTATAAGTACTGCTTATATACTCGGGAATGGTATTGCTTCTTATGATATTTGGCAATTACGACCTATGGCAACTACCTATTTAACAGGTGAAAGATTGAGCGGTATTACAAAACTTGCTTATAATAAATCTGCAACCGTAGGAGATTCCCTTTCAGTTCGCGGGATTTATTCATTACCTGCAAAAGGGCATCGCTTGTTACTAGAAGATGCTGGAGGAAATACTCTTGATTCGGTAACGGTTTCTGGAGGTGATGCATTTGATTTTGAGTTACAAGCCACAACTTCAGTAAGTGGAAGGTATGTGTATAAACTTATTGAAAAAGACAGTCTGGGTTCAATTATTACTGAAAATCCATTACCTCTAATTATCAAAGAAAAAGAACGCTTAAGTGTTTTAATTATAAATGGTTTCCCCACGTTTGAAACTAAGTACTTAAAAAATTACCTAGCAGACGAAGGGCACGAAGTGCTAGTACGCAGTCAGCTTACCAAGGAACGGTACAAATTTGAGAATTTTAATAGGAAGCAAGGGACTATTTATGGATTTACGAGCGCAAATCTTTCAGCGTTTGATGTGGTGATTATGGACGCTAGTTCTTATAATGGTCTGTCTAGCGGTTCTCGCAGAGCACTTAATAATCAAGTATCGCGTGAAGGTCTTGGTGTATTTATACAGCCAGATTTGGCAGTAGTAAATAATGGTAAACAATTTGGTTTTCGCTTTAAGCGAAACAATAAAAAAGAAGCCTCACTCTCAGCCTGGCCAAAGGTTAAGATGGCTACCCTGGAACATAGTTTTGACGCAGGAGCACTAGTACAACCTATTATTTCAAAAAATGGAAATGTGTGGGCAGCTTATGCTCAGCGAGGTGCTGGCAGATGGGGAAGTACTACACTTACAGATACCTACCAGCTCGTACTTGATGGTAATGAGGCTGCTTACAATTACTTATGGTCTTCTATATTGAGCGCAATAAGCCAGAGAGAATTACCCGTTTTACACTGGGAGTTTCAAGAAGAGCTAGGGGTAAAGAATGCACCTTTTCGCTTTAAGCTACGCACAGCAATACCTGCTCCAAAGGTTCTAGATAGTAAGCAGGTTGCTATATTATTGCGACAAGATCTTTTACTAGAAGATCAATGGGAGGGAACGGTCTACCCATCACAAACAGGCTGGAATGAATTACATCTAGAGAAAGACACCACGGCAATAAGAAACTATTATATTCCTCTTGATACTGACTGGAAAACGCTAAAAGCGTCTACTCAAATTGCGCATAATAAGCGCACATTTACCGAAAAGCAAGAAAGTGTAGCCACTCAATCAGTCTTGAAACCTGTGGAACGTTTATGGTTATTTATCATATTTATTTTAGCTATGGGCTATTTATGGCTAGCACCTAGACTAGAAGGTGGGTGAGACTACTTGCCTTTTTTGAGTGATTATTTAATCTCTAACAAAACATCAATTTATGAGTTCGAAAATTATTTCTAAGCTTTTTGTAATGGCTGGCTTCTCTAATGTGCTAGGTGTTTTACTATTATCTAGAGGGTTAACAAATCAAGTTATGATGGATGCACAGCCAGAAGTAATGGGCTACTTTGGACTTATAGCTATCGTTTTATGGGGACTTGCGTATATAGCAGTAGCAAAAAGTTATGCAGCTGTGCCATGGCTCATAGCGGTATTTGCTGTAGAGAAGTTGGCTTACGTTATTGTATATCTGCAGTGGTTTACAAGTCATTCAATCTCTACAGTATATGAGCGGGACGCCTTTGCAGGAGTGTTTTATAGCATTTATGGTCTTAATGATTTTATCTTTATGCTCTTTTTTGGATGGGTATTTATACGCGTGTTTAGAAAAACTAAGACATAATTATTACTCTTATAATTAAATTGATTTACGATTATCTATAAATCGCAAAAGGCTATCCATATGGATAGCCTTTGCAAAACAATCAGGTTAAATTAAGTATGGTAACAAATCATTACTCAAAACCAAATTGAAAATTTGGGGGAATTCAATCTAATAAACAATCTATAAAAACATCTTTTCTGCAGGGATAATCAAACTCCTTTTTCTATTCTAGTGTCGAGTAATACTCGATATGCTAGGTGAGTAAGTCATTCTGCACTGCTAAATTACCTATACATGATCTTCTCCATCATTTTTAAAATAACAAGTCGTATGTATTCTATGAAATACCTAATTAATCGACAAAATGCATAAAATAAGAGTGTGGAGCTTCTAAGTTTTGAGCTTGATCATTTTATGAAAGAATAGGAAAGATTGAAAAAGCGGGTTGTTGAGGTTCGCTTTCGCGAAAATTGGATAGATTTTAAACTAATTATGATGAAAAAAACCATGATAATTAATCTTAGGTAGATGCTATGTCGTAGAATAGTGGTCTGAATGTAATGTTAATTACTTAATGCCTCGAAAATTTCGGCTATAGTAAAATCATTTTCCATTGCGTAAGGATAAATAAATAGAAAGGAGTAATGCTCGTCCTTCAACACTATTTCATATTTATCTAGAACGCCATTAACGGAGGACGAAAACATACTTTTAATACGACGATAACTTACGTTACTATCTAGAGCTACTAACCCATCGAGGTAAGAATAAGATGTAGCTACATCAGTTACTATAACTGGATGTTCTGCTGTGAGACCGTAGGTTTGATTTTTGCTTTGGATAGTATTAATTTAAGCTAGATACTAAAGTTAAAAAAAGAATTGAAATTTAATAAGCATACACTTTCTAAGGTGTATTCACATTCTGGAAAATTCATTAGATTTTTGAGTATTTTACAGATTGCGTAAAGCAAAAAAGGGTCTCCAAATGGAAACCCTCTACAAACAATCCCGACTTAGAAACCCCTAGCAACTAAGCCGTGACAAGGATACGAACTTTACAAAAAGATGGCGTACGGGAAACCGCATTGAGTTCATTTTTATTTTTTTTAGTCAATAGATAGTCTTAAGAAAACTATAAATGAACTAGGTTTCGTTTTGTTTTTCTTTCGCGAAAGCGGACTTCTTAGGTGTGTATTTAAAACAAAAAGGCACCCAAGTGGGTGCCCAATGCAAATAATCTTGACCTAGAAACCCCTAGCAACTAAGCCGTCACAAGGATACGAGATTTTCTTATAGGTCTTTTACGGATTTCCTTTATTTGGGCGTTTTTTATTTTTTTTTAACATTTTTATATTTGGTGATATTTGATTGTTAGGTCTTTATAAAAAAAAATAGAGGATGCCCGAATGAACATCCTCTACAAACAATCCTTGACTTAAATTCCCCCATGATTTTAAGTCGTAGTAAGATTACAAGATTTTTTAATGATTAGCTTACGGTAAACCGCATTAGGGGTATTTTTCTTAGGGATATTTCTAAATTAGACCTAAATCTTTTACTAATGCAACGAGATGGACAGCATTATTAGCTCTAAACTTTACTTTTAATTTGCTCATCTTTTTTTCAATAGCGCTTAGACTCGAGGGAGACACGTTGAGAGCAACGAGTTCTTTACTTATTTCATCATGAGAGTACCCGTAAGAAAGTAACCGCATGAGGGTAATGTCGTATTCATCTATTTCTAAATCTGCATTATTAGACATTGCCATTGCAACGCGTGGAGAAACATAACGTTCTCCATTAAAAACAGTGTTAATAGCCTCTTTAAGATCTGAGATTCCTTCTCGTCCTTTGCATACAAAGGCATCTACCCCCGTATCATTATATAGCTGCCTCACACGCTGGAAGCGATCTTCTACAGAATAAATGATAATATTGAGCTCAGGGTGTTCTTTCTTTAAAGTAGCTGCAAGATCATCTCCAGATGCAAATTGTTGCTTGCGGTGGTCTGCTACAAATGAGAGATCAGAAATTATGAGGTCATAAGGTTTACCATCCATTTCTGCTTTTTTAATGAGTTTATATGCCTCATCACAATATTGAACCTGCTTTATGTAGGGAACTTGATAGGTAGTAAGAATGTGTTGTACACCTTCATTAACGCTTCCTAAATCGTCTGCTATAATTACTTTTTGAAACATTATATCTTGATCTGTGCTTTAAAACCTTGGTTAGACTTACTTTCAAAAGTAATTGTTCCTTTTAGAGCTTCTATACGGGATTCCGCATTAAGCAAACCATTTTTAGAATTTATAGCGCCGCCTATACCATTATCCTTATATAGAATATGCAATTTTTTACCTTCCTTTGAAATCTCAACAAAGGCTATAGTTGCTTTACTATGTTTCTTAGTGTTAGTAATGAGTTCTTGCAATACCCTATAAATAGTGGTCTTGTGGGCTTTTGGAATTTGATTCCAATCTATCTTGTCGATACCTTTTGTAATGATATTGAGAGAGGGAGTTTTATAACCCACTAACAAATCATTTAAGGATGTTTGGAAAGATTCTTCTGTCTCAATAAAACTATTTTCTCTAGATATATCTCGAGTTCGACTATAAATGTGCTCTAGATTGTCTAGTAAGTGACTTTCATTGTGCGTATTAGTTTGCACTTGTGAGATTAGTTTATACACATCATTTGCAACTTCGTCGTGTAATCTCTTTGAGATTTTTGTTTCTGTAATATATACTTGTTCAAGTCGCTTTCTCCTATGGCGAGATGAAAGAAAAATGATAATAACTACAGTAGTTACTGCAATAAACAAGGCTAAATATTGGTAGCGTGTTTTGTTGATTTTCTCCTGCTGCGCTATAAGCTCGCTTTCTTTTGCTTGCGTTTGGAAAGTGTCGTATTCATATTTTTGAGCTACATATTTATATTCTTGAAGAGTTTCTACTCTGTCTAAGCTGTCCGAGAGTTTTTTAAATACAACGGCGTTTGTTGTAGCACCTATATCAATTGCCAGTCCGAGGGCTTCTAGTTGATATCTAGGGTTGTTAAGGCTGTAAGCAATATTTCTTGCTATCAGGGCATGTTTTCTAGCTAGTGCTTCTTTGCCTTGCTGATGGTAGTAGTACGATAGATGTCTATTTGTAGAAAAACTTCCCGTGATATTGTTTTCTTTTTCATTAATGGTAAGGGCTTCTAGCATCAATGTCTCACCTATTGAGTCACCTAACTGCGTAATACTATACCCATAGTTGTCATATATAGTAGTCAGTGTGTTGTTATCTTCTATGCGCTCTTTATCCTTCATAAATGGACTTAAGACTTGAGCAGCTTTCTCATAAGATGAGCGCTCCATATAAATGGTGGCGATATTATTTGAAATGGTAATACTATCTTCTTTTTTTGTGGCCATTGCCAGCGCTTGCTGGTAATTTTCTAGGGCTAGTGGTAGGTTATTAAGACTTCTATGCAACCTACCCAGCCTATTTCTAAGACGAACGATAGTTTGTGTATCTGTTACAGGAATATCTTTTAAGAGGTTAATGGTGGTTTTTTCACTCTCAAAAATGTCACCATTATTGAAATATCCTAAGGATATAAGCTCAGAGTAATAGTTGTTACGGGCTGTATCGTTATTAGGGTTTTCAAGTTGGCGCTTGAAGTAATTAATTCCTGCTGTCACATTCTCTGTGTTTTTTGGATATGCAATAACTCTATAGTAGTGCTGGGTGCTATCTATAGGTGTCTGTGCCGAAAGTGGTGTTGTCCAAATACCACAAAGCGCGAGCACTAGAAATACAAGTAGGGTTGTAATAGTAGATTTCTGCATCCCTCAAAGATATTATATTTTGTAAGTGAGAAATAACGAGGTCGTAAGTAATGAAGTATTGATGTGTATAGTTACGCTTTCGCGAAAGCGTATACTTACAACTTGTATATCAATAGCAGTATAATTTAATGCCAAAACCTTGTCTATCTAGATGAGAGGTTTTAAAAATTGCAAAATATGTTGAGAAAGTGTAGTGTTATAATTATTAATGAAACTTTAATTTGATGAGGTTAGGCTTACCTAGAAATTAAATAGAAATGTTATGTAGTTTAAAAATCAGACTCTTTACTCTTTTCTATTTAATAGCGCCAATTAACTGTTCAATTACAATAGTAATTTGTTAAATCAATATAACTTTGCAATAAAAAATTGAAGAAAGAAAATACTTGGATTAGCTGGAATGAAAATGTAAAGCATCCATTCATAAATAGTTACGACGTAACTACAGAAGAAGAGTTTGCAGAAGCTATTAAAAACGCTGACAGTGTTAGGTTTTACGGTTCCAAACAATCATCATCAGACATTGCTGCTGGGACTGACTCACTTATTAATATCAAAAATTATAATCAGATAATTGGTATTGATAAAGCTTCTAAAAAAATAACTGTCCAATCTGGAATTGAACTTAAAGACCTTCTAGAAAAAATAGAGAGTTTAGACTGGTGTATTCCTTGTTTACCAGACATCAACACTATTACATTAGGTGGAGCCTTAGCAACTGGAACACATGGTACTAATGGAGGACTTATCTCTTCGTATATGACGAGTTGTAGGCTCATTCAAGCAGATGGTTCAATCCAGGTGATTGATGAAAAGGATATGCTCATGGATGCTGTGAGAGTATCTCTGGGAGTTCTAGGTGCTTTCTCTACAATTACACTGCAATGTGAGGATTCATACACACTACATTTAATTGAAGAACCTGAGAGTGATGCTACGTGGACAAAGAATCTAAGTAGCTATTTATCTAATCATGATTTCTTAAGAATATTATGGCTTCCTCATACAGGGATGGGTTATGTGATAAAAGGAAAAAAGATTTCAAAAGATCAACACGTTGAGGAAGATCTAGGACCTGCATATTTGAAAAATAGGAGAAAGGCCTCAAAATTTTTATATCAGCTTACTAAGACAGCCCCTTGGACCATCTATTTTGCAAATAAAATTCTTTACCAGCGGTTTTTTAAAAGTAGAAAAGAACATAAAGGAAGTTTATATCAGGCGACAGTTACAAAATCTAGAGGATCAACGCTTGAACTTGCGGAGTGGACAGTTGATTTTGAAAAATTCCCTTCATTACTTAAAGAACTGTCAGAAACTATAAATAGTTTTAAAAATAAATCATTCATTCACATACCTATGGATGTGCGTTTTGTAGATAGTGATGATAGCTGGTTAAGTAATGCTTACAAAAGAAAAACGGTAACGATGGGTTGCGTTTCAAGAGATGCATCAAGTGCAAATAGTTATGAAGCATTTAAAACAGTGGAGGATATTTTTCTTAAATACGGAGGAAGACCACATTGGGGAAAGCGCTTTGCTGCAAAAGACCCTGAGCTAACTAAACTCTACCCAAAGTGGAATGATTTTAAAGATTTACGTAAGTCTATGGATCCTACGAATAAGTTTTTAAACAAGTATTTAGCTTCTATTTTTTCAGAAAAATTATAATCTATGGTTAAAGGAGTATTGTTTGATTTTGATGGAGTAATAGCTCATAGTAAGCACATACATTTTGCCTCTTGGCAGTTTGCTGTAAATGAGGTGCTGGATGCTACTGTAGTAATAACTTCTGGGGATATTAAATCTGGCGCATCACCAATAATTATATCAGAGATATTGTGTGAAAAATTTGGAAGTAATTCTGAAGCCGAGGAACTACTAAAAGTTAAGAACAATTACCTAACTGAGCATATAGATGAAGTAGAGCACTATAAGGGTGTTGAAAAGCTCTTTGAATATCTAAAAAAGCACAATATACCTTATGGTATAGCCAGTAACGCGAGCAGTGATTTTGTAAAAGACTGTATAAAATTCTGGAAGTTTGAAGTACCCGTGATGTATGGCTATGAAGATTACGTAAATCCAAAACCTAACCCAGAACCTTATTTAAAGTTGGCAAATAGTTTAAATATAAAACCCGCTGATTTTAAAGATGTGTACATCTTTGAGGATAGTGCGCTAGGCTTACAAGCAGCTTTAAATTCTGGTATGAAATCTGTTTACATACAATCACATTGTGTAGTTACTGAAAATATCATAAGTCAAACTAATTATCAATTTAATTCGCTGTTTGATGCCATGGGAACTATTGATAAGCTTATAGCTTCTTAGTTAATAATAGCTCTTTTCTTGAGCATTTGAATATTTGATGGTCTTCAGTTCAGGTCGTTATTATTACTCATTCTTTAGTAAAACTTAAAATATCACCATTGTAGGTGAATCATTTATAGGTATTTAACGGTTGCTAGTTAAAATGTCATAATCCAGCTTAAAATATATTAGTGTCCAATTAAATTTATGTGAAACTAAAATAGATCACATGAAATTAGTAGGTAAAATATTCAGAATAGTGACAGTCGCTCAACTAGGTTATTATACCTACGACTGGATAAAGAACAAACGATCTTTTAATGATGAGTTTGTTCCAAATTTGAAGAAAATAAAAAGAAAACTAATATAATAAGCATTATGGACGATACTAAAAGAGCAGCAGATCTTGATAATAAGGAGCACGGTGTACATAAGGATAAGCACATAAATCAATACGGAGATCAAAACAAGGACTCATCGCAACCTAAAAGGGATGCTGGAGAGACTGATAAAGCTGGAAGCAATACACTTTCTAATAAAGAAAATGCAGTGCAAGACAATGCTCATAAGGACGCAAAACAAAAATCAAAACAATAAGATTACTGACTAAATTATTTCAAAATACTACAGTAGAAATTTATAATCAATACTGTAAAAAATGATTTGAGATTTCATCTCGACGATGTTAACAGATATTCATTAAAGCGAAAAACCCCGCAAACTATATAGTTTGCGGGGTTTGTATTATAAATATATAAATTCAATCCAACCTTAGCTCCACAGATAATAATTAATAGTTCTCACACTTGTTAAGTGTGGATTTATACTAGTTCATCTTCCTAGTGGCAGGGACATCCCAAACATCAACATATTTAAACTTTCTAATAATTTTACCTTTGGTGTTAATTACGCCCCACTTACGTTTATATTTTACAGCACACTGGTCATCCTTATATCCTTGTGCACCTCCAAAACCGTACAACAAGTCATCATATTTATAGTCAATGACAAGCTCTCCTTTAGTATTGATGAAGCCATATTTCTTGTTTAATTTTACAGAAAACAATCCTTGGCATCTCTCGCCTAGTTCTTTATAGATTATAGGGATAACAACTTCGTTGGCTTTGTTAATAACACCGTATTTACCCTCATATTTTACTATGGCTAGCGGTTCTTCACCTTGAAAGGTTGGTTCGTCTTCAAAGCAATCATAAAAAAAATCTAGAACTTTATCATACTCATAAACCTTTCCTATCATTTCTTTTCCGTCTTGAGCATTCAAGAGTTGTACTGCACATAGAATTACTGTTGTCAAAATTAATTTTACTGTTTTCATATTATAGTTATTAGGTTGTTAATCACACTTCTTTCCAAAAATTGGCTTCGTGCCATCTTGAAATTTTACTACTAAGCATGTCTTGCTTTTGATATATTTTAAATCTTTTTTTAATTGGTCATTATTTGCATTTTTTCTATTCTTTGGATGATAATAGAGTTCGATTTTTTCAACATATTCACTGTCTAGTAAACTTTGAGGTAGTGATTTGAGATATTTAGAGTACACAGAAAACGTTTCTAGGTTATCTAATTCTTCAAAAACAGAAGAGTCAACATTTATGTGGGTTAAGTAACCATTTCCAATAAATGTGATATCATTAAGATTACTTAACTCTTTAATCTCTGAGTTTAGGGTAAAAGACCCTCCATTTAATAGATCTGAAGTTAAATCTCCTGTAGAGTACAAGTCTAAGGTTAGGCTTTCTAGGTTTACTAATTTTTCAATGTCTTTAGGTAAACTTTTACTCTTATAGTTTCTTAGTGTGAGACGCCTTAAATTTATGAGGTTATTAATGTTTTGGCTAAGCTTATAAGAATTCCAATTAGCAAACTCGGCTTTTTTTAGACTAGCCATTTTCTCATCAGTAATAAGGCTTTGTTTTTTTGCTATTGCGGCTATATCATTATCTCTTTTTGCAACAGCGTTTTGATATGCTCTTTCTTTTTTTTCGCTCTCTATAGCTTTTCTTCTATCTCTTTCTTGTAGTCCAGAAACTATACTGTTTGAGATTTGGCTTACAGCATTCCCTAGTTGTTGAGAAGAAGTCTTAATGCTAGCGACACGATCTTGTGTTTCTTGCATAATTTCGGCTCCTCGCTCTCTATCTAGTCGAGCTGCCTTTTCTGCTGGAGATTCTTTTACGCTAAAATCAGTTGAATTTGTATCATTACTTTCGTTGGATGTTGCATTATCACTATTATCTGTTTTCGAGTTAGTATTGCTCGTATTATTTGAATAGTTTTCACTGTCCTCATCATTGGTGATATTTTGATTTGAAGTTAATAGTTTATTCCAAGCGGCATACATTTGATTCCAATACCCTTCAGCGTTTATGATTTTATCTTTGTGATAATTGTCCATACTATTACAGTACCTAGAATCATCATTACAAATCCTTTTAAAATCTTTATAGTAATTAGTTATCACTATTATATCACCGTCGATTGGGTTGTTCCAATCTGCCTTTACTTCATTTAATACTTTAATATTTGATTTGATTACAGAGACGGGGATAGTTTCGGGATTGCCTCCTGGGTATGTCACAATCGCTGTAGTACCATAGATGTCCTGAAAAAATAATTTTCCAGTTTTCAAATTGGTGCCACGATATATTTTGTCTTGGGCTTTTTCTGCTTTGTCATAGTCGTACGACTGAGAAAACCCATAGTTGCTGATTAAAATTAGAATGGTTGTTAAGAAGATTCTCATTTTGAATGGTTTTAATTCACTCAAAAATAAAATCTTAGATACCCAAGATAAATACCCAAACTTGGGTAAATATGGTATGTAAGTGATTACTTGTTTTATAGATTTAACTCGTTCTCAACGCAGTTAAAGTTTCTTAAGAAGATACTAGGATGTTATCGCTAGTCAAAATCGTATCGCTTTTGTAACCCATAGCGCAATAATTCTCCTGAGCCACTAAGGCCTAATTTCTGGATCATATTCTTACGATGTGTTTCTACTGTGCTTCTCGATATAAATAGGAGTTCGGCTATTTCAGGATTGTTTTTTCCTTCTGTAATGAGTTTTAGGATTTCCTTTTGTCGCTGTGTGAGCACATTAATTCCTACATTATTTTGAGAGGAGGCGGGAGTAGCAACACCTTTGTCATAATAATCTTCGCCAGCATTTACTTTACGCACGGCTTCAAGTAGTATGGAGAGACTAGAGTTTTTGAGTACATAGCCTTTTGCACCTGCAGCAATCATCTGGTCAATCGCTTTCTTTTGATCAAACATTGTGAAGGCAATCACCTTAGTTTCTGGAAATTCTTTTAAAATTTGTGTCGTTGCTGCTATGCCATCTATAATGGGCATTCGTACATCTGTGACTACAATCGATGGTCTCTTTTTGCGAACTAAGTCAATTAATTCCTCACCATTTTTTGCAAAGCCTACGAGCTCAATATCTGTCTCATATTTTAGGAAGAGTGCAATCCCTTCACTAAAACTCAAATGATCTTCTGCAATGGCGAGTCGTATCATACTATTGGGATGTTGATTATGATTGACGTTCCGCGACCTTCTTTGGCGTCTATTGTTAAGTTTCCGTCAAGCGCCTTTATACGTCTTTCTATAGAAGATAAGCCCATTCCGTCTGTTTTTAATGATGTTCTTTCTGGATCAAATCCTTTGCCGTCATCTTCAAATACAAGATTAATTTTATCTTCAAAATAAGTGAGGTCGATGGTTACCGCTTTCGCGAAAGCGTGCTTAATTGTGTTTGTAATAAGTTCTTGAATAATCCTGAAAAGCGTAAGCTCCACCGCATTACCTATACGAGTGTCCTCCCCGTGAGAAAACACCTCAATGACCAGTTGGTTTGCACCTGAAACCTGTGCCGCATACTCCTTAATAGCAGGAAGCAAACCTAGAGAAATAGGATTTCCAGAGTTGCGCTCGTGAGCAATGCTGCGTACTTTTTGATAGGCAAGCTCAAGTATATCATCTGTTTTTTTAATGAGTGTGTCTTGCTCTTCTTCAAGCCTATTTTTCTTAACCTTAAGATTTTCCATATACAGCTTTAAGGTTGCAAGAAGCCCACCTAGGTTGTCGTGTAGATCCTCTGCTATACGCTGTCTTTCCTTTGCTTGACCTTCCACCATCGCGTCTATGCTGGAGAGTTCTTGATTTCTTAAAAGTATCTCGTTTTCTCGCTCCGTGAGTAATCTCTTTTTACGCTGATTTTTAATCAAGAAGATAGCTGTAATGGCGATTGCAATAAGCGCAAGGATTGCGGCAATAAGGAGCGAGCGATTAAGTAAACGTTTCTTTTTCTCGAGCTCATTTTCTAGTTCTAGTTCGCGCGTTCTATACAAGGTCAAGTTTTTATTCTGACTTTCTATTTGTGCGCTATCGGTATACTGTATGTATAATTCTTGATAGTAGAGCGCACTATCAAGAGCTGCAATATTTTTATAATCTGAAGAGAGGTAATTATAGAGATTACGTTTATTATTTATCTTGAACTGTTTTATCCCAATCTTATCTGCTCGGCGCATATAGGTAATCGCCTCTTTGTAATTTTCATTAGAGCGAGGTACGGTAGCTCTATTGAGATATGCATAAAACAGATCGTCTGAAGTTCCATATAATTCTGAAAGCTGCAACGACTTATCAAAATGATAAATAGCCGAATCCTGTTGCGTCGTAAAACTTGAATAATACAAGCCTATGTAGCTGTGATAAAGCTCCACTCGCGATGAATCTCCTATTCTTCTGGCAATTGCTTTTGCCTTATTCATTTGAGAGAAAAACTCTTTTTTGTGAGTAGCATCAAATTTTGCTGCTGCAAGGCCTATTCTAGCAAGTAACTCGCCTATTGGGTCATTGAGCTGCTCGCTATTAGTCAACAACGTATTGAGCAAATTTTTGTTTTCTATAGCTAGATGCTTTTGCGAACTGATAATATAATGCAGCTCATAGTTTAATCTATTTGCTTGAATGGGAGCGTTAGATTGTTCAAACAATTTCTGGGCAATAGTGAGATTGCGATAGGCAAGATCTTCTTGGTTAGCATAGCTATAAGATTTACCAAGGCTTTTGTAGTAGTATGCTCTGTCTATACCTGAAAGTGCTGTGCTATCGATCTTTTTAAGATAAACAGACGCTGTATCCATTTTCTTTTCATACATTTTGAATAAGACTTGTATGTTAAGAAGAACATCTTTGTCAGCTTTTGAGGACTCAAAACCTTCCAATACTAAGGCAGCTTTATCTACTTGCTTGTATTGTAGCAAAGAGTCTATAGTTTTAATCTGCGCATTAAGCTGGATGCTCAAAGCGCAGATTAAGAGTAGTAATTTGTAGTATTTTTTTACAGGCATTTTTATTTTGTGCCTGGTTTTAGTACACCGCCGTTTGAAGTGAGAGGGGAGACTGATTTTTCCTTTTTTATTAGTTTAGAAATAGCCTCTTGAATTTCTGTAGCATCAGGAATTTTTTGAGTTTGACCACGTCCAATTATGAAATTTTCACTCATGAATTTTGCAATTCCTTTTCTAACTTTTTTTGTAAAAAGGTCTTCGTCTTCTTCGTGTACTACTATTATGGCAAGGTTTTCATTGAATTCCGGGTCTATTCCTACAAGCTTACCATCTTCAGATATTGTGATCAATTGAGTAGCTCTATCTTTAACCTCTTTTTCTACAACTTGAAAGTTATATACTACTAAAATCCCAACAGGTTTTTTCTTGTAGAATAATGTTCTGCAAATATTTACTGTTTTATTTTCAGATGAAAGTAAGCTATAGTCCGTGCCATCCTCAGTATATACTTCATTAGGTATATTGATACTTACTTTATAATCAAAATATTGCTTTCCTCTTTTGTATTCTCCTTCAATATTTTCAAAATTCGCCATCTCTTGTTTTAGTTTTTGGTTAGTTGTAATATTTATCATAGTGCAGTGTTCTTGATTGCCAATCTTTTAAAAATAATAGAGTTGATCTATAAATAGGGTAGTGATATTTTAATGATTTGTTATGGTCTTGGATTACAATATATTGAAAATAAAGTGATTGTTGAAAAGCATGTGAGGATGTAATCTTCTATAAGTAGATTTAAGAATCATAACTTTTGTGTGAAATTGAAAGGCAAGCCTAGCTTAAATCCAAATCTCAAATCTTTATCGGTACTATTAGGAGATAAACTTAGATCAGATCTGTCTGCAAATAATTGGAGTGTAGCAAAGTTTTTCTTTTTGTTCTTGAGATTTATAACTGTCCCAAGACGCAGCTTGTATATCTCCATATCTTTACCTTGGCCTACATCAAAATTTTGATTGTTATAGCCTACTTGACCAAAAAGACCAAAATGTGTTGTAGTAAACCAGAAAAGCTCTACACCTAAAGCAGTGGTAAAGGCATAGTTATAATCAAAGCCATTCTTATTTAGATTACCTTGAATGAGATTAGGTGTAGAAATTATACCAGAAGTCAAGGTGTCAATGGGAGTAGCAGGGAAGGAATAAGTTTTCTTATTAAAAGCAGCTGCATTTGAACCTCTAGCTATATTTACACTAGCTCTAGCAAATATCATCTTTGTATAATATCTTCTCTCTTTTGATTCATAAAAAAATCCTAGCTGTCCCTCTACACCAAATAAATCTCCCTTTGTGTCGATAAATTGATCACTAAAACTCAGTGATTGATTAGCGGTATAGACACTTTTGATTTGTTCACGTATATAAAATGGTGACGCTCCTAAATAAAAAAGGCGCTTGCTGTTCCAGTACGGTTGAGCATTTTTTTGTTCTAAATCAGCTAGTTTTGTAGAGATGGAATCCATACTAGCAATTGTTTCTTCATATCGGTTAATCACAGCGTCTATGTCATAGGTTGCATTTAAATTGTTCGAGAGTTTTTCATCTTCAACAATTCTAGTCTCTGAGTTATCTTTTATTATGAGATTAAAACCATTATTGTTGTTTTTGCTTTCTAATTTATTAGAAGTAATATATGCTGTGTCAGACATTATGGAAGTCTGGTCTATAGCTGCTACATCAAGAGTGTAATTAAAGTTTTTGATTATTTTATTAAAAGTCACCAGCTTTGAGTTACTACAATCTTGAGCGTTACACTGTTTTGCATTAATATCTTTAATTTTGATGGATGTTACAGGTATGCCGGCATCTTCTAGAAGGGTAGTGGTGTAATAAAAATCTTTTACAAGTTGCGCGATCTTTAACTGTTTTGCTTTTTCTATCTTATAGAAACCTCTCTTCACATCTAGGTCTGATGAGGGTTTGTTATACGACCTCACTCCACCAAAACTATGGTAGTAGTTTAAAGAAAACTTTGCGTTTGTACTTCCATTATTTTCATCTATAAAATAAATTCCATTATCTGTAGCACTGAAGTCCCCTTTTACGGTTAGCAAGGAATGATCACCAGTATATACTGTCCCGCTTATCGCAATCTTAGACTTACTTTCATCAAAGGTTGCTTCTATCCCTTCGCTAGGCGTAGTACCTCCCAGTAATAATGAAGAAAGATCTGCAAGAACAAGTTTGTCAAAAGAATAGTAAGAAACCAATTCGCCCGAAGGGATTACGCTTACTTTATTAGAAAAATCTAGGGAGGCGTTTTTGTCAAATACTAAGGTGTCGTTTACACTTTGAGCTATTGTTACCTGTGTAAAAAATAACACAATGACAATTGAAAGAATTGATTTAAACATCTAGAATGGTTTTAATGATGTGGTAAACTTAAAAATCCATTCATCCCACTTCCATACCCAATTGTAGGTATTTTATAGTTTATTTTTTTAGTTGATAAAATAAAAAACCCCATGAACACAAGTGTTACGGGGTTTAAAAGTGGAGTCGGAGGGATTCGAACCCTCGTCCAAACAAGCAATATTACTGCTTTCTACGTGTGTAGTTTCTGTTTGAATTTTCGTGAGATTGCCGGTTAGAAACTACCAACGCACCCCTTATCTTCAATTAGGTGTCTCTCTCGCATCAAAGCCCTACGAGGGATAGGTTTACTTTTACGAAGTCACTATATCGATTGCCGTAAACCAAGGCTCTCGAGTGACTTCCTGCTTGTCTACCTTGTAGACCGAGGCGTAATCTTACTATAATTCAGATTATGCAGCTAGGGCGTAGTTGTTCTCGCCGTTTAAAAAGATGAAAAATGAGATTTACGAGCTGTTTTCCAGCGCTCGACACGCTTACAATACTATTGGTCTCGCTGTCAAAACCAGTCGACCCCAGTATTAAAATTTCCACCTTGCTTTCGCGAAAGCGGAACTACAAATATACTACTAAAGCTTATATTTGCTATTAATATTATGCAAAAGCTGTACCAACTACAGACACTGCCAAAACTTCACACACTATGAAATTTGCCATCATCACAGAACGTAAGAATCCACCAGACAGAAGAGTTGTTTTCTCTCCTGAAAAACTGGCAGAAGCACGAGAGCAGTTTGAAGATGCAAGCTTTGTAGTAGAGGCATCAGATATCCGTATATTTCCTGATATGGCTTACACCATTAATGGATTTGATGTAGAAGAAGATGTCTCTGATGCAGATGTGATGATTGGAGTAAAAGAAGTGCCTATAGATGCTCTAGTGCCTAATAAAAAATATTTCTTCTTTAGTCACACCATTAAGAAACAGCCATATAATCGTGAGTTGCTCAAGGCTATTCTTGATAAAAATATCGAGATGTATGATCACGAAGTAATCACGGAGGCTAGCGGAGCACGACTTATCGGTTTTGGTCGTTACGCTGGGCTCGTAGGTGCCTATAATGGTTTTAGATTATTGGGATTACGTGATGGGCTTTTTGAACTTCCTAAAGTAGAAACGCTACTAGATCTTGACGCTGTAAAAAGCCAACTCGATAAAATTAAACTCCCTGCTATTAAGATTTGTCTATCAGGTAGTGGGAAAGTTGCCCGCGGAGCACAAGAAATTCTAGACCATCTCAATATTAAGGAGGTGACAGATCACGCTTACTTAAATGAAGAATTTAGTGAGCCAGTTTATTGTACGATTGACGTATTAGAATACAATAAACGTATAGATGGAACAGAGGGTTCTCGATTTGAATTTTATAAAGATCCTTCCGGATATGAAAGCGACTTTATGAAGTATGCAAAGGTGACAGATTACTTTATTGCTGGACATTTTTACGGTGATGGTGCGCCTTATCTATTCACTAGAGAAGATGCAAAAGATCCAGGGTTTAAGATTAACCTTATTGCAGATATTTCTTGCGATATAGATGGTCCCGTAGCTAGTACGATTAGACCATCTACAATTGCAGACCCTTTTTATGGATACAATCCTGTTACAGAACAAGAAGATGATTATAATAAGGATGGTGTGATTGCTATGATGGCTGTAGATAATCTACCATGTGAATTACCTAAGGACGCTAGTGAAGGTTTTGGCGAGATGTTCTTAAAGCATGTGATTCCAGCATTTTTTAATGGAGATAAGACAGGACTTCTTGATCGCGCCAGAATGACGCAAGATGGGAAGCTCACTGAGCGTTACAGCTACCTTCAAGACTATGTAGACGGGAAAGAGTAACGTTAAAATTGCACTAAATTCCTACAAGTGTTAAAATATAAATGAGCTGTTATTGTATCTTTATCGCTCATCAATTAATTAATAATGAAAGTTCTTATCACAGGCGCAACGGGATTAGTAGGGCGCGCGCTTACAGACTTATGTCATAAAGATGGCATAAGTGTACATTATCTAACTACCTCAAAAGATAAAATTGAGGATACACCTAATTATAAAGGATTTTACTGGAATACAAAGACAGACGAGCTAGACGAAGCATGTTTTGATGGAGTCGAAACAATTATCCACCTTGCTGGAGCATCCATTGCGCAGCGCTGGACATTAGAAAATAAAAAGGCAATTTTTGAAAGTAGAGCCACAACAGCGAGATTGTTGTATAGTGCGCTTTCGCGAAAGCGGTCTAAAAACCAACCTATTTCTATAAAGCATTACATATCTGCCAGTGCAGTAGGTGGCTATCCATCATCATTTACAAAATTGTATGATGAATCTTATCCGGAATATGCTAAAGGCTTTTTAGGACAAGTTGTTGAAGAGTGGGAAAATGCTGCTTTAGAGTTTCAAAAGCTCGATATCATTACTAGCCGCGTGAGAACGGGGATTATTCTCGATAAAGACAGTGGAGCATTACCTAAAATTATGCAACCTGTAAAATATGGAGCAGGTGCACCATTAGGATCAGGAAAACAATGGCAATCATGGATTCATGTAGATGATATGGCAGGGATTTACTTCCATATATTAAAAAATAAATTGGCTGGTATATATAATGGGGTAGCACCACATCCAGTTACAAATAAAAATCTGACAGAGGTGGTAGCAGACACTATGGGCAAACCACTTATAATATCTAGGGTTCCTAAATTTGCACTTAAACTTATGCTAGGCGACATGGCAGCAATTGTGCTTGAAAGTCAAAAAGTAAGCGCTCTTAAAATTAAAACAGATGGATATAAATTTAAATACCCAAAAATCGATCAAGCTATTGAAAGCTTATTAGACTAACCAAAAAAAGAAAAGCCACTCGCGAGAGTGGCTTTTTTTATGCTCTATAAAAAGTAAGTCTTAAGCTTTAGTAGCTTTAAGATTTACAGTAAGCTCGATATCGTCAGATATAAATTTATCTCCTAGATTGTCAAATACAGATTGTGACCCGTAGTTTACTCCCCAATCAGTACGATCAATAGTAAATGGCTCGCTTGTAAGTGTCATATTTTCACCATCTACAGAGTAAGAAACTGGGAACTCAATGTTCTTCTTCTGGTCTCTCATAGTAAGATTACCTTGCATCATTTTTTTACCATCTTTTTCTGTAACTCCAGTTACTTCAAAAGCAGCTGTAGGATATTTTGCAACGTTAAAGAAGTGATCTTCTTTTCCTTCTGCCATTCCTTTTAGGTGTCCTTCAAGACTTTCTTTTCCGTCGCCAGCCTCAAGGTCAGTTACAGTAATAGAAGTCATGTCAATAAGAAATGTTCCAGTAATAGCATCTCCAGCAACATTTACAACACCATTCTCTATGTTGATAGTTCCGTTGTGCGTTCCTGTAGGCTTGCTTCCTACCCATTCAATTGTAGAGCTCGCAGCATCTACCTTGAATTTTGCAGCATTTTCTACCACAGCAACTTCTTGAGCATCTTTTGCTTCAGTTTCATTTTTTTCTCCTTTACAAGAAACTACTCCTGCTACAAGAGCTACGGCAGCAAGTGTATTTAAAATTTGTTTTTTCATGTTGATAATATTATTTAGTGAATTGCAAAATTAACATTTATACATAGCGCTTATCATAATGTTATCTTAAATAGTAGTACGCTTTCGCGAAAGCGTAACAAACCCCATCTTAGTTATTTGCCACATAACCCATGCAGGAGTAGAGCTTTAGTCTTGATGCTACTGGCAAAAGTAGTTAGGCAAGTAGCCGGGATATGATTTTAGTCATAACTGTAATAATATGATCATCTAAGAAGGAATGAAACCTTTGTAAGGCTACTGAGGGAAGTCTATTTATTGATAAATCGTTTTATTGAGCTGTTCGTTTATATGTATTATAAAAATCGCGATACTATTAGTTTTAAAAAGCCAGTGACATTTTGACATTTTAATACAATTGGCAGTACTTTTGCCACCTCAATAAAAATTGAATTTAAGACCACTATGGCAACAGAAGATAAAACACCAGATAATACAGTAGACGAAGCTGCTCAAGAGCAATTTGTAAACGAAGCAGAAGATGCAACGGTAGAGCCTACAGAGGAGGTAAAAGATGAAAGAAGCGAGCTAGAAATCGTTCAAGATCAACTGGCAGAGGAGAAGGATAAATTCTTACGCCTTTTTGCCGAATTTGAGAATTATAAAAGACGTACTACTAAGGAGCGTATAGAGTTATACAAAACTGCAGGACAAGAAGTCATACAAGCGATGCTTCCAGTTGCAGATGATTTTGATCGTGCTCTTAATGAATTTAAAGGCGATAAAGATGACGTTCACGTAAAAGGAATGACACTTATAAGCAATAAATTCAAGGAAACACTTAAGTCTAAAGGGCTTGAGGAAATGAGTGTGAAAGCTGGAGATGATTTTAATGCAGATCAACATGAGGCAATAACTCAAATACCAGCACCTAACAAGAAATTGAAAGGTAAAATTGTAGACGTAATAGAAAAGGGATATAAACTAGGAGACAAGATTATCCGGTTTCCTAAAGTAGTTACGGGACAATAAATTTAAAATGATTTATGTCGTAGTGTGGTGTAAAAGCGATATTA
The DNA here is from genome assembly GCF_000355805.1 of Dokdonia sp. PRO95. Taxonomy (NCBI): domain Bacteria; kingdom Pseudomonadati; phylum Bacteroidota; class Flavobacteriia; order Flavobacteriales; family Flavobacteriaceae; genus Dokdonia; species Dokdonia sp. PRO95. The sequence continues at coordinate 2,086,323 of NZ_CM001837.1, forward strand.
CGATTGCAATAGATTAAGAGTGCTCAGTAACGCTGAGCTTTGATTATGAAAGAAGATTTTTACGACATATTAGGTATCTCAAAAGGAGCCACAGCAGCCGAAATTAAAAAAGCATACCGAAAGAAAGCGGTGCAATATCACCCAGATAAAAACCCTGGCGATGATACTGCAGAGGCAAACTTTAAGAAAGCTGCAGAGGCATATGAAGTGCTTAGCGATGATAACAAGCGTGCTCGTTATGATCAATACGGACATCAAGCCTTTGAAGGAGGCGCTGGTGGTGGTGGCTTCGGTGGCGGAGGTATGAATATGGATGATATTTTCAGTCAGTTTGGAGATATTTTCGGCGGTGCTTTTGGCGGCGGTGGAGGTGGTTTTTCTGGATTTGGTGGTGGCGGCGGTCAGCGTCGAGTGAAGGGAAGCAACCTACGTATTCGTGTAAAACTTACTATTGAAGAAATTGCAAACGGCGTTGAGAAAAAAATCAAGGTCAAGCGTAAAAAGCAAGCGGCAGGAGTTTCATATAAAACGTGTACAACCTGTAATGGTGCTGGACAAGTAACAAAAATCCAGAATACTATTTTAGGTCGTATGCAAACAAGCGCTCCTTGTACTACTTGTGGTGGAGCAGGGCAGATGATTGATAAACGTCCAGCAGGGGCAGATGCACAAGGTCTTGTAGTTGAAGAAGAGACAGTAAGTATCAAAATACCAGCAGGAGTTGTAGATGGAATGCAGCTCAAGGTTACGGGAAAAGGTAATGAAGCACCAGGAAATGGTATTGCAGGAGATTTACTTGTAGCAATAGAAGAAAAAGATCACGAGTTCTTACAAAGAGAAGGCGATAACCTTCACCTAGATCTTTACATTAGTATTAGTGAAGCAGTGCTAGGTACTTCAAAAGAGATTGATACTGTTACTGGAAAAGTACGCATCAAGATAGAAGAAGGCGTGCAGAGTGGTAAAATATTACGCTTGCGTGGTAAAGGTATTCCATCTATAAATGGCTATGGTAAAGGAGATTTACTTGTACATGTAAATGTATGGACGCCTAAAACACTTAATAAAGAGCAAAAGCAGTTTTTTGAGAAGATGGCTGCAGATGATAACTTTACACCAAACCCAGAAACTGGAGATAAGTCATTCTTTGAAAAAGTTAAAGATATGTTCTCATAATGTGAAACTTTCAAATTTTGTGAAACCAAAATTATTAGGTTCATAAAAAAAACTTATATTTGAATAACGTTAAACAATGTTTGACGTTATTTTTCTTTTTCATAGCAATTTTTTTTCCCATCCTGAACTTACGTCTAGGGTGGGTTTTGCTTTTAGGACGTTTTGTAATTATCTTTTTTATAACGTACAGCCGCTTTCGGCGTTGTAATAAGATCATTTTCTGTGTAGTGTCTTTAATAAAACTCCTAAATTATAGCTAACAGTTATGTCTTCGTCAGGTCATATTCCTATCTTAGCTTGATTAACTATTATCTATGAATTCATTACTCGTTGCAGATACTGTCTCAAAGAAGTTTGGTGACTTTACCGCACTTAATAACGTTTCCATTGCTGTCCCAGAAGGAAGCATTTTTGGGCTACTGGGCCCTAATGGCGCTGGCAAGACAACACTCATTCGTATTATCAACCAGATTACTATGCCAGATACGGGTAGTGTAACGCTAGGAGGTGAGCCATTACAACAGCATCACATACGCGACATAGGCTATATGCCAGAGGAGCGTGGCTTATATAAATCTATGAAAGTAGGGGAACAGGTGCTCTACCTAGCCCAACTTAAAGGTTTATCAAAAGCAGATGCAAAAAAACGAGCCAAACACTGGTTTGAAAAACTAGAAATAGGCGACTGGTGGGATAAAAAAATTCAAGAACTTTCTAAAGGACAGGCGCAGAAAATCCAATTTGTGGTGACCGTAATGCACCAGCCCAAGTTGCTCATTTTTGATGAGCCCTTCAGTGGTTTTGATCCTATAAATGCAAACCTCATTAAAGATGAGATTTTGCAATTACGTGATGAGGGAGCTACCGTTATCTTCAGCACGCACCGTATGGAATCTGTAGAGGAGCTATGCGATCATATTGCACTTATCAATAAGTCTAATAAAATACTAGATGGTGAGGTAAACAGTATTAAGAGAGCATACCAGAATAATACGTTTGATGTGGGAGTGCAGGTTGTAGATGAGACCGCTTTCGCGAAAGCGGAACAAGAACTCAAAGCTGCTTTTAAAGTAACTCAAGCGCATTTTAAAAGTCTTGGTAATGAACGTAAGCTTCGTGTGGAAATGGGCGATAAGTCTACACCAAACGAATTGCTTACTACCTTAAAAAATTATGGACAAGTCACTCATTTTATGGAAGTGATACCAAGCGTAAACGATATCTTCATTCAAACAGTTAGCCAAAACAAATGAGCATACTTAAGTTAATCATAAAGAGAGAGTACATTGCGAGAGTGCGTAATAAGTCGTTTTTAATAATGACATTTTTGAGTCCGCTTATACTTGTGGGGATGATTTTATTAATCTCTTACCTTACTCAACTTAATAGCGAGGATAAACGCACTATTGTAGTAGTAGACGACTCTGGGAAATTTGAAACTGTATTTTTTAATACAGAACAGACTACCTATCTCAATCTTAGCGATCAGGGACTAGAAGCAGGAAAAGAGGTTGCTAAGGGTGAAGGTTATTATGGGCTTATCCATATCAATGATAATCCTGCTGTAGTAGAAGATGCTGTTACCTTTTATGGCAATGAAACACCTTCTTTTAGCTTTATAGGAGATATAGAAAAACGCATCGAAAAGAAAATGACCGATGAGAATCTCATCGCTCAAGGTATAGACTTGAATACACTAGAAACTGCCAAAAGCAGTATTGATGTGCAAATAGAAAATTTTTCTGGTGAGACGAGTTCTAAAATGAGTAACTGGGTAAAAGCTGGTTTTGGTGGTGCTGCGGGTTATTTATTAATGATGTTTATTATCATATATGGTAACATGGTAATGCGTTCTGTGATTGAGGAAAAGACCAATAGAATCATTGAAGTAATTATATCTTCTGTAAAACCCTTCCAGTTAATGATGGGTAAAATATTAGGTACTACACTCGCAGGAATCACACAATTCTCAATATGGGTTCTTGTGGGAGGGATTTTGCTAGTCGTTCTTACTACTGTATTCGGTATTGATCCTTCAGCAGCATCTGCGGCGAGTCCTGCTGCTTCACAAGCACAACAAATAGCAGAAGATCCTGGGATGGTGATTGAGTTACTACAAGAGATTCAAAAGTTACCTCTATTACAACTAGTAGGAGGCTTCTTTATTTATTTTATAGGAGGATACTTTTTGTATAGTTCTATATATGCAGCGATAGGTGCAGCAGTAGATAATGAAACAGATACACAGCAGTTTATGTTACCTATCATTATGCCGTTAATGTTGGGGATTTATGTTGGCTTTTTTGCAGTGATAGATAATCCTCATGGAACGGTAGCGACCGTTTTCTCAATCATACCACTTACGTCACCTATAGTGATGTTGATGCGTATACCGTTTGAGGTTCCGGTGTGGCAACTTGCATTGTCTATTACCTTACTAGTGGCATCATTCGTGTTTACAGTATGGTTTGGATCAAAAATATACCGTGTAGGGATATTGATGTATGGTAAAAAACCTACTTATAAAGATTTAATAAAATGGTTAAGATACTAGCACTCCTTCTTGTTATGCAGGAAGAGACTGTAGAGAAGGTAAAAGATATTATTGAACAAGACGTATGGGGCACTATTAAGGAGTGGCTGGGCTTCGAGCTTATAAGTGTAGGAAAGGAACCTAATCATATAGGGCTTACTATTGGTCATCTTATTATTCTAATAATAGCTTTTATACTCACAAGCATTCTCCTTAAGTGGATACGTGTGTTAATGACACGTAAAATGGAGGGCGATGACAAACTTAAGTTTGTAAGTGTTTTTAAGTTTATCAAGTATATCGCTTATATAGTGGTAGTGCTTGCTACGATGAGTGCTTCAGGGATTAATATTACGGTGCTGCTCACAGCATCTGCAGCATTATTTGTAGGTTTAGGACTTGCATTGCAGGAGGTATTTCAAGACGTAATAGGTGGTATTCTTATTATGATTGATAAGTCTATATCTGCAGGAGATATTATAGAAATGGATGGAAGAGTAGGTCGTGTGTTTGAAATTAAATTACGTACTACAAGAGCATTAACTAGAGATGATAAAGTAATAATTATCCCTAATCATAAGTTTATAACAGACACTGTCTATAATTACACTCAAAACCATAAAACCACCCGAGAGAATGTAAAGGTGGGCGTTGCTTATGGAAGTGATACGAGACAAGTGGAAAAAATATTACTAGAATGTGCAGTTGCACATCCTGAGATTTTAAAGCATCCAAAGCCTTTTGCACTTTTTGAAAACTTTGGTGATAGTTCGCTTGATTTTGGTTTATACTTTTTTGTGAGAGACAGTTTTGTAGACCCAAGAATTAAAAGTGCGCTTAGGTATGCTATAGACGACCGTTTTCGCGAAAGCGGGATTTCCATTCCCTTTCCTCAAAGAGATGTACATCTTTTTAATACGGCAAACCCAATATATACACCTAATAAAACAGCAGTTAATACCAATATCGAACCCCCTAAAAATGATATGATTGATGAATAAACAGACTAACATTATTATAGTATTACTACTGTTGAGTGGTACTTGTTTTGCTCAGCTTACAGATTTGGCTAGGATTGAGTACACGTACTTTCCACAGGAACAGTCTGATAATTCATTTAGAAGGTTTAGAACATTTATCAATGTTCCTATAAAACTTAAAGAAGATACGTACCTCGTTCCAGGGGTGGAGTATCGTAACGTTAATCTAAAGTTTGAAGATGTTGTGCCTTTTAGTCGTGAGGATTTAGATAGGTTTCAATCATTTAGCTTCTCCTTAGGGTATACTCAAAAAATAAGCGAAAAGTGGCGTATAGGAGCAAAACTAGGAACCACTGTAACCTCAAATTTTAGTACAGGATCTGCTGCTAGTAGTGATTATGTGCACACTGGAGCTTTATATTTTATAAATGATAAAACAAATGAAGGACTGGATAAACCGTGGCGACTTATTATTGGTGGCCGCTATGATACAGAGTCTGGAAGACCATTTCCACTACCCTTTATAAACTATTATAGAGAGTTTCATCCAGATTGGTCATTTACTTTAGGTGTTCCAAAATCGAATATAAAACGTTATTTTGGGAAAGACCGCAGGCACATTCTCCAAAGTTTTGTAACCCTAGATGGATTTTATGCAAATATTCAAGATAATGTAGATGTAGCAATACCTGCACAAGAATTTGAAACGGCAGAGAGTATCTCTATGATGGTAGCACTATTTGGTGTGGGGTATGAGTACTGCTTTACAAAACACTTAGTATTCTATATCTATGCTGGACATACAATCATAAATGACATACGATTGCGTGATGGCGATAGAGACGATGTATTTACCATAAACGACAGAAATACATTTTATGGTCGTTCAGGTATTAAATTTAAAATATAACAATGGCAAAGATTTTAATTATAGAGGATGAGGCCGCGATACGTCGTGTACTTACCAAAATATTATCAGAAGAGAGTAAGGATTATCAAGTAGAAGAAGCTGCAGATGGGCTTGAAGGTATTAATAAGATACGCGAGGAGGACTATGACTTAGTGCTATGTGATATTAAAATGCCAAAAATGGATGGAGTAGAGGTACTTGAGGCTGCTCGTAAGCTCAAGCCAGAAATCCCTATGGTGATGATTTCTGGACATGGTGACCTAGATACGGCTGTAAATACAATGAGGTTAGGTGCTTTTGATTATATCTCTAAGCCACCAGATCTTAATAGATTACTTAATACCGTACGCAACGCACTAGATCGCAAGACCCTTGTCGTAGAAAATATTCAGCTTAAGAAAAAGGTGAGTAAGAAGTACGAGATGGTGGGTAAAAGCAAGGAGATTGGTCAAATAAAAGAAATGATTGAGAAGGTTGCTCCTACAGATGCCAGAGTACTTATTACTGGGCCTAATGGTACTGGTAAAGAACTTGTTGCTCACTGGTTACACGAGAAAAGTGATCGAGCAAAAGGAGCACTTATAGAAGTAAACTGTGCTGCAATACCGTCAGAGCTTATTGAGAGCGAACTTTTTGGCCATGTAAAAGGTGCTTTTACGAGTGCAAATAAAGATCGTGCAGGTAAGTTTGAAGCTGCAAACGGTGGAACTATATTTCTAGATGAAATAGGAGATATGAGTCTTTCTGCACAAGCCAAAGTGCTTAGAGCCTTACAAGAAAGCCGTGTACAACGTGTAGGGAGCGATAAGGATATTAAAGTAGATGTACGTGTAGTGGCGGCAACTAATAAGAATCTAAAAGAAGAAATTGCAGAAGGTAGATTCCGTGAGGATTTATATCATAGACTGGCAGTAATTTTAATTAAAGTACCGGCGCTAAATGATCGTAGAGATGATATCCCAATTCTTATAGAGCATTTTGCAAAGAAAATTTCTCAAGAACAAGGAACCGCAAAAAAATCATTTTCAGATAAAGCTATTGATTTACTAAAGGCTTATGACTGGACAGGAAACATACGTGAACTGCGCAATGTAGTGGAACGACTTATTATCTTAAGTGGTCCAGAAGTGTCAGAAGGAGATGTAAAACTATTTGCTAGTAAATAATATAATTATGAGTGACATTAAACCAGAAGACTATAAAATCACTAACGGTGTGACACTTTCAGATAGAGAGACCACCTTGTTTCCAGACGTAGAAGAGAAGGAGCTAGAAAGTAAGCTCAAGAAAATACGTAAGAAATTAGGCAAACTTCAAGACACTATGTACGCGCATGATAAATATAGCGTGCTTGTTTGTCTTCAAGGGATGGATACTTCTGGTAAGGATAGCCTCATACGTGAAGTCTTTAAGGATTTTAATGCACGTGGTGTTGAGGTACAAAGTTTTAAAGTGCCTACAGAGCTAGAGTTAAGTCATGACTACTTGTGGCGTCATTACTTAGCATTACCAGAGCGTGGTAAATTTGGCGTGCATAACCGTACGCATTATGAGAATGTGCTTGTCACTCGAGTGCACCCAGAATATATTTTAGGAGAAAAATTGCCTGACGTTCACAGCATAGATGATGTAAATGAAGCATTCTGGGATAAGCGATTTGAGCAAATCAAAAACTTCGAAAAGCACCTTACAGAGAACGGAACCATTATCTATAAATTCTTTATGCATTTATCTAAAGATGAGCAAAAGGATAGATTATTACGCAGACTTAATAAGAAAGAGAAGAACTGGAAATTTTCGGCGGGAGATTTAAAGGAGCGCAAGCTTTGGGATACTTATCAAGAATATTATGAGGACGCCATAAATCGTACATCGACAGAGAAGGCTCCGTGGTATGTGATTCCGGCAGATAACAAGCCAGCAGCCAGACTTGCTGTAGCAACCATATTACTAGAGACACTGTCGCAATATGACGATATCCAAGAGCCAGAATTAGACGATAAAACAAAGGCAAATCTTGCCGATTATAAAGAACAGTTGAGCAATGAATAAAAATTTACGTTATATACTTGCGACTGCACTAGTAGTTGTTTCCGCTTTCGCGAAAGCGCAAAATGATTCAATTACCGTGAGAAAAATATACTCGGCAGCGCTTACAGAAGGGCAAAGTTACGAGTGGCTTGATCATCTTTCTAACCAAATAGGATCGAGACTAAGCGGAAGCCTAGGAGCTGAAAGAGCCGTGACGTGGACAAAAAGCGAACTAGAAAAAGCGGGTCTTGATAAGGTGTGGTTACAACCAGTGATGGTGCCAAAATGGATACGTGGTGAAGCTGAAAGAGCATTTATAGAAGGGGATAACGCAAGCACGACATCTGTACCTATTTGTGCATTGGGAGGTTCTGTTGCTACAAAGACTACTGGACTTAAAGCACATGTAGTTGAGGTGATGGGAATAGAAGAATTAAAAGGTTTAAATCCTGATGAGGTAAAAGGTAAAATTGTCTTTTTCAATAGGCCTATGGATGATGAGCTTATAAGAACATTTCAAGCTTATGGTGGATGCGTAGACCAGCGTTATGCAGGAGCGATGGAAGCGGCAAAGCTAGGCGCTGTAGGTGTAATCGTAAGATCTGTAACACATAGCTTTGATGATTACCCGCATACAGGATCGATGTCTTATGGTGACTTACCAAATTCAAAACGTATTCCCGCAGCGGCAATCAGTACCAAAGGGGCAGCGCTTTTAAGTACATCGTTGAAACTAAATCCTGATACCAAGTTTTTCTATAAAATGTCTTGTAAAAATCTCGCAGATGTTGAGTCGCATAATGTGATAGGAGAGATTACAGGAAGTGAATATCCAGATAAATATATGGTCGTAGGCGGTCACTTAGATTCTTGGGATCTAGGAGACGGCTCGCATGATGATGGTGCGGGGGTAGTGCAAAGTATGGAAGCTTTACGATTAATGAAAGCAATAGGCTATAAGCCTAAGCATAGTATACGTGTAGTATTATTCATGAATGAAGAAAATGGCCTTCGAGGAGGTAATAAGTATGCTCGAGAAGCTAAGGCAAAGGGTGAAAACCATGTCTTTGCTTTAGAAAGTGACTCTGGAGGATTTACACCAAGAGGTTTTTCTTTTGATAGTGACGATCGTAACTTTAATGAAGTGCTCACTTGGAAATCATTATTTGAGCCTTACTTAATCCATGACTTTACAAGGGGAGGAAGCGGTGCAGATATTGGTCCGCTCAAAGCTACAAATGATGGTATTGTACTCGCAGGACTGCGTCCAGACTCACAACGTTATTTTGACCATCACCATGCGGCAAATGATACCTTTGATGCAGTAAATAAAAGAGAACTTGAACTAGGCGCTGCCACAATGACCAGCCTATTATATTTGATGGATAATTATATACAGCCTTCAGGGAAATAATGCTCTTTTATTCATGGGCTAGATTATGCTAAGAATACTTTTCCTTTTAGTGACAATTAATTGTATCTCTCAGAAAACGGAGAGGATGCCGCTTTTACATATCGCTCCAGAGGTAATGTATCTCTATGACAATAACATAGAGAACAAAGACGATATAGAAGCATCAGATTTTGAACCGAGAGATAGTGATTTTGTACAGGCTTTAGGAGTCAATGTCGGCTTCAATGTGAGTGAATATCTATCGATTGGAGCTTTTTTGAGTACAGAAAAAGTATTGTCAAGAAATCTTGATTATAATGGCTGGGCAATAGTTGCAAACTTTGGAACAGAACCCCAGAAAAACGGTTGGGCAGCAAGTATGAAACTTGGTAGCCACTTTGGAAATAACTTAAGAGAAGGAGGATTTTTAGGAAGATTTGGTTTGGGTTTTAAATTTTATCTTTTTAAACTTTTCACCGCACAAACAGAGTTTATCTACTCTTATCAAGCTTTAAAATTTAAAGAAATTGTTGACGTCGAGTCTAGACAAAACTTAACCATTAATGGAATAGGCTTGTCTATGAAAATATACTTGTAGATAATTGATTTATTTGTAATGTTTTAAATACTTTTAAGAATTAATTCATCAATCAATCTTAAAATGAAAAGAAATTTAAAACTCACGTACCTCTCAATCACCCTCTTGTTATGTTCGCTTACTTTATCTTCTCAAGAAAATGCACTTGCACCACTAGAAAATTTATTTAGCGCAAATCTCAATATTGTAGGTGCAGGAGTAACTTATGAGCGTGTTCTTGGTGATAAGTTCACTACGCATTTCAATGCCTCTTATCAACTCGTAGGAGTTAGTGGAGGCAGTAATCAAGATGTTGATTTAACTTTTGCAGGTAATTTTTCTGTTGGCGCTCGTTATTATTATAACAGAGAACGCCGCTTTGAAAAAGGAAAAAAGCTCACACAGAACGCGGGTAACTTTTGGGCTGCAGAGTTTCAAGTTATTCCTGATTTCACCGTTGCAACGGAAGAACGTAATGTAAGATATCTGACAACTTATCTTGTAGGAGCAAAATATGGCCTACGCAGAAACATCACAAGAAATTTAAATTACGAATGTGAATTCGGACTAGGATATTTATTTACAGATGAGGATGCCACTGTTTATCCATTGTTAGAATTTAAACTTCAATACGTTTTATTCTAACTTTTAGCTAGAAGTCAGCAGCCCTTTTTCTTGATAAATGGCAATGCCTTTGTCTATCATAGCACTAATGGATGCCTCGAGTGAGGCATCCATTTTTTTGATATGAAAACAGCTTTTGCCTTTCAAACATTTTCTTAAGGCAGGATCGATGTCTGTAAATGCAGCTACATCTGTATAAATGGGGAAGAAGTACAACCTACAATCCTTGGGCTTTGGAATCACACTTGCAAAATAAAAACCATCTACTTTCTGTTTTCCTTGCATGGTAGGTATGGTGCCTGCCACTTCTAAGCCTGCACTATCGTCTTTTCTGAGCTGTAAGTGCTGCTCGTGGCGTTTAATAATAGCACGAAGTGCGAGGTCTATTTCGATAGGATTTGTGATCATATACAGTTCCAGTATTAATTACAAGCTTAAGATAGTAAATTGGTTGAAATCTAGGCGCTCTTTCTATGGGATGAAGTATTTTTGCGCTTTCGCGAAAGCGTATCAAATCTAATTAATGAGATTCTCAGACTACACAAAGGAATTTGGCATCAATCTTAAAATAGCATATCCTATTATGTTAGGACAGCTAGGTCATATTCTTGTAGCACTGGCAGATAATTTAATGGTTGGACAGCTGGGTGCAGCACAACTTGCAGCAGTAAGTCTAGGCAATAGCTTGGTGTTTATTGCACTTTCCATAGGTATCGGATTTTCATTTGCCATCACTCCGCTTGTAGCAGAGGCAGATGGGAAGGATGATATAGAAAAAGGTCGCTTGCACTTTCATCACGGAGTGATTATGTGTACCATAAATGGCGTGCTACTATTTATTACGCTATTAATCGCAAAACCGTTGTTATATATGCTTGATCAGCCACCAGAGGTGGTAGAGCTTGCAATTCCATATCTTGAGATTGTAGCACTGTCTATGATTCCGCTCATGATTTTTCAAGGTTTTAAGCAGTTTGCAGATGGCCTGTCACAAACCAAATATGCAATGTATGCTACCATTATAGCAAACGTGGTCAACGTTGTATTTAACTACGTCTTGATTTACGGTATTTGGGTATTCCCAAGATTAGAAGTAGAAGGTGCAGCCTGGGGAACTTTAATTTCACGTTTCTTTATGGTAGCACTGTTGATATTTATGCTTTCGCGAAAGCGTAAATTCAAACCCTATTTTCACTGGGGAAGTAAGGAGCACATCCAGCTTGCTGAGTTTAAAACCTTATTTAAATTAGGATTTCCAACAGCATTACAGATGCTTTTTGAAGTAGGCGTTTTTACAGCTGCTATATTTTTATCTGGAATACTAGGAACAAATGCACAAGCGGCAAATCAAATTGCGCTTAACCTTGCCTCTATGACATTTATGATTGCTGTAGGATTAGGAGTAACGGCAACCATACGCGTGGGAAATCAAAAAGGTAAAGCCGATTTTCCTAACCTACGACGTATCGCTTTTTCTATTTTTATACTCTGTTTCTTAATTGAAGCTGTATTTGCAGTAGGATTTATATTGCTTAAAGACTGGCTTCCTCCATTTTATATAGATAATCCAGAAGTGATTTTTCTAGCAGCCCAATTATTAATTGTGGCAGCGTTATTCCAACTAAGTGACGGAGTGCAAGTAACCATACTTGGAGCATTGCGCGGATTGCAAGATGTAAATATTCCCACAGTAATCTGTTTTATAGCCTACTGGATCATAGGATTCCCTATCATGTGGTATATGGGAAAAGAGGAGCAATTGGGTGTTCAAGGTGTCTGGGTGGGCTTACTAGCAGGGCTTACGGCCTCTGCAGTAATGTTGTACTTTAGATTTAATTACCTTAGCAAGAAATTAATAGACCAACAGTAATAATACGATATTTATGAAAGTACCTAAGTTCCTTTTAGGCGATAATTCAGATTTTTCAGATCACATCTTTGTGATACATACGGAGTTTCCTAGGTTTATTATAGACCTTACGATAGACGAGATAGAATGGTTTGAAGAGTTTGACCGTCAAGATGAAGATGAGCTAGCCTCAGAAACAGAAAATGCCATCAAAGATGCTACAGAATGGTATGATGCTGAGATGGAGAAATTTGACCAAGAGCAGTAAACGGTGGACCAACTTATCCAATACGATCAAGAGTTTTTTCTTTTCCTCAACGGTTTAGGATCACCTACGTGGGATCAATTCTGGCTTATTGTTACAAATAAGCTTAGCTCGATTCCTTTATATGCCTTGCTACTCTTCTTTATTTATAAAAAGTTTGGTGTAAAGGGAACCTTGATAACAGTGGTAGCGGTTGCGTTACTCATTACGTGTGTAGACCAACTAGCAAATGCTTTTAAGCATGGTTTTGAAAGACCACGTCCTTGTAGGGTAGAAGACTTTAAAGGAATTATAAGATATGTAGCAGAGCGCTGTGGGCGCTATGGTTATTATTCTGCGCATGCGGGTAATAGTATGGCAGTGGCTGTATTTGCAGGACTAGCTCTAAAATCTACACATAAAAATTTAATTTTCATACTGCTATTTTGGTCTGCGATGGTAGGTTATAGCCGTATTTATGTAGGTGTTCATTATCCAGGTGATGTGCTTACAGGTTGGGTAATAGGAGCGATTATAGGCTTCGCAATCTATAAGTTACAGCAGTGGGCTGTAGCAAAGTGGGCTTAAGAATCGGCGGTTGCTATCAGTGATTTTGCAGCTTTGAAAGGTGATACCTCGCCGCAAGCCACTTTTTCAAGAATCTCGGGAAGCGTTGACTTCACATCCTTGTTATTATAAAATGTGTCCTTAAGAGTGTTCTCTATAGTTTGTAATAGCCAAAACTTGTTCTGCTCTGCTCTTTTCTTGGAAAAATATCCAGAGGCCTTTGTATGATTACAGTAATCTGAAACTAAGTCCCAAGAATCTGAAATTCCTGAATGTTCTAAGGCACTACAAGTAATAACTTTTGGAGCCCAATTGCTAGGCTTTGGAGGGAAAAGGTGCAATGCTTTTGCAAAAGCAGATCTAGCCAGCCGTGCTGCCTTTTCATTACCACCATCTGCTTTATTGATTACAATGGTGTCTGCCATTTCTATAATCCCGCGTTTAATTCCTTGTAATTCATCTCCTGCTCCTGCTAGCTTTAGTAGTAGAAAGAAATCAACCATAGAGTGTACTACCGTCTCACTCTGACCTACACCTACGGTTTCAATAATAATAGTATCAAAGCCTGAGGCTTCGCATAATATGATTGCCTCTCTAGTTTTACGAGCAACGCCACCTAGAGAATCTCCAGAAGCACTAGGACGTATAAATGCATTAGGGTTTTGAGATAGCTCATACATCCTCGTTTTATCACCTAAGATACTACCATGAGAAACAGAGCTCGTAGGGTCTACCGCAAGTACAGCTACTTTTTTACCTTGGTCTGTAAGATAGTTTCCTAAGCTTTCTATAAACGTACTCTTACCTACACCAGGAACACCTGTGATTCCTAATCTAACAGACTTATTGGCATGAGGTAAACACAGTTCTATAAGTTGTTGTGCTTTTACTTGATGCTCTTGAACCGAGCTTTCTATTAAAGTGATTCCTTGTGATAATGCAGTGATATTACCAGCAATTAATAGCTGGGCCAGTTGTGATACATCAATAGTGCCTTGCCTTTTACTTTTTTTGTAAAATGCAGGATTAATACTCTTGTTTATGGATGTGTTTTTGTCGCTCACAATGGTGATGCCAAATTACTACTTTCTACATACATCTACATCAAAAAAAAACCACCATTTGGTGGTTTAACTTATTTTGAAGCATTCATTTTTTTAAAATCTATAACTCCTGAATTTTTCTTCTTGAGTTTTTTCTCTTTTGCCTTTTGTTTCTTTTTTTTCATCTTTTTCTTGAGCTTCAAGAGTTCGATGTGTGATTGCTTCATCTGGAATTCCATAGGTACAAGTACTTCTAAAATATTTACTGGAAGCCATCCATCGTCTATAATATCTTTAAGTAAGTTAAGTACAACTTCATCTTGTACCATACATTCTCCTATAAGATATTTTGGTTTGCTATTTTCTAGCGCAGCTTTTACTTCAATCCAGTCGCGATTAGAATTTCCTTTTACGATGTCTAATCTACTCGGTTCAATGCCTTCTTGCGACATACGCTCCACTATTTTATGGCAAAAGCGATTTCTATTCACACTTTCATGACTCAAAAAGCGCTTGTATTCTGTAATCTGGATATCTTCTGCGGCATTAAAGTAGCGTCGCTCTGCCCAGAAGCATTCATCTAGTAGATCATTTAATTTTTCGTACGATAAGTCAAGGTGCTTCATAGGGCTATTGTTATGGTCAAATATAATTCAGGATTAAACGTACGTGTACTAACTTAGTGTTAATACCTCTATATTTAAGAATAGTTTATTCAAAAATCATAGATTATCTTAATTTTCTGTTAATGTCGTATTTTTTTAGGTCATTTGCAACATAAAGAAAATAGTATCGTCTTTAGAGAGAATAGCAATCACAACCATCAAAACCAACCAACCATTTTGCTAGTTACTGAAATCATAGAAAAATGTAAAACTAATGATCGCAAGGCACAGCTGCAGCTGTACAATAAGTATTGTGATGGTATGTACCACGTCGCCTTTAGATTTTTAAAAAATTCATTTGAAGCAGAGGAAGCGATGCATGAGGGGTTTATAAATGCCTTTGCAAAGCTGCATCAGTTTACTGGAGAAGTCACCTTTGGAGCCTGGCTTAAGCGTATCGTGATTAATAAAAGTCTCGATATGATCAAGGCAAAGAAAGCAGTGATTATCCCGCTTAATGAAGAGGTAATGGGCAAAGTGGATGATGATGACGGTTGGGATGTAGGAGACGACGTTACTATAGAACATGTAAAAAACGTTATCAGCGAACTTCCTGAAAAGTATAAATTTCCTCTTATGCTATTCTTAATAGAGGGTTATGATCATCAGGAAATTTCAGAAATATTACAGATTACAGAAGTGGCTTCAAGAACGCTGGTGCACCGCGGGAAGAAAAAACTTCAACAACAATTAAAGACGCTTAATTATGGCACAGGATATTAGAGAGCTCATGAAGAATGATAGCGACAGTAAGGAATCACTGCGCGAGGGACATACACGTCGCTTTGAGAATTTACTTGAAGAGCGCTTGCCTATTCAGGAGCAAAAAACTTCGGCTAAAGGAGGTATCTATTTATGGATGAAAATTGCAGCAGTACTTATTGTAGCTGGTGGAATTGTATTTATGGTGTATAATAACGCTTTCGCGAAAGCGGAAGATCAACAAATAGTAGAGGTAGAGACAAGTGAAAAACAAAGTGCAGAACCAGAAGTGTTACTAAGCGCCATCTCACCAGAATTTAAACGAGTGGAGGATTATTACCTCGCAAGTGTAAATCTTGAGATTGCGAGATTAGAAATCACTGATGATAACAAAGAACTTATAGATGCTTTTATGAAGCAACTGTCTGATCTGGATGAAGAGTACAAGAGCCTCAATCGTGAGATTACCGAAAGTGGAGTAAGTGATGAAATGGTAAGTGCGATGATTGAGAATCTCAAATTACGTGTAGAGCTTATGATAAAGCTCAAGTCAAAATTGAAAGAAATGAAAAACGCTGCTCAGCAAGAAGCAGCCATTCAAACCGTATAAAAATGAAACAGTCAAACATATTTTGGACCTTCCTAGCGCTGCTTTTTGTGGCATCTGGAAGTGTATTTGCACAAAGCAAAAAAGAAAAACTAAACGAGCGCTTCTCAGTTAATAAGGATGTGTCTATCACAGTAGATACACGCTATGCAGATGTAGTTTTTGAAACATGGAATAAAAATGAAGTATCTGTAGAGGCTTATGTAGAAGGTAAAGATGCTAGTACTGCTCTCAAATCATGGGACTTAAATGTGTCAGGTAATAGTAATAATGTGCGCATTACTAGTAAAGGTGGTTATAGCGACGCAAAGGTGTATGATAGAAATGATATAGGTAACCTCAATCTAGATCTTGATCTAGACCTTGGAGAAATTATAGGTCAATCGCTTAGCCTAGTGGAGCCGGTAATGAATGGTCTTGTAGGGCCTCTGTTAGAAGGAATATCTGGACAACGATTACCAGATGAGTTTTATGAGGAAATGGGAAAGATGAAATTTGACCATGAAGCCTACAAAAGAGAGGGAAGAGCTTATCTCGATAGATGGGAGAAACAAGTGGATAAAAGCTATGGCCCAGAGTTTGAAGAAAAAATGGAGAGATGGAGCGCAGAGTTTGAGCGTAAGTCTGAGGACTGGAGTGAGCGCTTAGTAGAACGTTCTGGGATCCCTAGGTGGCCTTTTAAAAGCGGAGGTAATATGACCTTTGATAGTGATGAGTATGAAAAAGACAAACAGGCATATGTAAACAAGCTAAACAGAAAGTACAACACAAGAGTAAGTGTACGTGAGGTAGATAAATGGCTGGATGATGTAGAGGCTTGGGGAGAGGATTTTGGAAAAAAGATGGAAGACTGGGGAGAAAACTTTGGTGAGTCTATGGAAGCATGGGGAGAATCTTTTGGAGAGAACTTTGGCAAGTCTATGGAGAAGTGGGGAGAATCTTTTGGGAAAGACATGGAAAAGTGGGGTGAAAACTTTGGAAAGAAAATGGAGCGCTGGGCAGAAGAGCACGATGGAGAATGGGAAGAAAAACATACTAAGGATGAAAAAGGAAACAAGAGTAGCCACTTTAGCCTTAATTGGGATTCTGAAAATAGTGCGTCAAAAAAGTCAAATAAAAATGTAAAACGTATAATAATTATCAAGATGCCTAAAAAGGCAGAGCTAGATTTAAATGTACGTTATGGTAAAGTGAGAATGGCAGATGCTTATAATGCAAAAGCTACAATCTCACATGGAAGCCTTGTAGCAACAAACATCGATGGAGGGCAAACCTCCTTCGATGTTTCTTATAGCCCAGTTGCGGTTGCAAACTGGAACGAGGGAACTCTTGATGTGAATCATGTGAAAGAATGTAACATCTCAACTGCAAATAACATTAAGGTAACGTCAAACTCTAGTAATGTAAATATAAATCGGATTGATGGAGCTGGGATGATATCTGGATCATTTGGTAAGCTATCCATACCCCAAGTGAGTGATAACTTTGGATCGCTTACTATCTTTCTTGAGAATAGTGATCTCTCAATGAGATTACCACAATCTGCTTTTAATTTTAATTATAGCGGAGATCATAATGACTTCTTTATTCCAAAACAGCTGGAGACACAGTCTATGAAGAATGGATCTACAGAGATGGTAAATGGTTTTCATAAATCACGCAGTAGTGCAAATACCATCACTATCAATGCTAAGTATAGTGACGTAGTACTACAGTAAATAAAGATTATATAATTGATTACTTTGCAGCTATGGCTGCTTTTTGTGTTCACCCTAGATTAAGTACTTTTATGGTGTAATAGACCCTCTATGAATAACACTTTTTTAAGTTCGCTCACACAGCAATTCACACCCATCATAAATCCTACCTTTCAAAAGGAGGATTACTTTCCATTAGATTTGTCTACAGCCAATAAGGATCTAGATATTGATATGCTCACGCGGCCGCATGATCATCATGATTTTTTACAAGCGTATCTCGCACAAAATGATGCTAAAGTTGCTTATGGTGGCTATCTGGAGCAGCGTCCACTATATGATCGATCAGATTATTTTCAAGCTACAGATCCAAAGGACAAGCGTAATATCCACCTAGGAATTGATTTGTGGTGTGATGAAGGTACAGGGGTGCTCAGTCCTTTAGAGGGTGAGATACATAGTTTTAAGCGCAATGAGAATTTTGGTGATTATGGTCCTACCATAATCTTAAAACATAAGATAGGGGAGCACACATTTCACACCTTGTATGGCCATCTGAGTTTGTCTTCTCTAGAAGGTAAGGAAGTAGGGCAAAAGGTGGCAGCAGGTGAGCTTATAGCAACTTTGGGTGCTCCAGATATTAATGGTGATTATGCGCCGCACCTGCATTTTCAAATTGTGATAGACATGGAAGGCAAGGAAGGAGATTATGCAGGCGTAGGAAGCCAGAATACCTTAGATTTCTACAAGAATAACTGCCCAGACCCTAATCTGCTATTAAAAATTTATTAATCGCTTGCGCAACGGCGTGTTCTTTATTTGTAAAAGGACTCACATAATCTGCTAGTGACTTTAGGGTGTCTGTGGCATTTGCTACTGCAACACCTAGTCCTACCTTTTTTATGAGTTCATCGTCATTATGATTATCGCCAAAAGCCATTACTTCACTCATCTCATAGCCATATTGGGCTAGTAAAAGTTTTTTCAAAGCAGTTGCTTTGTCTATATTTTTTGGAGTGATCTCGAGATACGTATCCTTAGAGCGATAAAAGTGTACGGTATCTTTATAAGCGGGCGTGAGAAGTTCTATAATTTCGTCAAGCTCTTCTGGCTTACCCATACACATGAGTTTATGGATTCCAAGATGCTCCTTGTTTAAAAAATCGAGACTTTCTAAGGCTGTTTGATATACTGGAGTTGCACTGGTATTGTTTATTTCGCGCAAGCTCCACTCATCTTCCCTATCTGTAAACCAGTGTTCATGACTATAAATACTTAGGTTATAAGTATGTTCAGCGTGATGACGTACTAAGTTATCGAGTAGCGAAGTAGGGAAGGTGTTGCTTTCTATAACCGTGTTATCCTTGCCTATAATAAGCCCGCCATTAAAAGCTATTAGAGACTCACCTAGGTTGCCCAGACCTTCTTGTAAGTACCGCATAGCTTGCGGCGGTCTTGAGGATGCTAGAATGAGGGGTAATCCCGCTTTCGCGAAAGCGTAAACAGTCTCTTCACTTAACCAGCGCTCTTTATTTAATAACGTACCGTCTATATCTGAACATAGTATTTTTATAGTGTTTTCCATAATGTAAGAAACTAAAACGGCGAACTTAAAAGTTCGCCGTTGTTATATAATCAAAAGTGGTAGTTAGTTTTGTACAATTACCCATTGTCCTTTTGCAAGGAGTGGTTCTGCTTGTTTGAACTTTACTTCCTTAGTCTCGCCATTCATCACGTTTTTAATAGTTACACGGTCATTACGGCCTATTTTAGGTTGAGACCTTACGATAGTCTCTGTTACTTGTTGTTGCTGTGGCTGTGTGTTTCCAGCTGCTCTTGCCTGCGTAGAACGCTCATCAAGATTAGGAATTTCTTCCTTTTGAGTTTGTGTTTGTTCACGAGTTTCACGCACTTGAGAAGCATCACTTACTTGCTGCTGGTTGCCTTGTGGAATTTCTCCTTTAAATAAGAAAGAAATTACGTCCTTATTTACTTTATCAATCATCGTTTTGAAAAGCTCAAAAGCTTCAAACTTATAGATGAGTAAAGGATCTTTTTGCTCGTGTACAGCAAGGCGAACACTCTGCTTAAGTTCATCCATCTTACGAAGGTGATCTTTCCAAGCGTCGTCTATGATGGCAAGAGTAATATTCTTTTCAAAATCTGTTACTAGTTGCTTACCATCAGTCTCGTAAGCTTCTTTAAGATTTGTTACTACACGTAGCTCTTTGTTTCCGTCAGAAAAAGGAACAACAATACGTTCAAACTTTGCAGCAGGATCTTCATACACTCGCTTGATGATAGGGAATGCAAGGTCTGCATTCTTAGTCATCTTCTCTCTGTAGTGCTCAAAAGAGGCTTTGTAAATGATATCTGTAAGCTCCTTTGCAGATTTACTTGCAAACTCACTTTCACTCACTGGGCTCGTCATTGAGAAATAACGGATGAGCTCGAACTCAAAGTTCTTGTAATCTTGAGCCTGCTTGTTTGACTCTACAATTACCTCAGAAGTATCATAAATCATGTTTGCGAGATCTACTCGTAAACGTTCTCCGTAAAGTGCATGGCGACGGCGCTTATATACAACCTCACGTTGCATATTCATCACATCATCATACTCAAGAAGGTTCTTACGTACACCAAAGTTATTTTCTTCTACTTTTTTCTGGGCACGCTCAATAGATTTTGAAATCATTCCATGTTGGATAACTTCTCCTTCCTTAAGACCCATTCTGTCCATCATCTTTGCAATACGCTCAGAACCGAATAAACGCATTAAGTTATCTTCAAGAGATACATAAAACTGTGAGCTTCCTGGATCTCCTTGACGTCCAGAACGACCACGTAGCTGTCTGTCTACACGACGAGAGTCATGACGCTCTGTACCTATAATGGCAAGACCACCGGCCTTTTTTACTTCGTCAGATAATTTAATATCTGTACCACGACCTGCCATGTTTGTAGCAATAGTTACCACGCCTGGATTACCAGCCTCTGCAACAATATCTGCTTCTCTTTTATGGAGCTTTGCATTAAGTACATTGTGAGGAATCTTACGTAGTGTAAGCATTTTTCCAAGTAATTCTGATATCTCTACAGAAGTCGTACCAATTAGTACAGGACGTCCAGCTTTAGAAAGCTCTGTTACTTCATCAATTACTGCATTGTACTTCTCGCGTTTAGTTTTGTAAACTAAATCGTCTTTATCTTTTCTAGCAATTGGGCGGTTAGTAGGAATCTCTACAACGTCAAGTTTGTAGATTTCCCAAAGTTCGCCAGCCTCTGTTACCGCTGTACCTGTCATACCAGATAGCTTGCGATACATACGGAAGTAATTTTGAAGTGTTACCGTTGCAAAAGTTTGTGTAGCATCCTCAATTTTTACATTTTCTTTTGCCTCAATCGCTTGGTGTAGACCATCACTGTAGCGACGACCGTCCATAATACGACCGGTTTGCTCATCTACAATCATTACTTTGTTATCCATTACTACATACTCTGTATCTTTTTCAAATAAAGTGTATGCTTTAAGCAATTGGTTCATGGTGTGGATACGCTCAGACTTAATCCCAAAATCTTTAAAAAGCTCTTCTTTTTCTGCAGCTTCTTCTTCTGGTGATAATCCTTTTGCCTCTATTTTTCCTATCTCAAGGCCTATCTCAGGCATTGTGAAGAAATCAGGGTTTTCTTTTCCAGAAAGTGTTTCTATCCCTTTATCAGTAAGTTCAATCTGGTTGTTCTTTTCGTCTATCGTGAAGTATAGTGCCTCATCTATTTGATGCATTTCACGGTTATTATCTTGCATGTAGAAGTTCTCCGTCTTTTGTAATAATTGACGTATTCCTTCTTCACTCAAGTATTTTATAAGGGCTTTATTTTTAGGTAACCCACGGTATACTCGTAAGAGTTGTTTACCACCTTCCTTTGTGTCACCAGCAGCAATAAGTTTTTTTGCTTCTGGAAGTACTTTTACAAGCTCCTGACGTTGTATGTTTACAATCTTCTCAATTTGCGGCTTAAGCGCATTAAATTCATGCACATCTCCCTTAGGTACAGGTCCAGAAATAATAAGTGGTGTACGTGCATCATCTACAAGAACAGAATCTACCTCATCTACAATCGCATAATTAGGAGGTCTTTGTACAAGATCTTCAGGTTTATGTGACATATTATCACGTAGGTAGTCAAAACCAAATTCGTTATTTGTACCATAAGTAATATCTGCCGCATATGCTGCACGACGCTCAGGGCTATTAGGTCTGTGATAATCTATACAATCTATTGTCATCCCATGGAACTGGAATATAGGAGCCATCCACGCGCTATCACGTTTTGCTAGGTAGTCATTTACGGTTACTAGGTGTACTCCATTCCCCGTAAGTGCGTTGAGATATACTGGTAAGGTAGCCACAAGTGTTTTACCTTCTCCCGTTTGCATCTCGGCAATTTTTCCTTGGTGCATTGCGATACCACCTATGAGCTGTACATCATAGTGAATCATATCCCATGTTACTTCTTTTCCAGCAGCATCCCAGCTATTTGACCAGATAGCTTTATCCCCTTCTAATGTCACATAATCTTTTGTGCCACTAAGTAAGCGATCATACTCTGAGGCAGTAACCTCAAGTGCTGTGTTATTAGTAAAGCGTTTTGCAGTTTCTTTTACAACGGCATAAGCCTCCGGTAATATTTCGGTGAGTGTTTTTTCAGATATTTCGTATGCTTCGTCTTTAAGCTTGTCAATTTCTGCATAAACGTCCTCACGTTCATCAATATCTTCGGTAGCCTCGGCTTTGATTTTTAGCGCTTCGGTAGCGTCTGTATTTTCCTTAAGCGCAGCGGCTAGCGTTCTTTTGAATTCAAGAGTTTTTTCGCGTAAGCTATCCAGAGATAATTTTTCTAAAGCTGCTTCGTGGGCTTTGATTTCGGCTACAATAGGAGTGATTGCTCCTACATCTTGTTTAGACTTATCGCCTACAAAAATCTTTAATACATTATCTAAAAATCCCATAATATGGTGTTGTTTTATGTCAATTTTGAACCCGTAAATTTAATCAAAAAAAAAGCCTCATAGAGAGACTTTTTAGTGTTTTAACGGGTATATTTTTAATATTCGTCTTCGTTCCAGAGGTAATCCTCGTCTGAGGGATAGTCTGGCCAGATCTCTTCGATAGAATCATAAGAGTCACCTTCATCCTCAATAGCCTGTAGATTTTCTACAACCTCAAGTGGTGCTCCTGTTCTAATCGCATAATCGATCAACTCATCTTTAGTAGCAGGCCAAGGCGCGTCACTTAGGTAAGAAGCTAGTTCAAGTGTCCAGTACATAGCATTTGTTTTTTTAATTTGTGCAAAAATAATTTTTCTAGGCAGAAATGCAAGTGAATTGGTGATTATTTCAAAATAAATGTAAGAACGTGGCTTTCAGACCTTGTAAAGTGGTGGATTTCGCTTTCGCGAAAATTTTCCTTCCTCTTAATAGTGCTTTTTCTGTAATCGGTACTCTTAATCTAGCTTTGTAGGTATCCATTTAACCTCATCTGCTTGTAAGTCTTTAGACAACTTTCGTGCCAGCACAAATAGGTAGTCAGAAAGGCGGTTAAGGTATTTAAGTGTATGCTTGTCAAACGGCTCTAGCTCATAAAGTGCTGTTGCTAAACGTTCTGCGCGTCTACACACCGTACGTGCTACGTGACAATATGACACGGTAGTGTGACCGCCAGGGAGTACAAAATGTGTCATTTGAGGTAGCGTTGTTTCCATCCAGTCTATCTCCTTTTCTAGCAGTTCAATGTCCTCTTCATTAATTTTTGGAATATTGAGTCTATCCTTTCCATTTTTGAGTACCATTTTTTCTGGATCTGTTGCCAGTACAGCACCTACAGTGAATAGTTTATTTTGGATATGCGTGAGTATTTCTTTGCTGCGTACATCAATTTCTTGATCGCGCACTAGCCCTATAAACGAGTTAAGCTCGTCTACAGTACCATAACTATCTATTCTTATGTGATGTTTTGGGACGCGCGTTCCGCCAAATAAAGCGGTAGTTCCTGCATCTCCAGTCTTTGTGTATACTTTCATTATCTTTTTTTTCTAAACTAGTGTCTAATACTAGTGTTTAAGATTGAGATTTCTTTTTAATGGTGCTCATGGCGCGGTAACTTATAGCCATAAGTGCTCCAAATAGCATTGCTTTAAAAATAGGATTCACTTGTGTTTTTAGATTGTCATATGCATGACGAGAATTTTACAAATTTTACGAGTAGTATGTAAAAGAGTTACTTGTTTTCCCTTTCCTTCATTTTCTTGCTCAGACCTTCACCAAATTTACGTGTTCTTCTCCCTCGTTGATTTGCAGTATTACGTTTGCTATTTGCAAATACTAGAAGAAATAGAAGCGATACACCTATAATACTGACTATAATCTGTGTGGTAGGGGAGAGGTCATCAAAAAAATCCATATTCATGTGGTTTCAGAGTGATAGTAATTTCATAAATATTACTTACCCTTATTTTTGTTTTAAAGATACGACAAAGTACTGTTTATTCTCTTCATTACTTTCAGGTCCCTGTACTTGGTAAGTTGCAATGAGCTCATCTGCTCCTAAGACATTTGCGTCTTTTAATTCTTCTAACCAGTCTTTACTATCTACATGAACGTTTATAAGAGAGACGCCTCTCATATCACTATCAGCTAGTTTTGTGTTTTCTAAGAAAGCACCGTCTAGTACCGCTTTGATTAAAGTAGCCCCATTGAGTTGAGCGCCTTTAAGGTCTGCATTTGTAAGAATGGCGTTGTTTAATTGAGATCTCGTAAAATCAGTGTTTTTGAGATTTGCTCCTTTTAGATTTGCGTTCCATAAGTCTGCATAAGATAGATCTGCATCGGGCATATCAATATTGGCAAGTTGCGCTCCAAAGAGATTAGCTCTTTTTAAATACACATTACTAAAGGATGTGGTAAAAATATTTTGAAGACTTTTCTTGTTCATCCCACTATTAATAATGGCGAGTAGAAATTGTCCTTTTTCTGGACTCAGCGGTTTTGTGAGAATTTCATCTTCTAGAAAGCGATAAGGTCTAAAACCATAGAGCAATGCTTGAATACGAGCTATAAGAGGTTTAGATATGGATGCCGAATTTTGTAGTTCATCATGTACTTGATCGAGTACATTGTCCATGAGAAAGACTAGGTTATTTCTTCTGCTAGCCTCTTCTAGATAGACTTGTTGTTGTATCCTTTCATTCTGGATGTCTAATTTTTTATTCTGCTGGAATAATATGCCTGTTTGAATTAAGATTAAGAATACGGGAATCACTGCAAATAGTAAAGTAAATAGACCTATACGAGTGATGCGTTTGACTAGACTGGCAGAAAGTTGGGCAAATGAAGATTTTGACACATTAGGTAGCTCATGATATACGCGATCAAAACTTTCCTTTAAGTCGGCGCCTGCCCATAGATGAATGCCTTTGAGTGTGGTTGTAAAAACTGCTTTTTTATTTGATGAAGACTGCTCTTTGAGCTGTGATTTTAAAAGATCATTTTCCTTACTTAGTAACTCATTTTTATCGAGTGCTTGTCTAAGCTCATCATTCATTAAACTCATAGTTGCAATTTTTCACCAAAATACTATCAAATTCGTAAAGGAGCCCCTATGTTGAGAATAAATATGATTAATAATTCACTCACGAAATAAGCAAATTATTTATTTCTAGTGTCACTCTCAATGACTCCATCACGCAATCTAATCACACGATGTGCATGCTCTGCAATATCTTCCTCGTGTGTTACTAGGATTACGGTATTTCCTGCAGCATGGATTGCATCAAAAAGTGCCATAATCTCAACACCAGTTTTTGAGTCAAGGTTACCTGTAGGTTCATCTGCAAGGATGATGGATGGTTTATTTACTAGAGCACGACCTACTGCAACACGCTGTCGTTGTCCTCCTGAAAGTTGGTTAGGTTTGTGGTCCATACGATCGGCAAGACCTACATCTGTGAGAACCTCTTCGGCACGAGCATTACGTGCAGATTTTGAAAGCCCAGCATAAACCATTGGTAAGGCTACATTGTCAAGAGCTGTGGTTCTAGGAAGTAAATTAAACGTTTGGAATACAAAACCTATTTCTGTGTTGCGTACTTCAGCTAGCTCATCATCTGTCATCTGGCTTACATCACGTCCATTAAGAACATAGGATCCAGCGGTAGGAGTATCAAGACAACCCAAAAGATTCATAAGTGTAGACTTACCTGAACCAGAAGGCCCCATGAAAGCAACATACTCGCCCTTATCAATATCAAGATCTATACCCTTGAGCACGTGCACAGTTTCTGTTCCCAATGGGAAGTCACGAATGATGTTTCTAATTTTAATAAGGTTGCCCATAGAATGTTCGGTTTGCTATAAGAAGAGATTAACGCCTAAATGTTACACAATTTATGTAAAAAATTATCTAGTAGATAGGAACCGTAACGTTTTAAAATTAGCATTTGCTATTGTCTAATAACTATCCTAGTGGATTGTGTGCTATTAGTAGCGTGATGAAATGGCATTACAGTCTAATGTAAAAGTCTTCCTTAGCCTGCTGTGGTCTGAAGAATACCATCCCAAAATGAAAAGCATCTATGGTCGCAGATATTTCTGGTATTTTCTTAATAGTTTGCCAGGCTTCTGTCATTTCTGGTGACCAGTGAATGTCGTCAAACATCCAGACAGTATCTGCTGTAGTTGTGCGAAGAAGTGATGATACATAATCTAGCGTGGCTTGCTTAGAGTGATTTCCGTCAAAATATATGAATTCAAACTTTTTATGATTGTGTTTTACAATCTCATCATTAAAGTCTCCTACGCAAAGCGTTACGTTAGTCACGTTTGCAGCATCTAGCTCCTTTTTTGCTACGGCCGCAGTATTAGGGCAGCCTTCTATAGTAGTGACATGTGCTGTGTTTTGAATAGCGAGTGCTGCCGTGGCAACCCCTAGCGAAGTACCAAGTTCTAATACCTCTTTAGGTTGAAAATATGCCATAAGACGTTGCAGTAAAAGCACTCTTTTATGAGTAGCTCCAGCATATCTAGCAATGTCTCTTACTTTTCGTTGAGCCGATTTAAACACTCGTGAACCTGCACCAAAATCCATGACCTCAATGCTCGTCTCGTTATCTAGTAGGGCTTTCTTGTATGTGTTGATTTTTTGTGAAATAGCAGGATCAGACGTGCCACGCAATACCTCTTTCTCTAACTTAAATATAAACGGAGAATGTATCCCATGCAGGTGAAATGTCTTTGGGAGCCATTTTAAATAGGTGATTATGGAGTGTTTGTACTGGTTCACTTTGTAGGATATGAGCTATTTTGAGGTGTTCTTTATAATTGAGGTGGTCGTTTATAATGGTTTATCCTTCCATCTTAGATGATAATTCAAACCATCGCTCCTCTTTTGAGGATATAGCGTCTATTATTTTCTGTAATTTCAGGCTTTCTTCGGTGATTTGATCTTGAGTAAGGTCAGGGTTTAAAAATACCTTCTGCTTTTCTTCTTTCTCGCGTTCTAGTTTTGCTATATCACGCTCTAATTTTGTATGTTCTTTTTGCTCATTATAACTAAGCGTTCCTGTGTGCTGTTGCTCTTTCCAAGATTTTGTTTCGGCAGCAGCGGCGTCCATAGATTCGTTAAACTTCTGCTTATTCTCTAGCTGTGCTTGTTCTTTTTCTGCTTTCGCGAAAGCGTTACTTATCCCTCCCTCGTAAGCTCTAAAATCTGAGTAATTACCTGGAAAATCTTCTACTACAGCGTCACCTTTAAAAACAAAAAGGTGATCTACAATCTTATCCATAAAGTATCGGTCGTGAGAAACCACCACGAGGCAACCTGGGAAATCTAGTAAAAATTGTTCTAATACGTTAAGTGTTACAACGTCCAGGTCGTTTGTAGGTTCATCAAGAATCAAGAAGTTAGGATTCTGGATAAAAATAGTACATAAGTAAAGACGCTTACGCTCTCCACCACTCAATCGCTCTACAAAATCATATTGTTTTTTACGGTCAAAAAGGAAGCGTTCTAGTAACTGTCCAGCAGAGATTGTTCTGCCTTTTTTAAGTGGGATGTGATCGCCAAATTCTTTAATAACATCTATTACCTTTTGTCCTTCTTTGATGTTTATTCCTTTCTGAGTGTAGTAGCCAAACTTTACAGTGTCGCCCACAATAACTTTTCCAGAATCTGGTGCCAGCTCACCCGTCATCATGTTGAGAAAAGTAGTTTTACCTGTTCCATTTTTACCTATAATCCCAACGCGCTCTCCAGTTTTAAAAACGTACTCAAATTGATCAAGCAATTTGAGATCACCAAAGGATTTACTGATTTTATGAAACTCAAGAATTTTACTTCCCATACGCTCCATATTAATCTCAAGCTGCACAGTATGGTCATTGCGACGCTCATGTGCACGAGATTTAATCTCTGCAAAGTCATCTATACGTGACTTTGACTTTGTGGTACGTGCCTTAGGCTGGCGACGCATCCACTCGAGTTCTTTCTTGTAAAGTTGCTTTGCTTTTCCCGTTTCTGTCTCCCATGCTGCAATACGCGCATCCTTGTTCTCGAGGTAATAAGCATAGTTACCTTTATAACTATATAGTACACCACCCTCAAGCTCTACAATCTCATTACACACATTCTCCAGAAAGTAACGGTCGTGCGTTACCATAAAGAGTGTGATGTTCTCAGTGCGAAAATAATCTTCTAGCCACTCAATCATCTCTAGGTCAAGGTGGTTAGTAGGCTCGTCTAGTATGGCGAGATCTGGTTTAGTGAGCATCATTTGAGCTAGAGCAAGGCGCTTTTTTTGCCCACCACTAAGTAGCTCAACTTTACGATCCATGTCATTAAGTTTCAACTTGAAAAGGATCTGTTTATATTGTGTTTCAAAATCCCATGCTTGTGCAACTTCCATGGCGTCAAATGCTTTTTGGTAAGCATCTGCATCCTCCATATTGAGGAGCGCCTTCTCGTAGTTTGCAATGGTTTTAAGAATAGGGTTATCGTGAGCAAATATGGTTTCCTCTACGGTAAGATTAGGGTCGAGATCTGGTTCCTGAGGTAAAAACGAAATCACAATACCCTTTCTGCTCACCACTTGACCACTATCTGGAGCTTCCAGTCCGGCGATGATATTGAGGAGAGAGGTTTTACCTGTTCCATTTTTGGCAACAAAGCCTATTTTTTGATCTTTGTTAATACCGAACGCTATGTCTTTAAAAAGATGGTGTTCGCCAAAGGATTTTGATACGTTTTCTACAGAGAGGTAATTCATCAGGAAATAGTGTAGATGCAATACGTTGCACCATTTACGATTAGTTGGTCACATGAGTGCTCAACCAGTATTTTAGTATTGTGGTATGCGTTTACGCTTTCGCGAAAGCAAAAATAACGCTTACAAATAGAAATTACTTGATTTTAAGTCGTTGCGTAGTGTAGTTTTTATTTAATTTCTGATAATTTTAAGCTAATAATTAAGCATCTATCTGTGAACGTTTTATTTTTATCGATGAAGTGCTATATTTGTGATGCCTAACTTTACATAAATGAGATACCTGATCATACTGCTTTTACTCGTAATTGTCGCGAGTACAGCTTCTTGTGTGCCCCTTAAAGATATTACCTATTTGCGCGAGACAGAACGTGCAACTGATAGTATTGTATCTCTACAGCAACAGCAACCACCATATCGTGTGCAAGTAGGAGATATATTAAGCATTCGCTTGAAAGCATTGGATCAACAATTGGTTGACTTTTTTAATCCATCCAGCAATGGAGGAGTTTCACTAGACGAAGGCTTTTATTATGATGGTTTTGCTATAGATACTCACGGAAATATACGTGTTCCCGAACTAGGTGAAATTAACGTCTTGGGAAGAACCACGGACGAAATAAGGGAAATCATCGAAAAAAGACTACTAGCCGATTATATAAAAGACGAGGCAGATTTATTTGTGACTGTAAAACTACCAGGAATACGGTATACACTAGTAGGAGAGATAGGAACCTCTGGAACCCAAAATGTGCTTGCAGAAAAAGTCTCGATACTTGAGGCTATTGCAAACGCTGGAGGCGTACCTCTTACCGGTGACCTTACAGATGTACTGATTATAAGACAATATCCCGGAGGGCAGCGAGTACATCATGTGGACCTTACAAAGATTGATGTGATGCAGTCGCCTTATTATTACATACAACCTAATGATATTATTACGGTAAACCCGCTACCCCAAAAGGCAATTGGTATTGGTACTACGGGGCTTCAGGCATTTACTACCATATTAGGATTAGTAACAACACTAGCCTCTGTAATATTACTAGCAACCCGATAAGTGATGGAAGAAGAATTTGACGTACAAAGCTCTGGTGGTTTCTTTGATTTTAAGGGATTCTTGTTTAGGCTCTTAAGTTTTTGGTGGTTATTTG
This sequence comes from Dokdonia sp. PRO95, assembly GCF_000355805.1. Lineage (NCBI taxonomy): Bacteria > Pseudomonadati > Bacteroidota > Flavobacteriia > Flavobacteriales > Flavobacteriaceae > Dokdonia > Dokdonia sp. PRO95. The sequence continues at coordinate 2,116,391 of NZ_CM001837.1, forward strand.
TAATATCATTGGCTATTGCCTTCTCTATTGCGCACTACATAAATGTGCGTAAAGTGCCTATTTATAGAGAAACAAGTATGATCTCTATAAAAGACGATCAGAATCAAATGTTCGGAGGTAATACAAGTTTGGTTTTTAATTGGGGTGGTACTACAGATAAGGTACAAACAAGTATTATCATGCTTAAATCTAGAACTCATGCAGAGCGTGTTGTTCAATACCTACAATACTACATAAACTACCAGAAACAAGGTAAATACACCATTGAGGATGTGTATGGATACACGCCATTTAAATTAAAACTTAACGACTCATTCCCTCAACTGTATGGAAAAAGAATCACTGTAGTAGACCAAGGCGATGGTAGCATGAGACTTACTATACCTTTTAATGGAGGAAATGCTGCGCTTTTTAATTATAATACCCTTAAGCCATCTGCAATCCCTGCGCCAGCCACAGATTTTGATCAGGTTTTTAAGTTAGGAGATACAATTGATACACCGTTTTTAAAAGGACAATTAATCGCTACAGATGTGTATCCTACCGCCGGTCAGGAGTACTTTGTGAGTATGGGTAATTTTGATGGCACCGCAGGAAGATATCGTGGGATGGGAGTTACTCAAACTCCGCGAGGGAGTTCAACGCTAGAGTTGAGCCTTGTAGGGACTAATAAGAAGAGACTCATTGATTATCTAAATGCAAGTGTGGAGGTGCGTACAGAAGAGCAATTGCGCCAGAAGAATCTATTTGCTACAAAAACTATAAAGTATATCGATAGTAGTCTCAAGTCTAGTAATGTAGATTTAGACAAGGCGCTTAATGATCTTAATTCTTTTCAAAATAAAAATAGTGCCATTACCTTATCAGGAGGCGCAGAACAAATAAGTGAAGAGTTACAAGCTATAGATAACGAGAAAGATGATCTAGCTAGACAACTCGTTTATTATAAGCAACTAGAAGAATATCTAAGAACCCGTACAGATTATACCAATGTGCCAGCTCCATCCGTTACACTTATTAGTGAAGGAAGTATTACAGCTGGGGTGTCAAGTATTATCCAGCTTGCCTTACAACGTAGTAATCTTGCATATACCGCAAAGGAAGGCAACCCGGCTTTTAGAGACCTTGATAGACGTATCGATGCAGAGAAAGCAGTCTTGTTTGAAAATATAAGATCTAGCAAATCTCAGATCAATAGTCAGATTTCTAGTTTAAACAGAGAGATAGGTCAAGCCGAAAGGAAGTTAAGACAATTTCCGAAAGAAGAACAAGAACTTGCAGAGATACAACGCCGTTTCACCATAAGCCAAGAAGCTTATAATTTATATACCGCAAAGCGTAGCGAGGCGGAAATAATAAAAGCGTCAAATGTTTCAGATATCTTATTTATTGATAAAGCAAAGGATGTGGGTAGAGGCCCAATAGGTCCAAATACGCAACTCAATAAAGTGATGGCAGCCACTTTTGGAATTGTTATTCCTTTAGCCTTGGTACTAATTATCTTCTTTTTAGATACAAAAGTTGGCACGCCAGAAGATGTAAAGAAACGCTCAACTATTCCTGTACTTGGAGTGATAGGTAAAAGCAAGCGATCTTCGGGATTAGTGGTGCGTGATTATCCTCGATCTGCAATGGCAGAAGCTTTTAGAGGTTTGCGCTCTGGCCTACAGTTTATGTATAAGAAGAAAGGAGTTGTCGGGGCAAAAACTGTATTAGTGACCTCAAGTGTAAGTGGTGAGGGTAAAACATTTACCTCTATGAATCTTGCTTCCGTTTTCGCTTTAAGCGAAAAGAAAACAGTGCTAGTGGGACTAGATTTACGTAAGCCGAAGATATTTGATGATTTTGAGCTGGAGAATGATAAAGGAGTAGTTAACTACTTGATAGGAGATGCAACACTAGATGAAGTAAAACAGCCTTCTGGTATTGATCATCTAGACGTTATTCTTTCTGGACCTATCCCGCCTAATCCATCAGAGCTTATTATAAGTGACGCGATGGGAGATTTCATTAATAAGCTCAAAGAAGAGTATGACTATATCGTTTTTGATACACCTCCGTTAGGTCTTGTCTCTGATGCATTTGAATTAATGCCTTATGTGGATGCTTCTCTATATATGGTGCGTCAAGGTTATACTAAGAAGGACATGCTCGGTCTGGTTACAGATAAGTATGAAAAAGGACAAATAAAACATGTAAGCTTTGTACTCAACTATTTCCAACAGAAGCGTAAATACGGGTATGGCTATGGTTCAGGCTCTGGGTACGGCTATGGGTACGGCTACGGAACCTATAATAATGGGTACCATGAGGAGGAAAGAAGAGGAGGCTTATTAGGTAAGTTAGGAAGGCTGATAAGAGGTCGTAAGTAGAGAGGGTTTATGGTTGATAAAATGAAAGAGGACGAAGACTGGCTTTACGAGATTAAACCTAAGGGGAGGCTTATAGATTTGAATCTTAAGGAAATTTGGCGCTATAGAGATTTGCTTGTTCTTTTTGTAAAAAGAGATATTGTAACTGTTTATAAACAGACTGTTCTTGGACCTTTATGGTATCTCATACAGCCATTATTTACTAGTGTGGTTTTTACGCTTGTTTTCAACACATTTGCTAATATTAATACCGGTGTTGTTCCTCCATTTTTATTTAATCTTGCTGGAGTTACCTTGTGGAATTATTTCAAAGAATGTCTTAGTACGAGTAGCACTACTTTTACAGCAAACGCAGGACTATTTGGTAAGGTGTACTTCCCTAGGTTTATTGTTCCGGCTTCTAAGGTTATTTCAGGGCTTTTTAAGTACATCATACAGTTATTCATATTTTTTATTTTCTATTTGTATTTCGTCTTTTTTAAGGATGCTTCTATTGCTCCCTCAGTTTATATTTGGTTACTTCCTATTTGCGTTCTTAATATGGCATTATTAGGTTTAGGGGTGGGAATGATTTTGAGTTCTCTTACCACAAAATATAGGGACTTAACCATATTGGTTTCTTTTGGAATCAATTTGTTGATGTATTTGAGTGCAGTAATGTATCCGATAGCAGAGGCTAGAAAGAAGAGCTCTGACTATTCATGGCTTATTGAAGCAAACCCGCTCGCACAAACTATTGAGTTGTATAGGAACCTTTTGTTAGGCAGTGAATACTTAAATTTTAATGGACTTATTATAAGTAGTGTTGTTGCAGTAGTATCTCTTTTAATGGGATTAATTGTTTTTAATAAAACAGAAAAAACCTTTATAGATACTGTCTAATGAGAAATTCAATACGACTATATTGGTGGAGTGAGATACATATCCAAAAGAAGAAAAAAGAGAACTATGGAGACCTCTTAGGGAAATACCTTGTAGAAAAGATCTCAAGAAAATCGGTTAAGTGGGTACGCGCAAATAAATTTCATCTTAAAAATTTATGGAAACCTTTATATGTAACCATTGGAAGTGTTTTAGAGCATATAGGTCCACGTTGTACTGTTTGGGGTAGTGGTATAAACCATAGAGATTCTGTGATTTCTAATGCCACTTTTCTAGCAGTGAGAGGCCCGCTTTCGCGAAAGCGATTACTTAGCATGGGCTATTCATGTCCTGAAGTGTATGGTGATCCAGCGCTATTATTGCCACTTTTCTTTGAGAATACATTTGCTAAAAAAACAAAAATTGGAGTGATACCTCACATCAATGATTATGTAGCTGTAGCACAAATGTTTGCTAATATTCCAGAGGTGAAGGTTATAGATTTTAGAACAAATGACATAGAGTCTACAACTAAAGAAATTCTCTCTTGTGAGCGTATTATAGCATCATCGTTACACGGTGTAATTGTAGCGCACGCTTATCAAATACCTGCCGTTCAAGTAATTTTTTCAAATAAAATTTTTGGAGATGGGGTGAAATATCATGACTATTTTATGTCTGTAGGTTTAGATCCTTACAGAGCATTGACAGTAGATACACCAGAAGATGTAAATCATTGGATTTCTTTTGTTGAAAATCATAAAAATGCACTTCCAGATATAGGGCTCATAGAAAGTTTACAAAAGAAACTTCTTGAGGTATGTCCTTTTAAAGCATTAAATCAATGAACGATATAATATTAAAGGCACAAAATATATCAAAACAATATCGCTTAGGTGTTGTAGGAACTGGAACTTTGGGTCATGACATTAATCGATTTTGGGCAAAGTTAAGGGGGAAAGATGACCCGTACTTACAGATAGGAGCTGTAAATGACCGAAGTGCTAGTGCTAGTTCTGATTATGTGTGGGCATTAAAGGATATTAATTTTGAAGTTAAGAGAGGAGAAATTCTCGGTATTATTGGAAAAAATGGCGCAGGAAAATCAACGTTACTAAAGTTATTATCCAGAGTAACCAGCCCAACTACAGGCAGTATAAAGACTAAAGGTAGAATTGCGAGCTTACTAGAAGTAGGTACTGGGATGCATCCAGAACTAACGGGACGAGAAAATATCTTTTTAAACGGGGCTATTTTGGGAATGACCAAAATTGAAATTACTGCTAAGATTGATGAGATTGTGGACTTTTCAGGCTGTCAAATGTACATTGATACTCCTGTAAAGCGTTATTCAAGTGGTATGCGTGTGCGATTAGGCTTTGCGGTAGCGGCATTCTTAGAGCCAGATATTCTTGTGGTAGATGAGGTACTGGCCGTAGGAGATGCTGAGTTCCAGAAAAAGGCTATAGGTAAGATGCAGGATATATCTCAAACTGGTGGGAGAACAGTACTTATAGTGAGCCATAATATGGGTAGCATACAACAGTTGTGCGATCGTTGTATCGTACTTAAAAATGGCGAAATTAGTTTTGATGGTACTACAAAGGATGGTATCGAAATGTACTTAACAGAAAATGCAGATGATAATACGAGCAATTCTACAGATAACTTTATTATAAACCAGAATGATGATGAATTCAGGTTAGATTCATTTAATATTTATCAAAAAGAATCTCCTGAAGGATTGTATTATACAAATCTGCCAATAACGATTGAGATTAAATTTGAGTTGTTTAAAAGTTTAATAGGTTGTAGGGTGGGGTATGACTTTATCGATGTGAAAACTAACAGTTTACTATTTAGGAGTTATCATGATGATGCGAATACTGAGATAAAAGAGCTAGAAAAAGGAGAGTTTGTATGTAAAAGTGTAATCTCCTCAAACTTACTTAAGGAGGGCTCTTATTTTATCAAGCTGGCCATTGGTGTTCACAACAAAAGGTGGATCATTTATAATGACGGTTTAGGTAAAAATATTGACGTTAAAAATTTAGAAGGAATAAATGCAGTTTACATGGAGGATCGTCCAGGTTTAATAATGCCCTCATTAAATTGGGAGACGATTAAAAAATGATTTACATAACAAAGAATGTTCGATAATATTTTCTACAGGCTAGCTGTTAAGACTGCCAAAGTCTTGAAAAACTATATTTATAAAATTGATTTGAAGAGACATACAATTACTCTTGGACAAAAGGACAAAGAATGGAGTGACTTGTTTAATGGGCAGAGTTCTTTTGTCTATGAATTAAATAATTCTGTAAACATAACCCTATACAGAGACAGTGTTTTATCGCGGTCTATGTACAGAGGGTTTGAAATAGAAGAGATATCTTACTTAGAATATCTTTTGAATGAGGGAGATATTTTTATTGATATTGGGGCAAATGTTGGGTTGTTTTCTCTTTTTGCTTCACCAAAAGTTGGAGCTACTGGGAGGGTAATTAGTTTTGAACCTACACCAATTACCTACAATAGGCTAATCGAAAACATTTCTCTAAATGATTTTAAGAATATAGAAGCTAGACAACTAGCACTTTCTGATAAGGAAGGCGATATGGATTTCTTTATATCTAATAATGGTCATGATGCTTGGAATTCTCTTGCATCTAGTAGCGATAATAAATTACAACAATCCATCAAAGTTTCTGTGAGTACATTAGATAAAGAACTAGAAAGAGTAGATAAGAGTAATATACGTTTAGTCAAAATTGATGTTGAGGGTTGGGAGAAGTTTACATTGCTAGGAGGGTTAAATTTTTTGGAGAATTTTTCACCAATTTTGATGGTTGAATTTACAGAGCAAAATACCTTTAATGCAGGTTACATGGTTCAAGATGTGTACAAGATGATTGAAGAATTAGGGTATAAGTGGTATAGGCTGGAGAATGGTGGATTAGTTCGAGATGTTATGAGATTAAGATATCCTTATGAAAACTTGATTGCAAAAAAATAGGAGAAGTATGATTTTGAGTATTGTCACTGTTAATATGAATGATGTGTTAGGGTTAGAAAAGACTATCACTAGTGTTCAGAAACAATCTTTTGAAGATTTTGAACATATTATTATCGATGGTAATAGTGACGATGGAAGTAAAGAGCTTATTAACAAAACACAAGAAAATTACAGTTATTGGATAAGTGAACCCGATAAAGGGATTTATGATGCCATGAATAAAGGAATAAAAGCTGCTAATGGAGAATATATTCTTTTTTTAAATAGCGGAGATGATTTTTTTTATGACGACGCCTTACAAGATGCAGCAGTTTATCTTAATAAGTATGATTTTGTGTATGCTAATATTAATGTAAAGACTCGTAGCGGGCAATACATAAAGAAATGTCCAGATAAATTGACATTTAGTTATTTATATAAAAATGTTCCGCCACATCAGTCTACATTCATTCGGCTTGATCTTTTTAAAAAAATAGGACTTTATGATACCTCTCTTTCGATTGTTGCTGATTGGAAGTTTTTTATAATAGCTATTAGTAAATACAACGCTACGTATTTTTACCTCGATAAGATCTTTACTAATTTTTATCATGGGGGAATCAGTTCTATTTCAGAAAATGCGAATCTAATTGAAATTGAACGAAATGAAGTTTTAGAATCAGAATTTTCGGTATTTGTAGATGATATGAAATATAGATTTCAACTAGAACGAATTATTAGGAATTTACGTAAATCAAATAAGATTAAATTATTACAATATTTAGGAGTTTTAAGTAGGTTTTAATGGTTATCATTTCTCAAAAAAAAATGTATAGTTATCACAAAAATGAAAAATAAATTTCCTCCTATTATATTTTGTCATTACGGTTGCAGCGATTACTTATGCTATGTATTGAATCAGGCAAGATATTCAAATCCTAATACTAGAATTGTTCTGTTAGGTGATGATAGTAATAAATCTATTGCAGTTAAAGCCAGTGTTGAGCATAGGTGTTTTGATAATTACGCTAATACCAAAGAAATAAATACATTTAATGAAGTATATAAACACGTAGCAGGTAGAAATCACGGTAGAAAGAAGTGGACAAATTTTGTATTCAAGCGATGGTTCTATATTTATTCATTCTTAAAAGAACAAGGTATTAATGATTTTTGGCATTTTGATTCAGATAATATGATTTTGGATAACTTGAATGCACATAGCTATAAATTTGATTCATACGATTGTACTGAGCAATGTGGAAGCTCTTGTTTAAACGGTTATGTTGCAGGAATTAATGTAGTTTTTGGGTATTTGAAGACTATTAATTCGCTTTTTTTAAATGATCAATACATTGCGGAACAAGAAAGCAATTTGATAAATTATCCAACTTTTGCCTTTACCGAGATGCGAGCTTACACAGTTTATAGGGATAAAAATTCAATAAGAAGTACACGCCTTAATAAAATTATTAATGCAGAAACTTTTGATGATTGCATTTGTTTTGAAGATGGGTATGTTCAATATAAATTTCAAATTGATAATAGAAGTTTGAAACAAATCTATTTTAACAATAAAGGAGAAATTTTTTTTAAGAACACTAAGGACGATCAATATGTGAGGGTTGTAACGTTAAACCTGAGTTGGGTACCCATTAAAATTTTTGAAATAGTTACGCAAATTGTGAAAGGTAATTATCAAAATTCAGTAAAATATACGCCTAATAATGATGGAATTTATATGTTGGATTTGACGCAGCTTTCAAAAAATAATAATTATCTCCTAAATTTTTGTAAGTTCTTAACACCTAGAACTTTCAGAAGTAAGATAAGAAAGTACTATAAGAGGATTCGGAAAATATGATTTGTTTGTGGTAATATTTCAAACTTGCTATTTTTTGTTATAATTGAAGCAGATATTCAACAATTACAGTTTTCTTAAATTTAAAACAATAGTTTTTTATGTCCTATGCACCTATCGTCTTATTTGCCTATAATCGTCCTATTCATATGAAGAAGACATTAGATGCATTGGCTCAAAATAGTGAGGCAACCGAAAGTATACTTTATATCTATTGTGATGGTCCTAAGGCTAATTGTAATGAGAATTTATTAGCGAATATAAATGAGGTTAGAGCGATTGCAGATACAGAGTCTAGATTTGAAAAAGTCGAAGTTATCAAACGAGAGGGGAACTATGGACTTGCAGAAAATATTAGAGATGGCGTATCAACAGTTGTAAATCTTTATGATAATGTAATTGTTCTTGAAGATGATATTGTAGTATCAAAAGGTTTTTTGAAGTATATGAATAACGCTCTAGATTTATATAAATATGATGAGCGGATAATGCATATTTCTGGATATATGTATCCTCATAGTGAAGAACTACCAGAAACTTTTTTTTATAATGTGACTTTATGTTGGGGATGGGCTACTTGGAATCGCGCATGGTTCCATTTTAATAATGATGCTATCCATCTTTGGCAAACAATTGAATCTAATGAGCTTTGGAGAGCTTTTGAAAAGTTTGGCGGAGAGCGTTTAAGATCGCAATTAGCTGATAATATAACAGGAAAATTAAACACTTGGTTTGTTAAATGGCATGCCTCTGTATTGTTAAATGGTGGTTATACTTTATTCCCCTCAAAATCACTTGTTCAGAATATTGGATTCGATAATTCTGGAATTCATACTGGGGACCAAAATGATTACTTTCATGCTCAATTAGCTAAAGCAATAGAAGTAGAAAAGATTGAGTTAAGTCAAAATAGTTCTGGAGAAAAAGCAATCAGGAGTTTTTATCAAAACTTAAACAGCGCCTCACAAACTAGACTTTCAAAATCGAAGATTAAAAAAACGTTTAAACTTTTTTTAATTAGTGTAATACCTTCCTTTAAGAAATTATTTGAGGATTCAGTTGACTTTATTAAAATCCGGAGTCATCTTGGTTATAATGTCAAATTAACACCTAAAACTGTTTTAATAGATTCTTTAATAGGTAGCTATACATATGTTTCTCAAAATGCAACATTTAAAAATACTATTGTAGGTAAATTTTGTTCCATTGGTCCAAACTTAATTTCAGGCTGGGGTGTTCACCCTACTATGGGAATTTCAACTCACCCTATGTTTTACTCATTAAATAAACAAAATGGGATAACGTTAAGCACTGAAAATAAATATAGAGAGAGTAAATTAATCACTATCGGTAATGATGTCTTTATTGGGATGAATGTTTTAATTCTAGATGGTGTGACTGTTGGTCATGGTGCAATAATAGGAGCAGGTACAGTTGTTTCAAAAGATGTCCCTCCATTTGCTATCGTAGTAGGTAATCCAATGCGTATTGTGAGATACAGACATTCTGATGATACAATTGAAGCATTACTGAAAATAAATTGGTGGGATTTTCCACCAGAAAAATTAAATGAAGTTGAAAAGTATTTCTTTGATTTAGAGAATTTTATTAATAATAACCTAAGTGAGTAACCTACAAAATAACATAGCTAAAATCTCCATAATCACAATAAACTATAACGACCTTGATGGTCTGAAGAAGACTGTGGAAAGTGTTCAAGAACAAACTTATCAAGATTTTGAGCACATTGTTATTGATGGTGGTTCAGATGATGGTAGTGAAGTTTATATAGAAAAATATAGTACTAGATTTAACTATTCTGTAAGTGAGCCAGATACTGGCGTGTATAACGCCATGAATAAAGGGATTATACAAGCGCAAGGGGAGTATTTACTTTTTTTGAATAGTGGGGATTCATTTTATAAAAAACAATCATTAGAAAATGTAATCAATGATATAGAACCATATGATATTGCCTATTGTAATCAGATGGTTATAGGAAAAGATAAAAAGTATTTGAAAACATATCCAGAAACTTTATCGTTTGCTTACTTCTTAAAAGATAATATCCCTCATCAAGCAACTTTTATGAAAAAAAGTTTGTTTGAAAATTTTGGAGTTTATGATGAGGATTTGAAAATAGTTGCAGATTGGAAATTCTTTATTGACTGTATTTGTAAACATCAAGTTTCATATAAGTACCTTAATAAAACGCTCGTTAATTTTTATTTAGGTGGTATTAGTTCTAATCCCAATAACCAACGACGTATGGAAACTGAAAAGCAAGAAATACTAGCTTCAAACTACAAGGCATTTATGCAAGATTTAGATAATGTGTTGATATATCAGCAAATAATAAATTCTCTAAGAAGATCTAGAATAATTCGATTACTAGTTCAGTTAAAATTTCTCAATAAATTTTAAATATGATTCCAAAAGTTTCCATTATTGTTCCTTGCTACAGACAAGCCCACTTTCTAGATCAGACATTACAGTCGGTAGTGAATCAAACCTTTGTTAGTTGGGAATGTATTATTGTAAATGATGGAAGTCCTGATAATACCGAAGAAGTAGCTCAACAATGGAGCACTAGAGATAGTAGGTTTCATTATATCTACAAGAAAAATGGAGGTCTCCCAGCAGCTAGAAACTCAGGTATCGCTATGGCAAAAGGTACATTTATACTGCCGCTAGATTCTGACGATATTTTACATGAAGATTATCTTAATACAATTATACCTTATTTCGAACAGAACATACATCTTGAAGTAGTATCCTGTTATAGAATGTTTTTTAGTGATCATATTAAAGACACCTTCTACGAGCACAAACCTTGCGGAAAAGACTATCATTCTCTATTATTTGAAAATATTTTAATGCCTTCATCAGTATATAAGAAGTCAAGTTGGGAAAGAGTAGGAGGTTACGATGAGTCAATGCGTAAAGGTTTTGAAGATTGGGAATTCTGGATATCGATTTTGAAAGATGGTGGGGAATTCAAAGTAATAGAGAGATCACTTTTCTATTATCGAAAGGCTAAGGTTTCTATGTTAACAAATACCTTAGCCCACCACGCAGAAGATGTGTCAAAATATGTTTACAAAAAACATCGAGAGATTTATATAGATAAATTTGACACTACGATGGATTATTTATTTTACTTAATAAAAAAACACAGATTGAGTGAAGACAATTTGAAAACATCCTTAGAATATAAAATAGGGAAAGTTATCACAAAACCTTTTAGACTAATAAAAGGGCTACGTAGATCTAAAAAGTGAATTATATGATTTCTGTTGTAATACGTAATAAAAATCAAGAGGTAGCTTTAGCGTTTTTACTTAAAAACCTAAGAGAACGCTATAATGATGATATAGATGAAATAGTAGTTGTAGATAACCTATCTACAGATGGTAGCGAGAAAGTAGCTGCCATATATAATGCACGCTTTGAGACTATTAGAGAGTTTAGTTATGGAGGTAGTGCAAACTTTGCTGCTCAAAAAGCAACTCATGATGTAGTGGTTCTTTTTAGTGCTCATTCATATCCTGTGAGTCATGATTTTTTTAAGCTCATAAAAGATAAATTTCAAAGCAATAATAACCTTGCAGGCTTACGCTGCCTGCATAGTCCTAATGATTACCGCAATTATATCAACAATGTAAGCGCACAGGATGATCCTAATAAATCTGGTTTAATTTTTTCTGGTTCCGCTTTCGCGAAAGCGGTATGGCAAAAACATCCCTTTAATGATAATGTCTCCACTTTTGAAGATAAAGAATGGTCTAAGAGGGTTCTTGAAGCTGGTTACAAAATCGACTTCGTTCCAGCGATATTTAGCTACGAAATTAAACGAACAAAGGCTCAAGAATTTTTTAGATTTAAAAATGATATAATTGGCAACTATCAATTGTGGCATGAAGAGGTTAGTGCTTTTTCTGCATTTAAAGGGCTTTTAGCGACAAGCTGGAGACTTAAGAGAGGGTTTGTTTTAGATTTGTGGTATGCGTTTAAACGCTTTCTATACACGATAAAGTTCTCTTTTAATAAACCAGAAAAATTCTAATGGTTAAGCATAAGAATAACTTTGATTTTCTGAGATTTATGCTAGCCATCTTTGTGCTTATCACACATTCTTTTGCCTTGAAGGGAATGGAAGAAAATCAGGAATGGCTAACTATACTCACAGATAATCAGGTCAGTTTTTCGGCAATAGGTTTAAGCGGATTTTTTACCATTAGCGGTTATTTTATCTATAAAAGCTTAATGCGGAGTGACACTATTAAGAATTATTTTAAAAAAAGGATACTACGCATATTTCCTGGATTATTGGTTGTGTTAATACTATCATTAATAGTTATTCCTTTTTTATACGAGGGGAGAGAGCCATTGTTGAGTAACGTGTCTTACCTTACTTATTTGCCTAATAATCTATCTCTGTATGGTTTCCAAGGTATAGTTACGGGTGTCTTTAATGAGATGCCATATCATTCTGTAAACGGGTCTTTGTGGACTATTCAATATGAGTTTTCATTATACGTGGCTTTAATAGTGCTTTTTTTTCTTAAGTCTTACAAGAAGTTGCAGTTTATCCTATCGATATTAGTTTTTGTATCGATGATTGTCCTCTATAACTTTAATCTTGGAAATATCTATGAGAGGCAGGTGCTTCAGATATTAGGGTTTCACGTATTAAATCTAGGTGCCTTTTTTGTTGCAGGTACCGTACTTGCTCAGGTAAATTTTGATAAATGGAAGCATTCGATAGTATTTTTATCAAGTGGTTTGCTGCTAATTTCAGCTATTTATTTGGGGTTTTATAAAGAGATAAAGCACGTGCTTTTTCCTATATGTATTTTAAGTCTAGGTTTTGTGCCTATTAAACTACTTCAAAAATTTAGTGTTTATGGAGATGCTTCTTATGGTATTTATATTTATGGATTTCCTATTCAACAAATATTGCTCTACTACTTTAATCCGGAAATAGGTGATTTTATTATCTATTCTATTATGATTTCTCTCATCATGGGATATATGTCGTGGCATCTTGTGGAAAAACGCGCATTACAGTATAAATAAAAAGTAGCTTTATTATCTTACGACGCAATGAAAATGACAACACAACGTATCTATGTCTAGCAACCTTACAATAGTAATACCTAATCGTAATCGTGATCTAAAGACGGTAAGACGTAGTATAGCCTCTATAGTATCACAACTGGACCATGTTTCCCGATTAGTGGTTGTAGATTATGGAAGTGAACCGTCATATCAGATAGCGCTGGGTAACTTACTAAAGACTTTTGATAATGTAGTTTTGTTTTTATGTGCTACTCAAGGACAGCTCTGGAATAAGTCAAGGTGTATCAATATGGTATTAAAATCTTGTACGACTTCTCATTTTATGGTTTCAGACATGGACATGATATGGCACCCTAATTTTTCACAAGAAGTAGCATCACTTCTAAAACAAGAAAAAACTATTTATTTCCCTGTTGGTTTTATGCCTGAAATAGAGAGTGAGAAAGATAAATCATTTGATGAGTTTGAAATCAAGGGAGTCTCAGGTGTGGAAGCTACAGGAATAACAATTTTCCCTACAGCGCATATCAAATCAATAGGTGGATTTGATGAGTTTTATCACGGTTGGGGAGGAGAGGATACAGACGTTCATTTAAGACTGCAAAGAGGAGGCTATGATGTAGAATTTATTAAAGATTCCCTGTACTTTAAACATCAATGGCATTCTAAAATGTATAGAAGTGTTAAGAGTAAGTATCCTTTTGCAGAAACGTTAGAGCTTATTAACGGCCAATATCTGAACAGGGTTAAAAAGGGAATAGCTGTTAAAGCAAATCATTTAGGAGAAGTAGGCGTTGTGCCTGAGCCTTATGATTTGAATATGCCCGAGGTTTCTATAGATGTTTATGCTACTAGAGATCAAGTGCTCTCTGCTTTGTATTATATGGATAATTACAAAGGGTATAGAGTTTTTTTCAAAGTTCGTCTACACCCAGAGCGAAAGGATATTGTCAAAAAGATTAAGAGAAAACTTAAAAATAAATCCATTAATTTTATTTCCATCTTAGAAGTAAATAACATAGTTCTAGAATGGATTGTATTCAAGGCTAGAGACTCCTATTATGATTTTAAGCTTATAGGCGAAAACACTGTGGCGCTAGAACTTCACTATAGATAAAGATGAACAAAAAACAAGTTTCTATAGCTGCTATTAGAGAGGAAAAACCTACGTTAAGCGTTTTTGTACTTTGTTACAACCAAGAAGATTATATACTTCAAACTATTAAAAGTATTCTTACACAAAAGACTAATTTCCCTTTTGACATTGTTATTAGTGACGATGCTAGTACAGATGGTACTAGTGAAATATGTGAAAATCTTGCTTTGGCTTACAGTAATATAAAATATATAAGACGTAAAGGTAATTTGGGTTTAATGGCAAATTTTGTTGAAACTGCTAAGGAGTTAAAAGGTAAGTACGTCGCAATATGTGATGGTGATGATTATTGGATTGATAATAACAAACTCCAACTTCAAGTTGATTTTTTAGAAAAAAATACAAATTACAGTGTGGTAGGAACACGCTGTAAGCAGCTCTCTGCAAATAATATTTTAAATGCGGGCAAGACTAAAATGCTTAATCCTATTTCTTTAGAAATATTATCTTGTGATAATATTATAACAGCGCCCACAGTCGTCTTTCTTAATGTCTATAGACTTATAGAATTGCCTTGTTTTTTTAAAAAGTTTCCTTATGGAGATTGGCCTTCTTATTTGCTTGTTATGTCACTCACCAATACTTCGGCTTATAACTTAAATGAAATAACAGCTGTTTATAGAAGTTCTGTGGGTGTATCTGCGACTATGCGGAAAAATCCTATTTTAGTTGCCCAACAAAATATGCACATTATTGCTGAGCTAAGGAAAATGGATATTTTAAATTCTAATAAAAAAGTATTTAAAAGCAGTATTGACTATCAGCGATTAAAGTTGGTTATGGCATACAACAGAGAAAAAAAATACGTAGATGGACTATTGCTGATGCTTCAAATATTGAGTTCATCTTTTTCTTTTGCGCTAATAAAAAAATATCTCTATTCGATAAAAAAATCATTCGTAAAATGAAAATTTTATTCGTATCCATGAACTCTATTCACTTCCGCCGCTGGTCAGATCAGTTGCGAGATAGCGGCCATGAGGTATATTGGTTTGATGTAAAAGATCAAGGATATGCACCATCTATGAGCTGGATGACTCAAATTACAGGATGGAAGAAAGGCTTTTTGAAGAAAAGAGGTCGTACGTTTATTAAAAATAAAATTCCTCAATTATATAAGACTCTAGTTCGAAGGTTTGATCACCCTATAGAGGATGCTTTCGCGAAAGCGTTACAAGACATAAAGCCAGATGTTGTTCATAGCTTTGCTCTATATACTTCTTGTTTGCCTATTCTTTTAACAATGAATCAATTCAATAAAATACCATGGATTTATTCTAGCTGGGGGAGTGATTTATATAATAAGGATAATAAGCCTAACTACTTAGATGAAGTTCCTTTAGTTCTGAAAAGGGTCGATTATCTTATTACAGATTGTCATAGAGATTTTATAATTGCTAAGGAAAATGGTTTTAAAGGAAGATTTTTAGGTGTTTATCCTGGAGGAGGAGGGTTCAATAAGAGGTTGTTTAATCAAGAACGAAACAAAAATAGCTTTATAGTAAAGGGATACCATAATGATATAGGTAAAGCAATACCAGTTCTAGAAGCGTTGATTGACTTATCAAAAAGCCAACCTTTGGAAATTATAATTTTTGGAGCTTCCATTGAGGTTTTAGAGTATCTAAAATTGCAAAAGGATACTGGCACTAGTTTAAGGTACTATGAAAATATATCACGCGATAAACTTTTTAAATTACTAGATAATTCAAGATTTTATATAGGCAATAGTTTAAGCGACGGTATGCCTAACACACTTTTTGAATCAATTTTCTGCGGATGCATCCCAATACAGTCTAACCCAGGGAATGTTACAGAGGAACTTATAACACATGGTGTTAACGGATTTTTAATCGAACATCCATTAAACGTGTCTCATATTAAAAATGTGATTGATGAAGCCCTTAACGATAATAAGAGTATAGGTGACTTCTATGATAATAATGCGGAGTTGAGAGATTATTATGAGCGTAGTAATATCCAACAAAAAGTGATTGATATGTATAATACATTACTTGTATGATTATTGAGAATATAAGATTACACAAACAATATCAATATGATATTCTCGAATGTTTACTTGATGGCAAGCGCCTTTATTTTGAATGTTCACAAATCAAAACGCAAGATAGTAGCGATTTGATGTACGACGCATTTGTGATTGCAGTTTTACCACTGATGTTAGAAAAAAATGAAAATTTATTTGTTAAAGGAAACGTTGATTCTATATTGCTTAGACAAGTAAATGAGTATATACTTCCAAAATTATGTGAAATAAATAATTTTAAAAATACACTTCGGGTTGAGAGCACAAATACCAATGTGATTGATATTTTAAGTAATAAGAATGTTGCCACAGGTCTCTCTTGTGGGGTAGATAGTCTTGCGAGCATAAAAGAATTTAGGGATGAAAATAAACCAATTTCATTTGTGACATTTTTTGACGCGGGAAGTCATGGTTTATACAGTTCTAAGAGTACTGATGAAATTTTTAATTTTCGACTTGAGAATGCTAAGAAAGCAGCGCAAAATATTGGCTCAAAACTTATAATCATAAGAACAAATGCGCATAGTTTTATAGAAGGACGTTTTGAGAGTGCGCATAGTTTTCTCAATATTTCTTGTGCATTTGCCACATTAGGGTTGATTAACGAATATAGGTATGCCTCTGCTTACAAATTTTCTGAGAGCACATTAATACCTGGAGATACTAGTAATTATGATCACCATATATTACCAGAGTTGTATTCTTCATATTTTAAAACTGCCTCAACTTTAAAAAAATATACAAGATTGGAGAGAATTCGAAATATATCTAATCTTAAAATTTCACAAGAATATCTTGATGTATGTACAAATTCATTGAGTGCAAAAAAAAATGGATTTCAAAATTGTTCGTCGTGTCATAAGTGTATGAGGACATTTATGGCGCTAGAGAACTTTACAAAGCTTGACAACTTTTCAAAGATAATTGATGTAGAAAAATATGAATCATCAAAAATGAGGTATATTGATTATCTATTATCAGGTGATTTACCTCTACATGATAAAGAAATTCTGTGTATGCTATATGAGAATAAACTTATAACCTATAAGCATAAGTTGTTTTCCAGATATTCAAAGTTTAAAAAAAGCCTTAAAAGCACTCTTAAAAAAATGTTTTAACACATGACTAAAGTTTACTGCATTGGTAATATGAAATATACTCCTTTTGGAGATTTTAATAAGTTTGATCTCAATTATCTGAATCTAAATAATATTTATGTAACAGATAGCATTCAAGATGCTGATGTATTAGTGGCACAGCAAAGGAAACATTTAATAAAATATTTTTGGCAATATAGACGCAGCAAAAAATATTTATTATGGACTAATGAACCAAGATTAGATGTTTCTGAAAAATTACTTTCTAAAGAAGCTTTCGGTTTGGCATCATTACAGATTATGAATGTGTATAACAGTGAGGTTTTTATAAATGCAGAGCCATCATTTAAAACATATTTTAGTAGCTCAATTGAATATTTACCTAAAACGTACAAAGTAACTAATACTTCAGTTATTGCTCTAATGTCTTATTATAAAGGGCTAAACACAGAATCTATAGTTATAAATGGCCATGACGTTGATTTAATAAAAAAAAGAACTCAAATTGCTTTGTACGGAAATGATATTGGGTCTTTAGATATATACGGAAAAGGATGGCCTGACAATAGATCTAAAGAAGATAGTAGGGAAGGCAATTGGGGACTAAGAAAGCGGAAATTGATGGATACGTATAATTACAACCTCTGTTTTGAAAATACTATAGCTAGTAATTATATATCTGAAAAAATTTGGGATAGTATATCTAATTATTGCTTACCTATATACCACAGTGGTAATAATATTTATGAGTTGTTTCCCGAAGAATCATTTATTGATTATAATCACTTTTCTAATCCTAAAGAATTGTTTGATTTTATAAACAGTATTACACATGAGCAATTTATTACAAGGTTTAACAAATGTGTAGAAGTTTATAATACTTACAAGCAAAAGAGCGATTCATTTTATAATTCTCAAAGGGAGTTAGTTTTAAATAGAATCATTAAAAGGTTAAAGGAATAATATATCCAAAGCGAATAGCTTAAAGTAAGAGATTGACTATAACTATGAATAAAGATTTTTGTTTTAAGAGTGCTTATATAGCGTTGAATTCTAGTTTCAATGAAAAATTAATCTATCCGCTTACTGATCGTGGTCTTGGATCTGAGTTAAATAATCTACTGCTAACAGCCGTTTATTGTTTGGTTAATAAAAAACAATTGGTGCTTTATGATTCTAATTGGAATTCGGGAAGATTTGAAGATTATTTCGAACCTTTTTGTGAAAGATTTAAGGGGATTGTAGAGATCCCAAATTACATTTTTGGTGATGGTGGAAAAAAAAGAAGGATATACAAGAAAATTCATTATTACTTGTATCCCAGCTATCAGTTATTAGATTCATCAGTATGGAAGGAAATACGTAATCCTAAGTTACAATCACAGAAGATAAAGATACCTGAGTTAGCATTTAATGGATCTTCATTTGATCTTCTTTACATTTTGGAGAAGTACCTTCTACAGTATAATACAAAAACCAAAAAAATTATTCATAAAGAGGTTAATAAGAGAAATTGGAACAGATTTTCCGGTATACACGTTAGACGAGGAGATAAATTAATACGTGAAGCAGGGCTTTTTATTGTTAAATGTTATTTAGAAAAAGGGAACGAAAAAGGTTTTGATATGCATGATTTATTTGTAGCATCAGATAACTTTCAGGTGCTAGAGGAACTCGAAAACTACAATTCTTATATTGAATACATTTCTTATTGTGAGCCAAGTGATAATGGACATCATCAAAAGTCATTTAATAATCAGACAATGTCAAACATTGAGAGCCAAGTATTGCGTTTGCTTATAGAAATAGAAATTTTGAGCTTAACGAAATGCTTCGTTGGTACATTCTCCAGTAATATTGGTCGTTTAGTTCATTTAAAAAGAAATACGTTAAACTCCTATTCCTTAGATTCAGATTGGTCTCTTTGATTTATTTATCGCCACGATGGTATATTATTAATTTTACTGATCCAGAAGAATAAAATTATCTTTCATGAAACAGGCCATTTTAATCACTGCTTACAAGGATTTCCCTCAGCTAAAGAGGCTCGCGCAAGAATTTGATGATGAGTTTAATATCTATGTTCATATTGATAAAAAAAGTAATCTTGATGAGGCATTAAAAAAAGAGTTTTTACAAATGTCTAATGTAAGGTATGTCTCTCAAGATTATAAAGTCAATTGGGGTGGGCTTAATCACTTAAAGGCGTATTTAAAATTATGCGAGGTAGCGCTTACATCTGCTGAAAACGGTTTTTTCCATTTGATAACAGGGCAAGATTTTCCCATACAATCAAATAAAGATTTTAGAAAATATCTTGAAAATGGTCAAAACCATCTTTCGGCCTTTACAATGCCTAATAAGGCATGGGCACATGGAGGAATGGATCGGATAGAGTTATTTAATTTTTATGATCTTTTCAACGCAAAAAAAAGTAATAAGTGGATATATCTGACTCAACGATTACAATTGCGCCTCAAGTTTAAGAGATCTATAAAAAAATCTATGGGTCAATTGTATGGAGGTAATACATATTGGTCTCTCACTAGAGAAGCTGTCCAATATGTGATAACTCACACTCAAGAAAATCCTAAATTTTTAAAGCGATTTAATTTTACATTTTGTGCAGAAGAGATGTATTTCCAAACAGTGCTTATGAACTCAAGTTTTAAGGAATCTATTAACCATGATGACCTGCGGTACATGGATTGGAATACGGGTAGAGGTGGAAACCCAGCTTTTCTAGATGAAACAGACTTTGAGAGTATCATAAATAGTAAAAAACTATTCGCTCGTAAATTGAGTCAAGATAGAAATACACTCTTGGAGATACTTAGTAAGTATAGACAGGAATAAAACCAATTGAGAAGTAGAGTTTACTACAAGTGTTTTAACCTAAAAATGCATACTTTTATCGGATAAATAGTTAAGGCGGTGTTAAAGCTTTGACTACAACCCAACCACAATGAAAAGCATCGGTTTTATACCCCTGCGTAAAGGCTCAAAAGGCATTCCAGGTAAAAACAAAAAGAAACTTCTCGGTCGCCCACTATTCTGCTGGGTCTTAGGTGAAGCTATAGCTTCACGTCTTGATACTATCTATATTTATACGGATGATGAGGATATCATCGCTTTTGTAGAAAAAGAATATCACTGGACAGATAAAGTTAAAGCCGTAAAACGTAGCGACGAGAGTGCTACAGATACTGCTTCTACAGAAATGGGGATGCAGGAGTTTGTAGCTGGTTTAAAAGAAGATTTTGATATACTGTGTTTACTCCAAGCAACATCACCTTTTACAACTTCTCAAGATATAAATGCGTGCCTAGATGCAGTAGCGTCAGATACGAATAATGATTCGGCTCTTACGGTGGTAAATACACATAGATTTACTTGGAATGCAGATGGAACACCTCAAAATTATGATGTATTCAACCGACCGCGTAGGCAAGATTTTCATGGGTTACTTATTGAGAATGGAGCTTGCTATGTGACAACGCGTGACGCTATTCGCGAAAGCGGAAACAGAATAAGTGGTAAAATAGCGACGGTACACATGCCAGAGGATAGTCTTACAGAAATAGACACGCTGACCGACTGGAAGATCGTGGAGCAATTGCTAGCCGCTCGTTTAAAAACTAAGAAGCAAAGTAACCGAATTACACATCTTATACTTGATGTAGATGGCGTGTTTACAGATGGCTGTATCTATTATGGTGCAGAGGGCGAACTGATGAAAAAGTTTGATATGCGCGATGGAATGGGACTTGAGATTTTGAGACAATATAATGTTGAGGTAATGGTGATGACATCTGAGGATTCTCAAATAGTTGCCAGCCGCATGAAGAAATTAAAAATAAACGATGTGTATCTAGGAGTGAAAGACAAGTACAGCTTGCTTTCTAGAATTGTGTCAGATAGAGGTCTTTCCTTTTCAAACATTGCTTATATAGGTGATGATGTGAATGATATGGCAAATATTTGTGCTGCAGGTTGGTCACTTACCCCTGCAAATGCCACAATGCCTATCAAGAATCACGCAGATATTATACTACAAAACAATAGCGCAGAAGGAGCAATACGCGAAGCCTGTGACTTTATTATAAAATACAATAACCGATATGAGTAATTACAAAGCGCCTTATACTATTGCTGAAATAGGCGGAAACCATAAAGGCGATATGGAAATCGCAAAGGAGATGATTAAAGTAGCGGCTATCTTCTGTAACGTAGATGCTGTAAAATTCCAGAAGCGACATAATATTGAACTTCTCACTAAAGAGCAATACGAAGCACCACATCCGAACCCTGTAAACTCTTACGGTGATACGTATGGGGCCCATAGAGAATTCTTAGAATTTGATGTAAATCAGCACGCAGAGCTTAAGGCTTTTTGTGAAGAGTTAGGCATTACCTATGCAACTTCGGTTTGGGATACAACGAGTGCAAAGGAAATAGCAGGGCTTCACCCAGAGTTTATAAAAATACCAAGTGCTTGTAATAATCATTACGAAATGCTAGGGTGGTTATGTGAGAATTACAAAGGGGAGATTCACTGCTCCACTGGGATGACTACTAGAGATGAGATAGAGGAACTAGTACAGTTTTTTGAAAAACATAACAGAGGTAAAGACTTAGTACTTTATAACTGTACATCTGGATATCCAGTACCATTTCCAGATGTTTGTTTGCTGGATATTAAAACGCTCATAGAGAAGTATGGCGATCGTGTAAAGCACATCGGCTTTTCTGGTCACCACCTAGGTATTGCAGTAGACGTTGCTGCTTATACACTTGGGGCAAACATTGTAGAACGCCACTATACACTAGATCGTACTTGGAAAGGTACAGATCACAGTGCATCACTAGAGCCAGCAGGAATGAGAAAGCTTTCTAGAGATTTAAAGGCGGTATATCAAGCATTGGACTATAAAGCGACAGACATTTTGCCTATCGAGCAAGTACAAAGAGATAAGTTGAAATATAGAAAGGTTTAAGGTAAATTAAGAGTCTTTGTTTAAGGCAAACTAACAAAAATTAGGAGTCGTCATTTCGACAGAGCATAGCGACGAGAAATCTCATCAGAGTAAGCAGAGAAGAGTGAGCATTGTATCTGAGCTTTTTACTTGAGCTAGATAATGCGATTTCTCCTTAGGTCGAAATGACAGTTTACAAATGGCCTAAGTAAGTTTTGTGTGAAAAATGACGTGAGTGGAGGGTTAAGTAAAATAGGGCTAGCATGAGTACCATGAAAATTAATATTTTACAAATACTCAATATGTTACGTAAGACAATTGCTCCTTTATTTTGCGCCGCAACGAGGGATATTTTTAGCAAAGCTTAATTGAGCCTAGACTTTTTTGGTTATTTTTTTTGGCAATGAAAAAAAGTAACAATGGAGATTGAAAAGAACTAATAGTTGATTTTGATTACTATTAAAACTAGAAATCTCATCAGAGTAAGCAGATAAGAGTAAAAAAGTATTTGAGCTTTTTGCGAGAGCTAGATAATGTGATTTCTCCTTTCGTCGAAATGACAAAAGACTAGAGCAAAATGAAATCTCATTGGGTGAGTATAGCAGATCTCGTCATTTCGACAGAGCGCAGCGACGAGAAATCTCATCAGAGTAAACAGAGAAGAGTAAACAATATATTTTGAGCTTTTTACGTGAGCTTGATAATGAGATTTCTCCTTTGGTTGAAATGACAAAAGAATAAAACCAAAAAAAACCTTATTACAGTAAGTAGCTGTATATGAAATATGATTAAAAAAAATAAAGTTTTCATTCTTTTCCCAGATGGCGTAGGCCTACGCAACTTTGCTTTTACTAAGTTCAAAGAAGTAGGAGAGGCCCAAGGCTTTGACATCACTTACTGGAATAACACCATATTTTCGTTAGAAAAAGAATTAGGTTATAAAGAAGTGAAGATTGAGAACACAAGGATTCACCCTAAAACACCTACACTTAGTCACGCAAGAAAAAGGGTAGAACTTGCGCTTTCGCGAAAGCGTGAAAAAGATAATGTCTATCCTACCTATCGTTTTCCATTGCAGTGGAATAGTATTAAGAAAGCCTTAAAAAGTGCTTTTGTAAAGTATCACGAAACGTTTAGTGCCACACCAAAGGGATGGCAACGAATAATGAACCAAATGCAAGCTGCCGAACGATCTACTGTTCGCTACCAGGAGCTTAAAGCACAACTAGAAGAACACCGTCCAGATATTGTTTTTTGCACCACACAGCGCGCTACACAGGCCATTGCACCTATACTGGCTGCAAAAGATTTAGGAATCAAAACTGCTTGCTGGATATACAGTTGGGACAACCTACCTAAGGGAATGACCACTATAGAGACAGATTACTATTTTGTATGGTCTGAGTTGATGAAGGAGCAGCTCTTACAGTATTACCCAAAAACGAGAGAAGAGCAGATATTTGTAACAGGTACACCACAATTTGAACCACATTACGATAGTAGTATTTTGCTTTCGCGAAAGCAATTTTGTCTAGAGCATAACCTTAGTGAAGAGACACGATATATTTGTTTTTCTGGGGATGATCAAACCACGTCACCACTGGATCAATATTATCTAGAAGACACGGCAATTGCTGTGCGCAAGTTGAGAGAAGAAGGCGAAGATGTAGCTATTGTATATAGAAAAGTGCCTATTGACTTTTCTGGTAGATATGATGAGGTTTTGGCTAACTATAGTGATGTCATAACACCTATAGATCCTTTGTGGAAACCTATGGGGAGTCAATGGAATCAGGTAATGCCTACTAAAGAAGATTTTGCTTTATTAGTAAATACTTGTCATCACTGTGAGCTTGTGGTAAATATATGCTCAAGTATGGTGTTTGACTTTGTGGCGCACGATAAGCCTACTATTTACCCCAATTATGAGCAGCCACAACTTAAAAAAGGAATACGTGATATAGGACAGAACTATAAATACGTACATTTCCGATCTATGCCAGATTATAATACAAGCGTTACTTGGGCAATGAATAAAGAAGAAATTTACGATGGAATTAAAGGCTTACTTAATGGTAGTCTTAATCCTGTGCCTGTTACAAAAAATTGGTTTGGGATTGTAAATAAACCAGAACAGCCAGAGAAGGCAAGTGAACGTATTTGGGAAGGTATACATCAAATCTTAGAGTAAATGCATATAGCCTATTTAACACCCGAGTACCCTCACCTTAAGCTAGGTAATTCTGGTGGAATGGGAACAAGCATAAAAAATCTTGTAACGGCTATCGTTGCTGAAGGACATCAAGTAAGCCTCTTTGTTTATGGTCAAAAAATAGATGAAGTTTTTAGCGAAGGTGGAGTGACATTTCATATCATTAAACAAAAGAGATATGGCTATGGAGGCTTTTTTCTATACCGAAAACATATAAGTCGCTATCTAAACAAGTACTCAGATAATATAGACATCATAGAAGCTCCTGATTGGACAGGAATCACGGCGTTTATGAAGCTTAAGAAACCGTTAGTGATACGTTTTCACGGAAGTGACACCTATTTCTGTCATATTGAGGGACGCTTACAGAAGAAGAAAAATGCTTATTTTGAAAAACAAGCAGTCAAAAAAGCAATTGGTTTTATAGCACCAACCACTTTCGCAGGAGAAGAGAGCATGAGGCTTTTTAATTTGCCATTATCAAAACTGAAAGTAATACACTATGGTCTTGAATTAGCTCAATTTAATAATGACAATCCTGATGATTTTTCTTCTAAGCGACTTTTAAATATAGGTACTCTTATTAGAAAAAAAGGAGTATTTCAATTGGTAGAGATGTTTAATAAAATTATAGTTAATCATCCTGATGCAACGCTCTATTTTATAGGGGCGGATAGTAATGATGTGAAGACGGGTAAAGATTCTACATGGGAACTTATGCAAGAATTAATGTCTCCAGCTTCCAAAAAAGCAATTACATACCTAGGTAAAATACCTTATAGTCAAGTTAAAAATGAAATAGAAAAAGCACATGTTTGTGTGTTTCCATCTTTAGCAGAAACACTGGGCATGGTTACCATAGAATCCATGGCGCTACAAAAGGCAGTTGTAAATACAGATATAGGATGGGCACAAGATCTTATTGAGCACGGCAAAGATGGATTTATGCATCATCCAGATGATGTAGAGGCTTTTGTAAATACGATACAAACGTTATTTCAAGATGCTCATTTAACACAAAAGATTAGCCTAAACGCGAGACAGTCTGTCGCTCAAAAATTCGATATAAGTAAATTAGTACACAAGAATATTGCGTACTATAAAAACGTAATTGCTTCATGATTTTTGTTGAATACGATAACGCTAAAATCACTAGCAGCCTTTGTTGTGGAGAGGAGGTGGTAACAGGATTGTACAGCATAGCAAATATGCATCCTGAGGATGGAATCATAATTCATAGAAAGGGGTGTGATACAGCCGAGTTTGAGGAAGTTATAAATACATATTATTCTGAGGCATTGCTTGTTTCTAATTCTAATACATTTAATGAAGATTTACAATATGTCGAGGACAGGCCTTTTCTAAGTATAAACACTACTGTTTATTATCCAACGTGGGCAAAAGGGACTAGACTTGTTTATATACATTCTTCATTGATCAATCAAGTTCAAGGTCAAGTAACACAAGATTGTGGTTTGCTATATTGGATAAATTCAGTAAGTAAACTTACTAGAGGACCAGGAGTTTTAAGTTATCAAGCTCCCGTTGCACCTATTTTAGAGAAATTGCATATTACAGATGTATATCGTTTTGTCGCAGAGCATTATAAAAAAAGATGGACTTTTTTATTATTAATTAATCATATTTTCTATGAAAAGCGATTTCCTCTGTACGCTTTCGCGAAAGCGCAATTTTATAAACAAAGGCATCCACAATTAGATATAGCCTCACTTCAAAAAAGTCACTCAAGTTCTGAGTATGAATTGATAGCTTATGATGTTGTGATTCCGACGATCGGTAGACCGAGTTATTTGCATGACGTTTTAAAAGATCTGAATAGCCAAAAATTAACACCAGTTAACGTTATTATAATTGAGCAAGACGGGGATGAAAGCGCTCAGTCTCAATTGTCTGAAATTTTAGAGAATGATTGGAATTTTAATATAATACATGAGTTTACCCAGATAACTGGGGCTTGCCGTTCAAGAAATCGGGGTGTTCTTTTAAGTACAGCTCCGTGGTTATTGTTTTTTGATGATGATGTTAGTATTGAGAGTGATTTTATAGCTCGAGCAGTACAATTTATAAATACTACAAAAGCGAAATGTATCACTTTTGCTTGTTTGCAAAAGGGAGAAAAGGAGTTGCAATTAACTTACAAACAATGGGAATCTTTTGGCTCTGGCTGTTCATTAGTGCATAGAGATATTTTTAGTAAGTGTTCTTTTGATATGGCTTTGGAGCATGGTTATGGAGAGGATATGGATTATGGAATGCAAATACGTAATCTAGGGGAAGACATTATATATGCTCCCCAAATACAAATACTGCATCTCAAGGCTCCTGTGGGAGGTTTTAGAAAGCCTCACGTATTTCCTTGGCATAATGAGAATGTCCAGCCTAAACCTTCTCCGCAAATCATGTATTTTAGAAAAAAGAATTTTACTAAAAAACAACTTCAAGGTTATAAAATAATCCAATTTTTTAAAAGTTTTGGCTTCTTCAGAACTAAGAATCCTTTTAAGCATTTTATGAGATTTAGAAAAGCTTGGGAGCAAAGCGAGTTATGGGCTTCAAAATTATTAGAATTGAATAAATAAGTTTAATCTTGTTTTTAATAGTGCAAGTGTTTTGCATGAAACTAATTAAAAACAGAGTGTCTGCCAAAACAAGTAAAAATTAAGAAATGGCAAATAGGCCTAAAATCATAAGTTTTTTAATAACGCATTACAATAGGCCTAAAGACTTGCTTAAATGTCTTGAGGCCATGCGTTTACTTGAACTAGATGACTACGAGATTGTCGTGAGTGATGATGCAAGTAGTCAAGAAGTTTTAAATACGATAAGAGCGTATCCTATAGACACATTGGTAGAAACATCCATAAACGAAGGATTAGCTTCAAATATAAATCGAGGTCTTAAGGCATGTAAGGGTAGTTATGTAATATATTGTCAAGAAGACTTTTTAATCACAGCTGGCTTTAAAGATATATTGCCTAGCTTACTAAGCAATATTGATAATGGAACTGCCGACATGGTAAGACTCACGGCATATTTCCGTTTTAATAAACTATATAAAATTGATGATGACGTCTCTCTAATTCCCAGATTCTCATTTTCGAATTTTTTTCAGAATTATTATAGATATAGTGATCATCCCTATATTGTAAAACGTTCTTTTTATGATACTTATGGTTATTATTTAAACAATACTTCTGGTGGATATGGAGAGTCAGAATATGGAGTCCGCTTATCTAGATCTTCAGTAAAGATTGCTATTACAAATGTCTTTTATGCAAAAGGAATATTAGAAAGTAATTCTGTAATGATGTTAGAGAAAGGTAGGGTAGATGTTTCAAAAAAATACAACAAGAAACTAGTAAAATTACTGAGAGCCTTCAGGTTATATCTTGAATGGATACTATATAAGAAGGAAAAGAGAGGGTTAGTAACTTATAAAAATGAAAGGAACACCTAGTTTTCTGCATATGATCAAATTATACACAGACAGCTCACTTGTTATACCTGAAAATAGAGGAGAGGTACATCCGCTCATTTTTGACTTGCATTATTTTGAAAAAACGCATCAGGATGTAACGTCGCACTACTCGCTAGTAACAAATCCAGAAATAGCAGATGTATTTCTATTTCCTATTAATTACAATAGCATTCAAAATAAAGGGTATCAATCACACTACAAGGCCTTGTATAATTTAGCCAAAAAAAATGATAAAAAATTAATGGTTTATACAGGTGGAGACTATGGTAAAACTTTTAATGACGATACTATCATTGTATGGCGAAATGCTGGCTTTAAAAAATCTAACGATACGCATACCATAATTATTCCCGCATTTATAGATGATCCTTTGCAAAGAAAAGGAATGAACCATGAAGCTATAGCATATGCAGCGAGACCTCAAATTTCTTTTACTGGATTTGCCACAGCGAGTTTAAAAGAAGTACTAAGAGCCACAACAGCTACATTAAAAGCTAATTTGTATAGATTTTGTAATAGAGATCAATCAGATAAGCAAGTGTTATTTAATGCGGCGAGAGAGCGATTTAAATATCTGAAACAATTAGAGCAATCTGAGTCTATAGAAACAGATTTTATTTACCGTTCTAAATATAGAGCGGGCGTAAAAACGGAACAAGAGAGGGCACGCACAACAGATGAATTTTACATGAACATGAGTAAGTCGCCCTACACATTTTGTTTACGCGGTGCAGGTAATTTTTCTGTAAGGTTTTATGAATCTCTGGCGTCTGGTCGTATTCCTGTGTTAATAGACACAGATTGTCAATTGCCACTGGAACATGTAATTAATTGGCATGAACATGCGTGTATCGTGCATGATGACGAAAACCTTTTAAAGGCTTTGGACACTTTTCATAAAAAATACAATCAGGATTCTTTTATCAAGTTACAAGAATCTAATCGTAATTTGTACCAAAACTTTCTAGTACGAGATCGTTTTTTTTGCAGCCTATATAATCATCTTAAATCAATACTTTAAATTGAAATTTTCTCTAATCATTTGTACGTACATGCGTCCTGAGCCACTTGCTACCTTGCTAGCATCAGTGGTAGAGCAGACTATGTATCCCGACGAAATATTAATAATCGATGGAAGTACAGATGATGAGACGGGTGCTCGCTTTCGCGAAAGCGAAATAGAAAATCTCATATATCACAAGGTGCCTGAAGCCTCAAGAGGACTCACAAAACAACGGAATTACGGAATAAATCGTGTAGACCCATCTATGGATATTGTGTGCTTTCTAGATGATGATACGATATTAAGAGATACCTATTTTGAACGAATTCTCGATGTTTATAAAAAATATCCTGAAGCTTTGGGCGTAGGTGGGCATATAGATAATGAGGTGATTTGGGAACAAGTTAATAATGAAAACCCTAGCGATATAAACCATTTTTATTATGATGGTTATAGAAGAACGGAAGGTGCTCGTTTTAAACTTAGAAGGCGTTTAGGCTTAGATGCGGATACGGTTCCTGGAGTTTTGCCTAAATTTGGTCACGGTCGATCTACAGGATTTTTACCTCCTTCCGGAAAAATTTACGAAGTAAAGCAGTTAATGGGTGGAGTCTCAAGTTTTCTGCTTAGTGTATTACAAACAAATAAATTTTCAGAGTATTTTGAAGGATATGGTCTTTATGAGGATGCCGACTATACATTTAGAATTTCAAAATTAGGGAAGTTGTATGTCCACACAGGCGCAAATTTAGGGCACTATCATGCAGCTTCAGGCAGACCTAATCGATTTCAGTATGGTAAAATGGTAACACGTAATGGCTGGTATGTATGGAGGGTGATGCATCCTAATCCTGGATTTAAGAATGTTATTAAATGGTACATGATTAGTACTTTACTTTCTAAAATACGTTTAATAAACGTAATTACTAATTCAGAAAGAAAAGAAGCGTTTACCGAATACTTAGGGCGCACAGTTGGCTTACTAAGCCTTTTTATTAATAAACCTAAATAAAGGGCTGTGCAAGACAATAAAGAAACAATCATAATAGCGACATCCTTGCCTTTTGGTACAATTACGAGTTATTTTCATCATCTAGCAAAGGCCTTTGTTAAAGAAGGATATCGAGTGGTTGTGGTAATAGATAATAATCCAAGTACGCTTCCTAAAGATGAGGTAAACTTGTTTTTTAGGAAATGGCCAAATCATAGACCTACAAAATGGAAGGATTTCACCTTCTTTGTACAATTGCTAAGAGAGTTTAAGCCACTGATGTGTTTATCTAATTTCGGATCCACTAACATTGTTTCAGTAGCGAGTTATTTCAAGGGTGTTCCACATAGATGGAATTTTGTACATACACTAGGTGGGCAGATACGCATAGACAGTGGAAAAAAAGCAAGCTTCAAAAGCAACTTGCTAGATATAAGAAAACGAATCGTTTATCGATTAAATACTCATCTGATTGCAAACTCCCAAGGAACAAGAAATGATGTTATAAAGCGTTTTAATGTAAAAGGTAGTAAAGTATTTGTACATACCTTTTTGATACCTGAGACACAACTATCTTTACAAACGCTAAAGGAACGAAGTAATACGTTATCTATAGTAGGGCGGTTAGCAAAATCAAAGGGACATTTTGAGCTCTTATCACAGTTTAAAGTGTTACTTGCTAAATATCCAGAAATCACACTGAATATCGTGGGTAATGGTAATGAGAGTAAATATCTTGAGAAAGAGGTGGCAAGGTTAGAAATTAAAAATAACGTTATATTCTCTGGAAATAAATCTAATGACCAGATAGGTAGTGTTTATACAAATAGCGTAGCACATATATCAGCAAGCCATGAGGAGGCCTTTGGAATGGTTACTATTGAAGCACTGCGAGAAGGCACACCTGTCATATGCACAAAAACAAGCGGGAGTTTAGATATTCTTGAACCGGGTATTAATGGCGAATTCTTTGAGCATTCTAATCAAAATAGTTTGCTAGAAGCATTTGATAAAGTGATAGCTCACTGGAAAATATATTCTAAAGGCGCTATTCGAACTTTTGAGAATACATATAGCTTAAAGAGTATGCCTTCTCATATTAAGATATTAATTAACAAGCTAAACAATAATTAGTGAAGCTACTTGTAATTACAGACGCGCATCTCATTACCCAAAATGGACAAAAAGTAGCCTATGCTCCTTATGTGAAAGAAATGAACCTATGGATGTCACAAGTAGATCATACTACCTTCATTTGTCCCAATAAAATAAGAGGCCCTTTACTTGGGTTGCCATTTGAAATTCAAGATTTTAAGCAGATAGCCCTGCGCAGGTTAGAATTTCACACACTTATTTCGGCATTAATCTCGTTTCTTACCATTCCATATCAAGCCATAGTGCTATGGAATGCTATGCGCAAGGCAGATCATATTCATCTAAGATGTCCAGGTAATCTTGCTCTACTTGCATGTTTGATTCAAATTACGCTTCCGCGAAAGCGTAAAACGGCTAAGTATGCTGGGAATTGGGATCCTGAATCTAAGCAACCCCTAGCTTATAATATGCAGAAGTGGATACTTTCTAATACCGTATTGACTAAGAATATGCAAGTGCTGGTTTATGGCAAATGGAAGAGCCAAACTAAAAATATTAAACCCTTTTTTACGGCAAGTTATTACAACAATGACAAGGAGCCCATCATAGATCGAAATTTTAAGCAACCTCTGAAAGCCATGTATGTGGGCACTATGGGAGCAAATAAAAGACCTTTAGAAACTGTACAGCTTATAAAATTTTTACGTAGCTCTGGATTAGATATTACCCTTGAGATGTACGGTGATGGACCAGTGGTAGAAGACATCAAGTGGTATCGAAAAGAAAATGGGATTTTAGATCAAATCGTCATACGAGGAAACCAACCTGGGCATGTAGTAAAAGAAGCTTATAAAAATGCAGATCTTCTCATATTATTATCTAAAAGTGAAGGATGGCCTAAGGTTGTCGCAGAGGCAATGTTTTGGGGTGCAGTGCCAATAGTCTCGAGTGTATCATGTGTGCCTTGGATGATTGGAAACGATAAGAGAGGGATACTTATACATGATCCAGAACATATAGATGCTGAATATTTAAGAAAACAGCTAACTAACAAAGAAGCTCTTGTACAAATGAGTAAAGAGGCCGCAGAGTGGTCCAGACAATACACAATGGATACCTTTGCTCAAGAAATCAAAAAGCTATTGCAATGAAAGTGCTCCAACTTATAGATACATTGGATGCTGGTGGGGCAGAGCGGATGGCTGTAAATATTGCTAATGCAATTAGTGAAGAGGGAATAACCTCTTATCTGTGTGCAACCCGACGAGGAGGTAGCTTAGAAAGAGAATTATCTTCTCAAGTAAGTTTTTTAATGCTTGGAAAGAAAAGGAAGCTAGATCTAGTCGCTTTTCGCCGATTTTTAAAATGGGTCAAGAAAGAGCAGATTACTATCATCCACGCGCACTCCACATCACTAATGCTAGCGGTACTGGCCAAAATTAATAATCCTAACTTGAAGATTGTCTGGCATGATCATTATGGGATGAGTGATGCGCTTGAATATAGAGAACGCAAAATGCTTAAATTGCTTGCTAGATATATTGATGTGACAATAGCGGTTAATGAGAAGCTTAGGACATGGTCTAGGGAAGTATTAGGTATCAAGCAAACTTATTTTTTACAGAACTTTGCATCACTTTCTGGAGATGCACTCAACGTTACTACGCTCAAAGGAGAAGAAGGGAAGCGTGTTATTTGCTTAGCAAACTTACGACCACAAAAAAATCATATAGAGCTCATTAAAGCTTTTTCAAAAACACAAGACAGTTTTCCAGAGTGGACATTACATCTTGTAGGGAAGTCTTTTGAAGATGATTGTTATGACCAAATAATCACCGTTATTAGAGAGCATGAGCTTACAGATAAGGTATATCTCTACGATAGTTGTAATGATATAGCGCATATTTTAGAACAGAGCACTATAGGTGTACTTGCTTCTATTTCAGAGGGATTGCCTGTTTCGTTGTTAGAATATGGAAATAGTAGTTTACCTGTAATTGTTACAAATGTTGGACAATGTGCTGCGGTGGTAGGGAATGACGGTATAGTTATTAATAATGTAAGAGAAGAACTGAGCAAGGAGCTAGTAAAATTGTTTCATTGTGATAAAAAAGAAAGAGATCAGATGGGGCTACGCTTTCGCGAAAGCATACTGAAAAACTATAGTAAGAAGGCTTTTACGGGCAAGATGTTGCCTATCTATAAAGGATTGATATCTTAGAGCTGTGAATATATCAAAACAATCTACGTACTTAACCTTTATGGTGATTCATATCATCATAGGCGTATTAGTGTATCTCGTGCGGTCTCTTGCGCTCGTGTATTTTGCAGGTAGTATTCTCTATTTTTTAGTTCAAATATTTAGAGCTGGAAATAAAAATAATGAAGCACTCATGGCAGCGGGATATATGACTGGTGCAGAGGTTTTCTTTAGGATGAGTCAATCTGTTCCTATCTATGAAGCAGGTAAGTATTCGGTAATAGCTTTTATGTTAATAGGACTTTTCTTAAGTGGTACTAGTCGGAAATCGGGAATATATTGGTTGTATATTTTCTTGCTACTTCCAAGTATATTAGTAGCCTCTATGAATCTAAACCTAGGTACAAATGTTAGAAACGCAATTTTCTTTAATCTCAGTGGTCCAGTATGTTTAGGTCTCGCGGCATTATACTGCATTGATAGAAAATTAACGTATAAACAACTTTCTACCTTGACTAGATGGATTTTATTACCTATTGTGGGGATGTCTATTTACATCACTTTAGGAACTCCAGACTTAAGAGAGGCTTTAAGTGGCACAGGAGCAAATTATGCTGCTACAGGTGGTTTTGGACCTAATCAAGTGTCTACAGTGTTAGGTTTAGGAATGTTTCTGTCACTTGTCCAGCTTGTGGTCTATAGTAAGGATAAAGTTTTCTTATTTATTCATCTAGCGCTTACGGGCTTTTTACTTTATAAAGGGATTATTACATTTTCAAGAGGAGGAGTAATTACAGGTATTGGTTGCAGCGTAGCCTTCTTAGTTATTTATTTTGCAGGCTCAAAAGGTGTCGCTCGTAGAAGAATGATGACCTACTTGATTTTATTAGGAGGCGTGCTTGTTGCTGTTAGTGCTTATAGCTCTTTCCAAACCAATGGACTTATTAATAAACGCTATACCAATAGAGATGCCGCCGGCCGGATTAAAAGTGATATTACTACGGGTAGGGCAGAGATTTTTGAGACGGAGTTAAATGCCTTTTACAATAATCCTGTCATTGGAGTTGGGGCTGGTAAAGCAAAAGAATTAAGAGCAGAAGAAACAGGTATTGGAGCTGCTTCTCATAACGAAGTCAGTAGATTATTATCAGAACATGGTAGTTTAGGATTAATTATACTAGGAATTCTTATTATTTATCCACTTGTATATCGAGCTAAGAATAGAAGGAACTATCTATTTTTTGCGGCTCTAGGGTTTTGGTTTATGACCATAAATCACTCATCAATGCGTATTGCTGCGCCAGCTTTTATATATGCTCTTGCCCTTTTAAACGTTGTTCATGAAAAGAAAAAGACTCCTATACGTAGGTAACGCGCTATCCAATAAAGGGAAGACGGTTACCACTATTGAGACGCTTAGTTTATTACTGAGGCAGGAAGGCTATGATGTTGAGGTAACGTCAACAAAACAAAATAAGTCACTACGCATGCTTGATATGATGCGTGCATTATTGCGTTCTCGCAAGAGTATAGACACTGTTCTCATAGATACATATAGCACTGCCAATTTTTGGTATGCGGTGGTCATTGCTCGTTTATGTAGAGCATTCAGTATTCCTTATATCCCTATTTTACACGGAGGTAATTTGCCAGAACGCCTCATTAAGAACAAAAAGACATGTGAGCAACTCTTTTGCAAAGCAGCGGTAAACGTGGCTCCTAGTGGGTATTTATATAACGCTTTCGCGAAAGCGGGTTTCTCAAATATCCAACACATCCCTAACACCATTGAATTAGATAACTATCCATTTAAGGAGCGAGCAGTATTTAAACCCAAATTATTATGGGTACGCTCATTTGCCGAAATTTATAATCCGCTCATGGCCATTCAAGTACTTGAGAAAATACTTCAAAAGTATCCTGAAGCTACTCTAACTATGGTTGGGCCAGATAAGGATGGAAGTCTAGCGCGGTGTGAAGATTATGTGACAAATCATCATTTACCTGTGAAATTTACAGGAAGTCTTTCTAAAGAAGCTTGGACATCTCTAGCGCAAAATCATGATGTTTTTATAAGTACCACAAACTTTGATAATACTCCAGTGAGTGTGATAGAGGCAATGGCACTGGGGTTACCTGTAGTTTCTACAAATGTAGGTGGAATGCCATATCTTATTCATGACACCGTAGATGGGCTATTATCCACTCCAGAGAATGTTTCTGCTTTTTCAGAAAAGATAAGTAGGTTGCTTGAGAACACAATAAGCACAAAGGAAATAGTATTGAATGCTCGTCAAAAAGTAGAATCCTTTGATTGGAATGTAGTAAAAGAGCAATGGCATAAAGTGCTCTGCTAAATTTGTGATATATTTACGGTACTCAACCAACCTCGAATGTCCCTCTTACCTAGTATCCATTTTGATGTGTCAGAGCGTAAAGTCTTACTGCGCATATTTGATATCTTATCTGTTCTGGGGGCACTCTATCTCACAGAATTATTCTTAGATTTTGATTATGTAATAATTAGTAAGGAAAATGCAATAGCAATCATTGTTCTAGTGGGGTATCTGTCCATCTTTGGGACGGTATTTGAACTTTATTTCTTACCGAAGACAGTAAAGTTTCAGACCATGCTTAAGAATGTGATTCTTACCGTTGCAGTTACTGTGTTATTCTACTTGCTAACTCCCTTTTATACTCCCATTCTTCCAGAAAATAGACTACAGATAGTGTACTTCTTCTTGGCAATGATTATAGGTATTTCTTTGTGGAGGTGGTTATACGTGTCTATTATTTCGGCACCAAGATTTTATAAGAAAGCAATAGTTGTAGGGGATTCTTTTAATATTCATAAGATTATTAAAAACTTAGAAGGAGCCGATCCTAATTATAAGATAGCGGGTTATATCAACACAGAGCCTATGTCTATTGCAGATGTGATTTCAACAGAGGCAAAAAGATTTCCTATCAAAAACCTTAGTAATACTATCTCAGAAAATGGAATTTCAGAGATTATTGTTGCGAGTACTTATGAAGACGGTGTTTCCCTTGAGCTCTATAATCAGCTCATATCGCTTTTGAAAGTTGGTTTCCCCATACGGGAGTATATGCAGGTTTATGAAGACATCACGCAACGTGTTCCTGTTGAGTATGTAGATAAAGATTTTTACCGTTATTTTCCATTTAGTCGTAGCAATCAAAACAAATTTTATAGACTTACTCATCGCATTTTTGATGTGGTTATGTCTGTCTTGGGGATTTTATTTTTTATCCTCTTGCTACCGCTAGTGTTTTTCGGTAACCTAATCGGTAATCGTGGGCCTTTATTTTACTCGCAAATACGCATAGGTAAAGGTGGTAATACATTCAAGATTATAAAGCTGCGCACCATGATTGTTAATGCAGAAAAAGATGGTGCTGCATGGTCTACTAAGAATGATTCGCGTATTACATCATTCGGAAAATTTTTAAGAAAGAGTAGAATAGATGAAATCCCGCAGTTTATTAATGTGTTTCTAGGGGAGATGAGTGTGATAGGTCCACGACCGGAACGCCCCGTATTTGTAAAGGAACTTTCTCAGGAGATACCTTTTTATGAGACACGCCATATTATAAAGCCAGGACTTACCGGGTGGGCGCAAGTAATGGGTGGTTATGCAAGCTCTGAAGAAGGTTCTCTAGAAAAGCTACAGTATGACTTATATTATATCAAGCACCGTAACCTCTTTATGGATTTAAGTATAGTCCTTAAAACCATTAGTACTATAGTCAATTTTAGAGGACAGTAATACTAGTCCTCGTTACCATTTGTTCTTGTAACTTTAATTCTTCTAAGCATAAATACATAGCGTATCATAATTGCTAAAAGGAGCGGCAAAAGAGATAGCGCAAATCGCTGGACTCCTATAATCCAGTGAAAGAAAAGCAGCGACATCATAATCACAGCCAATTTCATATAAGGATACACCCATTGTGGCGGCTGTACTCTTTTTACAGCAAATGCCGCTAGTATATGAAATGGGAAGGCCCATAGTAGATTATAATTCCACGCCGTGGCATTGTGATCTGTGCCAAACCATAATGAAAAAACGACAACTCCTACAAGACCTGTGATTAGTAAAATACTCGTGTCTAGACATCCTAGCGGATTTTCATTC
The DNA here is from genome assembly GCF_000355805.1 of Dokdonia sp. PRO95. NCBI lineage: Bacteria > Pseudomonadati > Bacteroidota > Flavobacteriia > Flavobacteriales > Flavobacteriaceae > Dokdonia > Dokdonia sp. PRO95. The sequence continues at coordinate 2,153,995 of NZ_CM001837.1, forward strand.
TTATGATCTTTGTAGGTTTTGTAAATGATAAACCCTGCTAGAAGTCCAAGTATAAACAATGGACTTAGTAAAAAATTAGCACTATAACTATGTTTTACTTGAGGTGAAAATACCGTTTTGGCTTCTTTTACGAGTGGTAGTGTTCCTGAAGGTGTATTTATCGTAGCTTCTTGAAAAGCATACATAAGCTCATGTGGTAAAAACAAGTACTCTTCTGGAGTGGCAGTTCTATCAATTACAGACCCCAGTGCGATATCAATCCCCATACTTCCCCAAGTATTCCACGATACGTATTCATGTATGAGATCGCGGTGTGTCATGCCAGCTTCTTGGTGATCATAGCTCATTGTCACATTAGCTTCATTTTTAATGATTTCAAATGGTCTTGTCGAGCAATTATCGTAGAAGAAATCATATTTGTAATATTTGTTTTCTTCTTTAGCATTATTCACCAAAAATTCAAAGACATCTTGTTTTTGACCTTGAGTGAGCTCTAGTTCTTGAGACTCAATCCATCGTTGCTGGAGCTTATAACTATATTCAAAATCTTCATACTTATCTACCCCTACTTCATACAATAATTTTCCTCTTGTAAACTTCAGATAGAAGTTAGGAGTTTTAAAGTTAAACTTGCCGTAGTTAAATACGATATCTAACCCTTTTTTATAATCACGTACGTGAATTGCATTGTGTCCAAAAGCATCGTTAAGTACAGCCCCAGGGCCTATGGTGATCAGATTGATAGATGCCTCATCAGATAGGCTAATGAATGTATTCTGTGTAAATCCCAGCGTAGAGAAGCACAGAAAAGCTAAGAGAATCAGGTTTTTCATACCTTGTAAAGATAGTGGAGGTATAAAAATCTCACAATCAATATTGGGCATAAAAAAAGCCGAGCAACGCTCAGCTTTACAAACTAGGTGAAGCTCCTTAAGCTCCTGGGACGATGCGTACTGGTAATGTAAATTGCTCTCCTACTGTTTTTGTGCTTAACTTTTCATAATTAAGACGAGCTTTAATAAAATCTGCTACAAACTCATCATTAGTGTCTACACTTAAAACAACAACTTCTTGCTTCTTATTTACCATTAATGTTACTTGAGCAATAAGCTCCTTAGTAACTTCAAATTCTGGCTTGTTAAGAAGAACTGCTACTTGCTCAGTTACTGTCTTTTCTTTGTTGTCAGATGTTGGCTCTGTTCCAGTTGCAAAGGCTGTGTTTACAGTAAGTAAAGCGGCTACAAATAATACATTTAATGTTTTCATAATTTTCTTTTTTGTCTCGATGTTTACGAGGTTTTTAATGAATTATTACAGTGCAAATAGACGACTTATTTGTCGCTTTTCTATGAGAGTTAGTCAAGCTTAACTGTTCTTTAATGCTGGTTGTGAGTTGTTAACGTATTGGATTTGTTCTGGTAACGCTTTCGCGAAAGCGTGATTATCAACTTCATAATGTATTGATAACAACAGTAAGCATTACGTGAAATATGGAGTGATATTCTATTATAATAGCTTTAGAATCCTTAAAGAAAGTATGGAGTAGTCAATGTTAAGAAAATGACCTATTTTATAGTTGTCTAGCAATAGATTATGTCATCTAATGACATTTATAAAACAAAAAAATCCCACTTTCTATAAAGTGGGATTTGAAGGATGCTACGAGTAACATCTATGTATTAAAAAGTATTAAGCTAGTACAGCCTGTACTTTATCTGCAGCTTCTTTAAACTCAATAGCAGATTGAACGTCAAGTCCAGAATCATCTATTAATTTCTTTGCGATATCTGCGTTAGTTCCTTGTAAACGTACAATGATAGGCACGTTGATAGTTCCCATGTTTTTGTATGCATCAATAATACCTTGTGCCACACGGTCACAACGTACGATACCTCCAAAAATGTTTACTAAGATTGCCTTTACAGCAGGATCCTTAAGTATTAATTGGAAAGCAGCTTCTACACGCTCAGCATCTGCAGTACCTCCTACATCAAGGAAGTTTGCAGGCTCACCACCAGATTGCTTGATAAGGTCCATAGTTGCCATTGCAAGTCCAGCACCGTTTACCATACACCCTACATTACCGTCTAGGTCTACATAGTTAAGTCCTTTCTCACCAGCCTCAACCTCTACTTGGTTTTCTTCACGCTTGTCACGCATTGCTGCATAATCTTTACGACGGTATAATGCGTTATCATCTAGTGATACCTTTGCATCTACTGCCATAATCTTATCGTCACTTGTTTTAAGAACAGGGTTGATCTCAAAAAGTGAACTATCAGAATCTGTGTATGCTTTATAAAGAGCAGCAACAAATTTTGTCATGTCTTTAAAAGCAGCACCACTTAATCCTAAGTTAAATGCAATTTTACGTGCTTGGAAAGGAAGTAATCCTGTTGCAGGATCAATTTCTTCATGAAAGATAAGGTGAGGAGTTTCCTCTGCTACTGTTTCAATATCCATTCCACCTTCTGTAGAATACATAATCATATTGCGACCAGTACCACGGTTAAGTAGTACAGACATATAATATTCTTCTGGCTCGCTGTCACCTGGGTAGTATACATCTTCTGCAACTAGCACTTGGTGAACTCTTTTACCTTCTGCACTTGTTTGTGGAGTAACAAGATCCATCCCGATGATCTGATCTGCAATAGATCTTACTTCATCTAGGCTCTTTGCTAGCTTTACACCACCACCTTTACCACGACCACCTGCGTGAACTTGCGCTTTAATAACGTGCCATCCAGTACCAGTTTCCTCAGTAAGTCTTTCGGCAGCTGCAACAGCCTCATCCGGAGTCTGTGCTACATAACCACGCTGGATACGTACGCCAAAACTATTTAATATCTCTTTTCCTTGATATTCGTGTAGATTCATAATCTTCGTTTAAGATGCTTAATTTGCCTCGCAAAAATAACAAATGCGCCACGAGAGCGCAATAGTTATTGTGATTAATTATAAGTATTGATTTTATACAATTTCTGCACTCAGTCCTGCTTGTAAAAGTTTTGAGCAACGAGGCTCTAGATCTTTATACTCACCAGACTTTACAGAGCATTTTCCTTTGTAATGTACTAGTAACGCACATTGATGTGCTTGATTCTCCTCATGGTCACATGCATAAATAAGCGTATTTATAACGTGGTCAAAAGTATTTACTTCATCATTATACAGAATAATCTCGTGTGATGGAGTTTCTTCTGTTAGTACATCTACGTCTTCTTGATATTTTTCTTGATTACTCATAGCGTTGAGATTTATGATGCAAATTTACAAATTTTAGAGATTACGCTTTCGCGAAAGCATAATTCTAACAATTATTTATCATCAATAATTTGAAATTATCCTCTTTTTTCAAACTTGCAAGCAACCCAATTATTACGCTCATAATTACTTACAAAGTAGAGGCCGTGCTCATTGCACTTTTCTGAAATTAACGGAATGTCTTCTGTGTAGAACCCACTTAATAAGAGTACTCCATCCTCAGAAAGACAACGCGCATACACGCCGATATCTTGTAAAAGAATGTTACGGTTTATGTTTGCGATAATGAATTCGAAATTTTTATCAGATAGCAAAGAGGCCTCGCCTTCGTAAGCGGTTATATGCTTACAGTTGTTGCGTTCTACATTTTCAATAGTATTAAGGTAACACCAATTATCAATGTCTATCGCGTCTATAGGTTGTGCACCTCTCATTTCGGCTAGGATAGCTAGTACTCCAGTACCACAGCCCATGTCAAGTGTTTTTTTACCAGCGACATCGAGTTTGAGTAAATGCTTAATCATCATGTGTGTAGTCTCATGGTGACCAGTTCCAAATGACATTTTTGGCTCAATCACAATGTCAAACTCAACATCAGTTTTCTCGTGAAAAGGTGCGCGTACGGCACATTTTCCGTCTACCTCAATAGGTTCAAAGTTTTTCTCCCATTCTTCATTCCAGTTTACTTGCTCAATTTCTTCGGCAGTGTAGGTGATGTTAAACTCATCAGATTTGAGAATCTGGATATCTGTAAGAAGTGCGGCAAAATCAACTTCACCACTAGGAAACGCTTCTTCTTTCTGGATATATGCAATCACACCACTTGTAGTTTCTGTAAAGCTTTCAAAACCAGCGTAGCCTAGCTCTGCAATGATAATTTCTGTAGCAGGGTCACGTGGCTCAATAGTAAAGGTATATCCTAAATAAATGGGTGTCATTCTTTTATAGTTTCTAAGTTATAAGATGCATTAGGATCAATAGTAAGTATTATAGATCCGTTGTCTCCAGGCAAAAGTACGGTTTCTGCATTGATGAGAATCTTATCTTTTGCAGTAAAATCTACTGTAGTGTCCTCTATAAATTGCTGATTCTTAATCATGATTTTATGCGCGGCATTAATTTTAAAATCCCACCGAGCAAATCGCTGATTTTCAATCATCATATACGTATCAGACTGTAGCATGTCATGAGTCATCTTTACAGCTCTGCCTGTGTGTAATGATCCTGCACCCCATAATCCTTTGAGTGGAGCGTTTGCTTTTATGTGATCAATATTAGTGGCGCTTAATTTTATAATGCTGTTCACTTCATCTACTGAGAGTGATGGGTTAAGTGAAAACATAAGTCCTATAGTTCCAGTGACAAGTGGTGCGGCAGGAGATGTCGCCTGGAACGGATTATGAAATATTTCACCATTCTCTTTATAATTATAGTATTGAAAAATATCATTTCCCGGTGCGACAATATCCACAGAGCTATCTAGATTATTTGTAGAACTGAGGTATAGCGTATATTCATTTTGTGGATCATTATTTTTAAAACCACCTGTACGCGATAAGTGATATTGCTGCTTCTCTGCATAGTATTTTCCGTTCTTCTCTTCAATGAGAAGTCCATCTGAAATTTCGTCATTTTTATGCTGCACACTTCCTACAGATATCACATGCTCATAAGCACCTGGATATCTTAGTTGTTCTCCGTTTGTAACACTATATGCCGCATTATGTGGTACAGAAACAATCACGGTACCAAGGTCGCGCATTTCATTAATGGCTTCCTGCGCAGTCTCATAATAGGTGCGTGATCCCCAGCTGCAATTAATCACTTTTGCGCCTGCTCTTGATAGTTCTAGTAGTTGGCCCAACTCTTTAAAGTTACCATAGGTCGTTGTGTATATGTTGCAGTAATAGCAAATTCCTGCCGCGCCATATCCATTATCACCACGAGCTGCAGCTATTGCAGCGATTGTGTATCCATGACCTTTGGATAGGCTGCTTTTTTTGAACATGGTAGTTTTGCCTGAAAACTCAGGATCTTCTGGGTCTATATAGCCATCAGATATTCCAATAATTACTTCCGGAGAACCTGTGGTGTAGTACCAAGCTTGTGGTACACCAAGGAAATCATAATAGTCTAAAACTGCTTGTGCGCCTAGGTTTTTGCCAGTGGTACTTGTAACGCCGTAATCATTAGGTTCATAAATTTGTAGCGATTCATTTGAGATACTCTCTGCAAACTCAAATAGATCTGGCGCTAGATTCATTAACTCTTCTTGAAACGTTTTACTCTCTGCAAGAACAAAGTATGTGCGTTTGAGTTTATCTCGCTGCGCGTACTTGAATTCTTTTCTAAATACTTTAACCTTGTGCTCAATAAACATTTTTTTGAGTCTTGTATCATTACCTAAGTAGGTTACAATAGAGTCCTTTGTAATTACAGGAATCTCTACGTTTTCAGATGTACTACGTATGTAAAAGCGGTCTTCTTGCGCTTGAAGCAGGCAAGAATAGAGTAGGAGAGATAAGATAATGAGTTTAGCCATTATTCTTGGTGTCAGAAGGAGCGATAGTTTCTTTGAGAACGTGTACGTCTTCGATTAGTTGGTCAATTTGTTTTTCTTTCTCAATGAGGTGCAAGGTAAGCTCCTCGATTTTTTTTAGAAGTAGTGCATTCATTGCGCCTAGTTCAATACCATTTTGTTCAACTTCTGTAGCAGACGGAATTTCGGGTAAGTGCCCATTTTTCTGGATGTAGGTTTCAATTTCGCGTAAGCGTGATAAATTATACCTATCTTCAAATACCGTATCTGCCCATTCTTTTATATCCACCTTTACTGACCTTGCATGTACCTGGCCATTTACCTCAAGCTTAACTTTTGGCTCTTTTTTACCTATGCCCATATTCCCATTAGTTGCGATATATATGGACTTGGCTTCTTGTGCATTTTTGAGAAGTACGAGTGTGCCATCTTCTTGAGTGCTTGTGGTAACTGCTTGTTGTGAGGTGCAACTACAGATGATGAGGAGTAGGACTAGCGATGTAAAAAAGAATTTCATGTGATAAAAGATTAAGCTCTAATGTACTAATACCAATTGATATAAAATAAAAATGCGCTTCCATCTCTGGAGGCGCATTATCAATTCTTAAATTATTTGAGACTATGCAAACGCATTTACAATATCAAAAAAGTCATCTGCTTTAAGGGCAGCACCACCTATGAGACCACCATCAACGTCTGGCTTACTAAAAATTTCTTTTGCATTAGCAGGTTTTACAGATCCTCCATAAAGGATGGATACGTTTTCTGCGACGTCATTGTTATACTTTTCGGCTACAGTTTTTCTTATAAAGGCGTGCATGTCTTGTGCTTGCTCTGGTGATGCCGTTTCTCCAGTACCTATTGCCCACACTGGCTCGTATGCAAGAACAATATTTGACCACGCGCTAGCATCTAAGTGAAATAATGCATTTTTGAGTTGGCTACCCACCACATCTTCTTCTTTTCCTGTTTTACGGTCTTCTAGTTCCTCACCAAAACAGAATATAATTCTCATATCGTTTTTAAGAGCGCTATCTACTTTTTGAGCAAGTAGCTCATCACTTTCGTGAAAATAAGCACGGCGTTCACTATGTCCTAAAATCACAGTGTCTATACCAATTCCTTTAAGCATACCCGCCGAAATCTCTCCCGTAAAAGCTCCACTTTCTGCTTGATGCATGTTTTGCGCAGCAACAGTGATGTTTGAGTCAGAAAGACTATCAAAAGCACTGTAAAGATTTACAAATGTAGGGGCGATAATAACCTCCGCATTTCCTTCATTTTTCTTTTGTTTAAGTGCTGTGATTAAGGTTGCTGTGGCACCTAGGTCATTATTCATTTTCCAGTTTCCAGCGACGATATTTTTTCTCATTATAGTTCTTTTTGATCTCTTCATACAAAGAGATCTCGTTAGTAGTTAATTTCAGAAGCCTCAATGATGAAAACCAAAAATGTAGCATTACATGTGGTTTTAAAAAGGCGTAGGTGTTTTACTTTGTTGTGTTTCGCTTTCGCGAAAGCGAGTTCCTCAAAACCAAATATACTAAGAGTAAGAGAGGTTTACTCTTGATTTAACCCAGTTTTCACGATTACGTTTTCGTAAGAACTATGTAACCTAGCGTAGCCTAATTTTTGGATCTAGCCAGCCGTAGACGAAATCTACAAGAATATTTATGATTACAAATAGCGTAGCGATAATAAGTACGGCACCCATGATAATAGGTAAATCCAGTGTGTTGAGTGCATCTACTATTTCCTTACCTAAACCATTCCACCCAAAAATATATTCTACAAAAACTGCACCTGCAAGCATAGAAGCAAACCATCCAGACACTGCAGTGACTACAGGATTTAATGCATTTTTAAGTGCGTGATTTTTTATAATCTGGTAGGTGGTGAGACCTTTAGCTTTGGCAGTTCTTATGTATTCTTGATTGTAAACTTCAAGAAGCGAGTTGCGCATTAATTGAATTACAACGGCAAGCGGTCGTATACCTAAAACTAGTGCTGGTAAAACCAAGTTCTTCCACTGGATGTGCACATGCTCCCCAAAATCATCCATCTCATACAAGCTACCTGTCATATTGAGATTGGTATATTTATGAAGCGCATAGCCAAAGAGCCAAGCAAAAAGAATAGCGCTAAAAAAACTAGGAACACTCATTCCTAGTGTACTTACAACCTGTATGGTTTTGTCAACCCATGTGTCCCGCATTTGCGCAGAAATAATACCTAAAAAAACACCAATACATATGGCAATCACAATAGCGCTTACGGCAAGAACAATAGTGTTAGGTAACGTCTCGGCAATAACCTCTGTGACGGGTTTACCTGTCTTCTGAAAACTCTCTCTGAGGTATGGATATTTTATTGCTAGCGTCCTATTTCCAATCTCAAATAATGGAGTTGCGCTGTACTTGCCAGAAGCTAGCGACGTATAGTTTTGCTCATCATTAGCATGTAGAGAAAGTAAAGAAAGGTCGTTAATGTAGTATGCGTATTGCGTACTTATAGGCTTATCAAAACCATATTTTGCTCGCACCTTTGCTAGTTGTTCTGGATTTTCATTTTGGTCAAGCATCATACTCGCTGGATCTCCAGGCAGTACGGTAAATAAGAAAAAAATAACGGTTACTACTCCCCACAACGTGAGCAGCGCATAACCTAATTTATATAATAGGTATTTAATCAATTTGATGCCGCCTTACCTTCGAGCATTTGCTGTTTTGCAGCAAGCGCTTCATCAAGAGTTATTTCTTTGTATTCAAAGTCTTGGCCAAAGAGGTCTTTACCATATTGCTCAATAGTTTGAGGAAATCCAGCTGCAGCACGTCTTTCATTTACATCTTGAGGATCTGCTATAGGCCATATAAAATCGGCCATGTTTGGGTATGTTGCTCCTTGAGTACCATAAATTTGAGGTTTGCCATTACTCATAAGTAAGCGGTCTTCCATCATTGCAACAAGTCTGTATGGCAGTTCGCCATCTTTTCCAGCTTTTTTGATGGTATCTATGTACATTGGTATTTTATCAGGATTATGCTGGATTACATACCATGCAGCAGTATTTGTCGGTTCTCCCACGATGCTTTTGCCTGGATATCCTTTCGTTTTTAGGGTATATTCAATACGCTCAAGATTAATACTGTCCAGTAATTCCTGTTGCTTCCAGATAAAATTTTGAAATTCCTCTGGAGCTACGCCTAGCTTTTTAGCTTCGGCATTCTTTTCTTCTCCGTCTTGCAAGTACATCATCCGTCTGTACTTTTGATCGAGAATGGCTATACTATCTAGCTCATGTTTGAGGGTGAAATCAAGGTTAGGCTTACTGTTTTCTAGAGTTTGTAAGCGCAAGTCTTGGGCGTCATTATAGTGAAGCTTTTGTAAGATAGTTCCTTTATGAAGACTAACAATTCCAGGATTTGCACGTACAATAGTTTTTAAAACCGTTTCATCTGTAAAGTAAAACTTAAAAGGAAGTTTAAAATCTTGTACAAACTCATCTGTTACATCTTGTGACGAGGAGCTTAGACCTATGACGTTATATCCTTTTCTAATAGCATCTTCTGTAATGGTTCTAATATTATAATAGCCTTCTCTCTCCGTATTAGTCAGGTTATAAGCAACAATTACAACGAGATTTTCTTTCTCTAGAAATTCTGTAGTATAATTTTCTTCTCCGCGTTCTATTGTAAAATCGTGTACAGGTGGTTCATAACCTTCGGCTGTTTGTACGACCTCGTATGAGATAAACTCTCCATCTACTTGCGGGTAGCCACCTTCTGTGGTAATTACTTCTTCTTTACCGTCAATATTAAATTTCCATTGGTACTCAAACGTAGCTTCTGGTGCGCCTTTTGGAATTCTCATTCCTTCGGCTATGTTTGAGCCTACTTTGTAAGCTCTAAAATCTAACCATGGTAGGTGCTCGAGTACGTGCATACCAAAGAACATACATGCTAAAAATGATACAAAGACAATAGAGGTGTTGATGAGTTTTCCAAAAATAGGCAGGATATATTTCTGATTAAACATCAAGAAAAGGATAAGCACTAGCAAAATCACATCTTTTGCAAAAGACTCCCATGGCACTAACGGAATAGCATCACCAAAACATCCGCAATCTGTCACCTTATTAAAATAAGCGGAGTAGAAGGTGAGAAATGTAAAAAATGCAATCATTGCAAACAGTAGCCACAAGGTGATTTTTTTACGATACCCTACCAGCAAAGCAATTCCTAATAGCACTTCAACCACCACAAGTATGATGGCAATAAGCAGCGCGTAGGGTGATAAGAATTCAAGACCTAACACCTCTGCGCTAAAATATTCTTGAAGCTTATAAGAAAACCCTAGAGGGTCGTTAAGCTTTATAAATCCGCTAAAGATGAAAAGTGCTCCTACAATAAAGCGAGCTATGTGTGTAAGTAGTTTCATATATAATCCAGTAGTACTGGAGGTGTATTAGTCACGTTTTTGCGAAAGCGTAACTTTTATTCATAAATACTAATTCTTATGCATCACCTAAGTGAATCATTGCAAAAACAGCATAATTAATCATGTCTTGATAGTTTGCATCAATACCTTCAGAAACGAGGGTTTTTCCTTTATTATCTTCTATTTGCTTCACACGCAACAATTTCTGGAGAATCAAATCTGTAAGACTGCTCACTCGCATATCACGCCATGCCTCACCATAGTCGTGATTTTTATCCATCATTAACTGTTTTGTGAGTTTTATTTTCTCATCATAAGCATGTGTAGCCTCTTCAAGCTCCATGTCTGGTTGCTCTACCACGCCGCGCTCAAGATTTACTAGCGCCATGGCGCAGTAATTAATGATACCTATAAATTCAGATTGCTGCCCTTCATCTACCTTTTGCACCGCGTTTTGCTGTAAACCGCGTATGCGTTGTGCTTTTATAAAAATTTGATCCGTGAGAGAAGGAAGTCTCAAAATGCGCCATGCACTCCCATAGTCTTTCATTTTTTTAATAAAAAGGTCTCTACATTGTGTGATTACCGCATCATATTGGGCAGAAGTGTCAGGCATGCTATGTTGTTTGATTTTTGGTAAATTTCGGTTAAAATCTTCAATATAAGAAATGAGTTCTTGCTTAGAAAGTAATGCTAGCTATTATCCTTTTGAAGCACAGCGTTTATGGTGTATTTTTGAAGCAGTATCCCGCTTTCTGTTGCAATTCCTCGCGGCGGTTGCACCAGCCAGCTGTGGGATTTTCACTACAATCGGGGCTATGGAGTAGAGGTAGTTTGTGATTAAAAGTAGTTACTAAAGAAGTCAAACTATCACAGAATAAGAGCCAAAGATTTATAAATAATCATCTATGAAAATAAACTGTAAAGGAACGCTAATAGATCTCTCCAAGCCTAAGGTGATGGGAATACTAAACCTCACTCCAGATAGTTTTTATGATGGTGGTAGGTATAAAAATATGGAAGCTGCTATTGACCAAGTAAGAACAATGCTTGATGATGGCGCAACATTTATTGACGTAGGAGCTTACAGTTCGCGACCAGGAGCTGTAGATATTTCGGTAGAGGAGGAGGAGTTGAGATTGATACCAGTGATAGAACAACTGGTGACTTTGTTTCCAGAGATTATAATCTCTGTAGATACCTTTCGCGCAAGCGTAGCAAGAAAAGCAATAGCAGCAGGAGCAGCTATGATTAATGATATAAGTGCAGGGCAGTTAGATCCAGAAATGATGTCTACAGTAGGGGAGTTGGGTGTTCCTTATATAATGATGCATATGCGAGGTACTCCTCAGACTATGAAGGAACTTGCGGTCTATGAGAATATAACAAAAGAGGTGCTGCATTACTTTAGCGAGCGAGTGGCTGTCGCAAGGTCTCATAAAATAAATGATCTCATAGTAGATCCAGGATTTGGATTTGCAAAAACAGCGAATCATAGTTTTGAGTTGCTTAATAAGTTGGCAATTTTTAAACAGTTAGACTTACCTATACTAGCAGGTGTTTCTCGTAAATCTATGATTTATAAGACCCTCGAGACATCACCAGATAAGGCACTTAATGGGACCACGGTATTAAATACAATCGCGATCAATAAAGGAGCACATATATTGAGAGTTCATGACGTAAAGGAGGCTATGGAAGTGGTAACTCTTTGCGAGGCGTGCTTGGTATAGTTTAACCTTCATAGTGACCTTATATTGCTATTACTAGATGGTGTTTTTATTGTAAATTCACTTAAGAAAACGGGTCTTCGTTAACAGGATTTTAGCAAAAAAACGGTATTTTTCACTCCTTAAATAATACTATAATGAGAATCCTACGTGTAGCTTTAATTCTAATAGCTTTTTCTTTTATAAATACCTCGCTTTTTGCGCAGAGTGCCGCTGGTGGATCTACGTTTGAAGACGCAGTTCCTTTTTGTACTAACGATCCAGTATTCTCCACTCCTTTTGAAGCTTGTTTTGCAGGAAGTACAGATTCAAGCTGTAGTAATGTCGCGGAAGCTGGACCAGATTATGGTTGTCTAGGAAGTCAGCCATCACCTACGTGGTATTTCTTGCAAATAGGACAAGATGGAGATATAGATTTTCAAATTACTCAAAACACAGCTATTGATGATGATGGTACACCTACAGGGACTGGTCTTGATGTAGACTATATTATCTGGGGACCATTTTCTGATATCGATGTTTTTGATCAATTAACTGCAGAAAATATTGAGAGTTGTAGTTTTTCTTCAGCAGCTGTAGAGTTCCCAACTATTACTGGAGCTCAAGAAGGAGATTTTTATGTGTTTATGGTCACTAATTTCTCAAACGTAGCAGCTGAGATTTTTATAGAACAAATAAGCGACCCTGCAAGTGCTGGAAGTGGAGCTACAGATTGCTCAATCGTTAGTGCTTCTATAGGAAGAGACCAAGATGTTTGTGAGGGAACCACAGTGACCTTAGATGCTACCAGTGCAGATGCAGTAAGCTACTTATGGACTGTAGATACTGGTGCAGGATTTATGCCTGTTCTAGATGGTTCAGGAAATCAAGTGACAACAGCAACGCTTGACGTTACAACTACAGGTGAGTATCAAGTAACAATAACCAATGTTGATGGTGATGATGGAGCCGATGAAGCGGTGATCACGTTTTTAGAATTACCAAACCCTAATACTACCCCAGATGCTCTAGAAGTGTGTGATACAATTACTGATATTGATGCAGATGGAGACGGCGTTATTGACGCTGGTTCTGGTTCAAATACAGATGGTTTTGAAGTGTTTGATTTAACACCCGCAATTACTCAGATAGCAAACGGAGAACAAGTGGATGTAATAGTCTACACAGATCTTACTATTGCAGAATCAAATCCAGATGACACGTCGCAAGCGATTACAGATGTGACTACATTTACTAATACAGTAGTGGGAACTCAAACGCTATATGCAAGAGTGGAGCGCAACGTACCAGGAAATAGTGATATAGATAGCAATGGAAATTTGTGTTATGTGGTTGTGCCATTTGAAGTAATTGTAAATGCGCTGCCTGTTTTAACGCAGCAAGACACATTTACATATACCATTTGTGAAGCGCGCGACACTACAGATACGATGGCAAGTGTTAATCTTGACAACCTTGCAGATAAGGTTGGCTTGCTCGTTGCACCACAAATAAAAAATGATTTTATAATCACCTATCATGAGCTAGAGCCACAAGCCGCAGCAAATACTGATGCGCTCAGCACGCCTTACGAAGTCACTGACGGTCAAGATTTATTTGTGCGTATAGAAAATGTACAGACGGGATGTTTAAACTTTACGAGCATCGTTTTTACAGTAGGAACACGTCCAGATGCATTTAGAGCCTTAAACTTAGTGCAATGTGCAGATAGTGCGAATAGTATTCCAGGACAGATACAAGTGGCGACTTTTGATCTCACGCAACAAAACGAAACTATTACAGGTAACATAGCAGCTAATACTGTAAACTACTACACGAGTGAGGATGACGCGGAGAATATGGTGAATGTTATTGCTACACCTACTGCCTTTGTAAATACTGAGAATCCACAAACTATTTTTGCCCGTTCTGTAAATGCAGCTCGCACTTGTCAAAGTGATGACATAATTGAGTTTGAGTTGTTTGCGCAACCATTGCCTTACACCAATCTTACAGATGAAGGAGGACCTTTTTGTGTAGATGAGATAACAGGAGAATCGCTTGATTCATTTGTCATTGATGGAACTGTAGAGAGCCCGCAACCGGGTGCTAATTATACATATGCGTGGCGACTTGATGGAAATCCAAATCCAGTGTCGTCCGTTTCTGTCGTAAACGTAGATGCTCCTGGAAGTTATGAGCTAACTATTACTGCAGAATATGGAGGAGGGATTCTCTGTGATTATGTTGCAGAGGCTGTTTATATTGCAGAAAGTGCTCCTGTTTTTGAAGCAACTGTTGTAGAGTCTTCTTTTAACACAGGTGGTTTATATACGGTAGAGATAAGTAATATAACTGGCGCAAATCCCGACTCAGAATATGTATTTGCCGTAGATGATGGGCCTTTTTTCAACAGTACAATCTTAACAAACGTAAGACCAGGGACACATACTATTTTTGGAAAACTTGCAAATGGTAATTGTAGTGTGTCAGAGGTAGAAATAGATATTATAGATTACCCAAGATTCTTTACCCCTAATGCAGATGGCTTCCATGATACGTGGAATATTATAGGGCTAGGAGTAGCACCAAACTTAAACGCAAAGATTTTCATCTTTGATAGATACGGTAAACTCTTAAAGCAAATCAGCCCAGTGGGCGCTGGATGGGACGGTACTTTTAATGGACAGCCTATGCCGTCAAGTGATTATTGGTTCCGAGTAGAGTTTACAGAAGTAGATGAGGAAGGGACACAGAGAACGGTTAATGGTCACTTTACATTGAAGCGATAAGAAATACATAAAACCAATTATTAAAAGCTCTCAGTATCTAATACTGAGAGCTTTTTTAGTTATGATATGAGGTGTAAATTATAATCTAGTTGAGGAGTAGTCTGATTGTTGTAACACAGTTTTGGCAATGTGCAATGAGAGTTAGCAGCGATTAATTTCTTGCGTGAGGGATAGTAGTGGTTACCCTGCAGTGTTGTGGAGCGATAGCGCAGCATCACGAAGCGTATGAACGTATAGCCCGGTCTCTATACTTGAAGAATGAAATGATGAAAGAATAGGGGCACGCCCTAGTAGAAAGAAAGAGACTATCTAAAAAGTTCCCAATCTAGTTTTACAGAAAATACGTTAGAATATATAGCAGCGCTCTGATCACCTATGTCTGTGAGTGCATAATCTACGTGAATGCCTTTGTACTTAAAACCTACACCAATGTTAGGCTGGAAGCCCACCGTTGTAGTATTATCAAGTGCTGTGAGTTCTTGAAAATTACCTACACCTGCTCGCACATACACCAGCTCTGCATAACCAAATTCAAGGCCTAGGGCAGGAGTAGCACTTACAGACGAGCTAGAGATGATATCATTAGTTTGAGTAAATCTAAAATTCATATCTAGTTCTGCTCTTAAGGAGTAGTCATAATGGAAAATCCACTGTCTTCCCATACCTATTTGAAGTTTTGGGATGGTGATTTCTGTCTTTTCTGGAAGTTCTTGATTTTGCCCTTCTACGGCATCGCTTATGGTAGCAAACTGCTCTTCATCTATGCTCCAAGCATTTACGGTAGTGGTGATGTCACGCGCCATAAGTCCAAAATCCCAGTCGCCTCTCTTAAATTGTAGTCCTACATCAAGACCAAAACCCCAACTATTTGCAAAGTCGCCTATCACACGACGTACCACCTTTGCATTCACCCCTAGATTTAAACCATCTAGTGGCAGCGCGCGTGCATAAGAGACCGTAAAGGCATAGTCTGCGGTAGAAAATAAGCTTATACGATTATAATCTATGTTTCCTTGATCGTCTATAAGTTGGGTAGTATTTAAAATATCATCAACTCCAAAACGTATTACAGAAATACCTACGGCACTTTTATCATCAAGAGGTTTTGCAAAAGCGATGTAATCATAATTTGCAATATTTGCAAAATAGGAGGCGTGCATTAATGAGATCTGATTATCTTCTAGATTCACTAGCCCTGCAGGATTCCAGTAGCCCGCATTTACATCACTTGTACTTGCCACCACAGCATTACTCATACCAAGAGCGGCAGCGTCTACACCAATATTTAAAAACTCATTTGAGTAAGATCGCACTGCTTGAGAAGCAGCAGTCATTGTAATAAGTATAGATAGTATGGTAAGCGATTTTTTCAATAGCAGGATTTGTGAGACAAATATCTCACTTTTAGTACACATTGTAAACAATAAAACCGTCTAGATATTGCCTGTAGTCACATTACTATAGATATCTTCCCTATTTTTACCGAAAATTATAAAATGTCTATAAAGAGTTACGTACCTAATGCCATCACAATGGGCAACCTTTTAAGCGGTTGTGTCGCAGTCGTATTTGCTGTAAATGACAGGCTTGAACTTGCTGCAATATTTGTAGCTCTTGGGATTTTCTTTGATTTTTTTGACGGATTTTTTGCGCGTATTCTCAATGCCTCTAGTGAGGTAGGATTGCAACTAGACTCACTGGCAGATATGGTGACTAGTGGTGTAGTGCCTGGTGTGGTAATGTATCAACTACTAGAAGATGCTAGCGGTATCCCTTGGGGAGCAGCACTTGAAGAGCAGCACTTTCACTTAGGGTATATAGGTTTTGCAATAACGATGGCTTCGGCATATAGGCTAGCAAAATTTAATGTAGATGATCGCCAGACTAATTCTTTTATAGGACTTCCTACGCCTGCAAATACCTTATTTATACTAAGCTTGCCGCTTATATTAATGTTTGAAGAGTACGCTTTCGCGAAAGCGTTATTAGAAAACCCATATGTCCTTATATTACTTACCGCATTAAGTTGTTTTATGCTCAATGCAGAACTTCCATTATTTGCGTTGAAGTTTAAAAACTGGTCTTTTGGCCAAAATAAAGTGCGCTACTTATTCTTACTTGCAAGTGTATTATTACTGGTGTTCTTTCAATTTTTAGGAGTTCCTCTTATTATTATCTTATACATTCTTCTTTCCTTAGTTTTTAGGGAGCAATCATAGGTCTAGCTTATTTCAAGCTATTATCTTTGTGAAAAATTTGAACACAATGGATAATCAAGAAATAAGAAATCTCGAGCCAAAAGCACTCTGGAATAAATTTGCCGATCTTAATGCTGTACCACGACCTTCTAAAAAGGAGGAACGTGTGATTGCGTTTATGAAAGATTTTGGTACTAAACTAGGTCTAGAAACGATAGAGGATGAAGTAGGGAATGTGATTATAAGAAAACCAGCCACTGCAGGTCACGAAGATAAAAAGATGATTGTGATGCAGTCTCACCTTGATATGGTGCATCAAAAAAATAATGACACCGAGTTTGATTTTGACAATCAAGGTATTGAGATGTATGTAGATGGTGACTGGGTACGTGCGAAAGGCACTACATTAGGAGCAGATAATGGTCTTGGAGTGGCGACCATAATGGCTGTGCTTGAAAGTACTACCATAGAGCACCCCGCTATTGAGGCGCTTTTTACAATAGATGAAGAGACTGGGATGACAGGAGCAATGGGTCTTAAAGGAGGAATTCTTAAAGGCGATATCTTACTTAACCTTGATACAGAAGAAGATGATGAGATAGGTGTAGGTTGTGCAGGTGGTGTAGACATCACGGCTACACGTACCTATACAGAAGAGGGACTGGATGACGGCCTTGTAGGTTATGAAGTAAAAGTGGCAGGTCTTAATGGAGGCCACTCTGGGATGGATATAATAAAAGGCCTAGGTAACGCAAATAAGATGATGAACCGTCTCTTATACAATGCCGCGGAAAATTTTGAAATACGTATATCTAGTCTAGATGGCGGTAGTTTACGTAACGCAATACCAAGAGAGAGTGTGGCTATCATAGCTGTAGACGAAAATCAGAAAGCTGCTTTTGAAGCAGATTTTACAGATATGGCGGCAGCAATACACGGTGAATATGCTTCACTAGAAAAAGAGCTAGAGCTTTCTATCAAGCAAATAGATCTCGATGATAATGTGATGAGTCTTGAGTCACAAGCACAGTTCCTTAAAGCTATCTACGCGGCACATAATGGTGTGTACAGAATGAGTCCAGATATAGCAGACCTAGTAGAGACATCAAATAACATAGCGAGAGTTATAGTAAAAGATGGAAGTATAAAAATAGGATGTCTTACTCGCTCATCTGTAGATAGCTCTAAAGATGATCTTGCAAATACACTTACAGCTACTTTTGAGCTTGCAGGTTTTGGTGTAGCGCTTTCTGGAGATTATCCAGGATGGGCGCCAAATATGGATAGTGCCATTTTGAAAGTTCTTGAAGCAAAGTATAAAGAAATAAATAATGAAGCTCCACACGTAGCTGCTTGTCACGCAGGATTAGAGTGTGGTATTTTAGGTCAAAACTATCCTGAGATGGATATGATATCCTTTGGGCCTACTATAAAAGGAGCGCACTCTCCAGATGAGAGAGCAAGTATCTCAAGTGCTCAGAAGTACTGGGATTTTGTTATTGAGATCTTAAAGGATATACCAGTGGCTTAATTCTTAGTCTCTTTTTCAAATTATTAGATAAAAAAAAGCTAGCCATCGTGAGATGGCTAGCTTTTTTTATGTGCTGTATTCTTTGTATTACTTTACAATCTCTACAAGTTCAATTTCAAATACAAGATCTGCCTTAGGAGGTATTGCGCCAGGGTAGCCTTGCGCTCCATATCCTAAGTGGTAAGGTATAAACAATGTTGCTTTATCACCTACAGACATCAATTGAAGTCCTTCTTTAAATCCAGCAATAAGTCTCGCTTCTGGGCTATATACTGTTTCAAGAAGTTTGTATTGTCCAGCTGCTTTCTTGCGGTCATCTAGTTTATTATTTGCAGCAGCAACTTCTTCGCTGCTAGTGTCAAATAGTTCTCCAGTTGTAAAGAATCCAGCATATTCTACTTTTACTTTTTGACCCGTATTAGGCTTAATTCCTTTGCCTTTTTGATCAAAATAGATTCCTAATCCGCTAGGAAGTTCTTCAATGTTTTCTCTTTTTGCGTCAAGTTCTGCTTTTTTACCAGCAAACTGCTTTGCTTTCTCTGCAGCTTCTTTTGCTTTGTTTTCCTCAAAGGCTGCTAGTTCATTAGTAAAAGTCTCACTAGCGTTGTAGTTTTTTACATCGCTTCCTTTTCTAATGATATTAACTTGTTGGATAATTACTGGATTTTTTGGCTTTCCAGCACGTGGATCTTGAAGTTCTACTTCTGTAATAGCATCAACCACTTCTAATCCAGTAACGATTTTACCCCAAACTGTATGACAGCTTACTCTAGGGTTGCTACAGTTTTTGAGATTTCCATTTGAGTCATAACCATCAAGGTGTGGTGTTGCTTTATGAGTAATAAAAAACTGACTACCATTAGTTGCAAATCCAGAATTTGCCATAGATAATACACCTGCAGAATCATGTCTACGCTCTGGTGTAAGTTCGTCAAAGAACTTGTATCCAGGATCACCAGAACCGGTTCCTGTAGGATCGCCACCTTGAATCATAAAGTCCTTAATAATTCTATGAAAAGTTAATCCGTTATAAAATGGCTTTCCTGTATATGTGCTATCTGCTAGAGGATGTGTTCCTTCTGCTAGCGCAACAAAATTTGCAACCGTTGCTGGAGCGTCATTGTAAAAAAGCTCAGCAACCATAGTTCCTTTATCAGTTATGATTTCTGCATATAGTCCATCGCCTAGATCTGGATATTTATCATTACATGAAAAGAGTGATAAAATTACTGCAACTAATAACATACTTGTTTTCTTCATTGTTTGAGATTTATTTATTCGTTTGATTGGTCTTTTATTTCTAGTAATGTAACGGTACTACGCACAGGGGTATTGCTAGGTATTCTATCTTCAAAACCGTAATACCCATAAGCTTTGTAACTAGGGAATAGAAACGTCATTGTTTCTCCTTCCTTCATTAATTTAAGTCCTTCCCTTATCCCTGTGATGATATCTGGATTACTTTGATCTATTTGAGTAACTGTATTTCCTAATTCTTCTTGCGTGACTAGTTCTTTACCTGCTATTGTTGCTAGGTTGTAATTAAACAAAACAAGATCACCTACTTGAGGTGCCTGCTTACCTAAAGTATCTTTGGCAATATAAGAATACCAGAAACCATTAGAAGATGAGTTGTAAGAGTTTAATGTATCAGTGGCTATATACTTTTCAATAGCAGCTTCATCTTGAGCAATAAGCTCTTTATTACGAGAGATAGTCTCCGTTTTTACGTAAGACCCTGTATTTTGAGAAACTGGTCTGCGTGCAACGGTCTCAGAACATGAGACAAATAATAGTATGGACAACAGAAGTATTAAATTTCTCATGATATTAATTGGTCTTTATATGAAGGAAGTAATTGTTTGAAATTTTCAATAGTTTCTGCTAGTGCTACCTCGCTTCTTCCGCCTGCAGCATTGGTATGTCCTCCACCATTATAATGTGCTCTAGCAAATTCATTTACAGAAAAGTCACCTTTGGATCTCAGTGACATTTTTATGATGCTATCTGCTTTATGTTCTATAAATATCACAGCAAATATAATGCCCTCTAGTGAAAGACAGTAATTTACAAAACCTTCGGTATCTCCTTTTTGAAAATTATGGTCATCTAGCTCTTGTTGTGTCATTGTGATAAAAGCAGTTTTATACTCCCGTAAGACAACAAGATTGCTAAGTGCAACACCTAAAAGCTGTAATCTAGATTCGCTATTGGTGTCATAAATATTTTGATGTATCTGGTCATTATTTGCTCCTTTTTTAATGAGAGAAGCAATAACCTCGTGAGTAATCGCAGTAGTAGATGAGAATCTAAAAGATCCCGTATCTGTCATAATACCTGTATACAGACAGCTGGCCATATCTGCAGTAATCACATCCTCATCGCCTAGTGATTTTATAAAGTGATATACCATTTCACACGTACTACTCATGCTTGTGTCACTATAAGTTACTGCCGCATAAGTGTCTGGCTGCTGGTGGTGATCTATCATTATAAATGGTGCTTCCACACTTTCAAGCACCTCTTCTAAGTCTCCTACTCTAGAAAAGTGATTAAAGTCTAATGTAAATACAAGATCTGCTGTTTTTATAGCATCACGCGCATTACTTGTGTTGGATGTATAGAAAAGCACCTCATTATGACCAGGCAACCACTTTAAAAAATGGGGATACTCATTAGGAGCCACTACGACAGCCTCGTGACCTTTTGCGTTAAGGTATGCTGCAAGGGCTAGAGTACTTCCCATAGCATCGCCATCAGGATTTTTATGAGGAATTACGGCAATCTTTTTTGAGCCTTTAAGGAGCTCTTTTGTTGTTGTGATTTGAGTGGTATTCATAGTTTGCGAAGATACAATTTCTCTTGTGCTCTATTTCTGCTTGTGATTAAATATTTAGGTTTTCAAGTAGATGAAAAACTTAATATGGTGTTAACATTAAAAAGCAGTATTTTTGCACGCGATTTCAAGAAAGAGTTTTTACGCTTTCGCGAAAATTTTAAAAGCTCAACACGTGGGCATCTAAAAACTAAGTGAAGGTAGGGAAATAATACCGCCATTGCAGAAATTAAAGAATTATGACAAACAGAACTTTTACAATGATTAAGCCTGATGGCGTTGAGAATGGACACATCGGAGCAATTTTAGAAAAAATCACTGCTAGTGGTTTCCGTATCGTAGCGATGAAGCTTACTCAAATGACAAAGGCAGATGCTGAGACGTTTTATGCTGTACACAATGAGCGTCCATTCTTTGGAGAGCTTGTAGAGTTTATGACACGCGGACCTATCGTTGCAGCGGTACTTGAAAAAGAAAACGCAGTAGCAGATTTCCGTACGTTAATAGGAGCTACTAACCCTGCAGATGCTGCCGAAGGTACTATACGTGCACTTTATGCAACTTCTATGGGAGAAAACGCAGTACACGGTTCTGATAGTGATGAGAATGCAGCTATAGAAAGCGCTTTTCACTTTGCTGGACGTGAGATGTTTTAATTGCTAGCGCAGTTACAAACTACCATATAAGGTGTTTTACACCATACTTTAAAAGTCTCTCTATAAACGAGAGGCTTTTTTTGTGCCTTCATTTTTTTGCGTTAAGGATAGCAGCGGTTACCCCACAGGAGTGCAGCAAGTGGAGGGACGACACTTGTGTAGCGACGAGGAGTATGAGCGTATAGCCTGCCTCGTAGAGGAACGCCCAAAAGTGCCAAAACAACTTCATAACTGTGGGTTATAGAACGATAAAAATGAGATTTACAACGTTTGAAATTGCGTTAATGTATATCTATTAATGTAATAGCAAATAAATTAATTAATTATAGCTATTTTTGCACCGCCAAAAACACGGCATTAATACAACCTATTATGGACATAAGGAATATCGCGATTATCGCCCACGTAGACCACGGTAAAACAACCCTGGTAGACAAAATTATGTATCACTGTGAGCTTTTTAGAGAAAATGAGTCTAAAGGTGAGCTTATATTAGATAACAATGACCTGGAGCGTGAGCGCGGGATTACTATTACTTCAAAAAACGTTTCTGTAACCTACAAGGGTACTAAGATTAATATCATTGATACTCCTGGTCACGCCGATTTTGGTGGAGAGGTAGAGCGTGTATTAAATATGGCAGATGGTGTGTGTCTACTTGTAGATGCCTTTGAAGGACCTATGCCACAAACACGTTTTGTATTACAGAAGGCAATAGACCTTGGTCTTAAGCCTTGTGTGGTTGTAAATAAAGTAGATAAAGAAAACTGTACTCCAGAGGAAGTACACGAGAAGGTTTTTGACCTTATGTTTGAACTAGGTGCCGAAGAGTGGCAACTAGACTTCCCTACAGTATACGGAAGTGCAAAAAATAACTGGATGTCTGACGACTGGCAGAAGGAAACAGACTCTATCGAGCCATTATTAGAAATGGTTATGGAGCACATACCAGTACCAGAAACTAAAGAAGGAAACACGCAGATGCTTATCACATCTCTAGACTTCTCTTCTTTTACAGGTCGTATCGCAATAGGACGTCTTAACCGTGGTGAGCTTAAAGAAGGTATGCAAGTATCTCTTGTAAAGCGCGATGGTACTATTAAGAAAACTCGTATTAAAGAACTTCATACTTTTGACGGTTTAGGTCGTATTAAAGTAGAGACAGTACAAGCAGGTGATATCTGTGCGATTGTAGGTCTTGAAGGATTTGAGATAGGTGATACTGTAGCAGATTTTGAAAACCCAGAAGGTCTTGCAACGATTGATATTGATGAGCCTACAATGAGTATGTTATTCTCTATTAACGATTCTCCTTTCTTTGGAAAAGACGGAAAGTTTGTAACATCACGTCACATTAAAGATCGTCTTACTAAAGAACTAGAAAAGAACCTTGCCCTACGTGTAAACGATACAGATAGTGCAGATAAGTTCTTAGTATATGGTCGTGGGGTAATGCACCTTTCTGTACTTATCGAGACAATGCGTCGCGAGGGGTATGAATTACAGATAGGACAGCCTCAAGTAATTATAAAAGAAATAGACGGTGTAAAATGTGAGCCGGTAGAAGAGCTTACTATTGACCTTCCAGAAAATGTTTCTGGTCGTGCAGTAGAGTTTGTAACAATGCGTAAAGGTGAGATGCTTTCTATGGAAGCAAAAGGTGAGCGTATGATTATAGAATTCTTAATCCCATCACGTGGTATTATAGGATTACGTAACCAACTTCTTACTGCAACTGCTGGAGAAGCTATTATGGCACACCGCTTTAAAGAATACCAGCCTTTTAAAGGTGATATCCCTGGACGTATTTCTGGATCACTTGTATCTATGGAAAACGGTACAGCTATCCCTTACTCTATAGATAAACTTCAAGATCGTGGTAAGTTTTTCGTATCACCAGGTGAAGATATCTATGAAGGTCAAGTAATAGGTGAAAACTCTCGTCAGGATGATATGAATATCAATATCACAAAAGCAAAGAAGCAGTCTAACGTACGTTCTTCTGGAGCAGATGATAAGGCTAAGATTGTACCTGCAATTAAGTTCTCACTAGAGGAAGCACTAGAATATATTCAGAAAGATGAGTATGTAGAGGTAACTCCTAATCACTTAAGACTACGTAAGATTTACTTAAAAGAAGTAGACCGTAAGCGTAACAAGATTGCTTAAGGATTTAATATTCTTAGAAATCATAAACCCCGCTCTATGAGAGTGGGGTTTTTTTATGCGCTTTCGCGAAAGCGTAATTTAATCTCTTACCATATCCTATAGAATTAAAAATAGTTTTACTTTTATTGAAATATCCTAAAACTCGCAACCAAACCATCTATACTGTAAAAAAATATCAATCCGCAGATGTCCAGCGCTGGAACAAATTTGTAGCACAGGCAAAAAATGCGACCTTTCTACACGACCGTTCCTTTATGGAGTATCACAGCGATAGGTTTACAGATTACTCGCTGCTGGTTTACAAGGGTGAAAAACTTGTAGCACTCCTTCCGGCAAATGCAGACGGAAATGATCTATACAGTCATCAGGGATTAACGTATGGTGGTATTTTGCTTTCGCGAAAGCAAAAACTACAAGATGTCATAGCAATTACTCAAGAAATATTAAAGTATGCGCAGCAGCAAGGCTTCATATCTTTATATCTAAAACAACTTCCCACGTTTTATGCGGTGATGCCCAGTGATGAGTTTGAGTATATCGTACAACTACTCAGTGCAAGCTGTTACCGGGTAGATACTGCGTCTGTGATAAATTACAGGAATAAATTATCCATACAATCTAATCGTATGGAAGGAGTAAAAAAGGGAGAAAGAGCAGGTCTGGTTATTAAAGAGGAAGTAGGTTTTGACAACTTTTGGAACGAGATACTCGTACCTAATCTAAAGGAAAAACATCAATCACAACCCACACATACCCTAGAGGAAATAAAAAAGCTACAAGCTTCTTTTCCAGAAAACATAAGGCAGTTTAATGTCTACCATAATAATACGATAGTAGGAGGAGCGACTATATTCGAGACTAAAACCACGGCACACGTTCAATATATTTCGGCGGGAGAGAATAAGCAGGAGTTAGGAACGCTTGACTTCTTGTTTTATGAACTCATAGAGGAAACCTTTGCACATAAAGACTATTTTGATTTTGGTATTTCAAACGAAGAGGGCGGCACAAAACTTAATAGGGGCTTATCTTACTGGAAAGAATGTTTTGGAGCACGTACCCACGTTCACAAATTCTATAAAGTTGCCGTGCAGAATCATTCACTACTTAAAGATGTCTTGATATGATTCCATTTTTAGACTTAAAAGAGATAAACGCACCTTATGAAAAGGAGCTTAAAAATAAGTTCGATTCTTTTTTAGAGAAGGGATGGTACATTCTGGGCAACGAGGTGACTGCTTTTCAAAAAGAGTACGCGGCTTACTGTGGCACTCAATTTTGTATAGGTACAGCAAATGGTCTTGACGCCTTGAGACTCATTCTAGAAGGCTATAAAATACTAGGTAAACTACAAGTGGGCGATGAGGTGCTTGTTGCGAGTAACACCTATATCGCAACCATTATTGGTGTTAAACAAGCGGGCCTAATACCTGTACTTGTTGAGGCAAATCTTGACACATTCAACTTTGATTATAGCGATTTAGAACAGAAGATCACTTTAAAGACAAGAGTGATTATGCCTACACATTTGTATGGCAGACTTACAGATATGGATAGGGTTAACGCTTTCGCGAAAGCGTACAACCTACTCACCGTTACAGATTGTGCACAATCACACGGGGCAATTACAGCTTCTGGTAAGCGCAGTGGCTCTCTGGCAGATGCGAGCGGTCATAGCTTTTACCCCACAAAAAATCTAGGTGCTCTAGGTGATGCGGGAGCAATCACCACAAATGACAAAGCGCTAGCCGAAATTGTAGAAAAATATAGAAACTACGGTTTTAAAGAGCGTTATGTCGCACAATATACTGGAGTAAATAGCCGCCTCGACGAACTGCAGGCTGCCTTTTTGAGAATAAAACTTAGAGATCTAGACACGCAGAACAGTAAGCGTATTGCGATTGCAAAGCAATATCTTGAAGGGATAAATAATGAACATATTATTTTGCCACAATGGTCTGAGGGTAAGGATCACGTCTGGCATCTATTTGTAGTGTGCTGTGCACAGAGGGATGCGTTACAAGAACATCTCAAGGCAAATGGTATCGCAACGATTATACATTATCCTGTGCCTCCACACAAGCAAGAGGCTTTACAAGAGCTTGCATCTATGTCCTTACCGGTTTGCGAGCAGTTGCATAGTGAGGTGCTGAGTTTGCCTATTAGTCCATCACTTACTAAAACGGCGATTACCCAGATTATAAAAGCCATAAACGACTTTAAATGCTAGGTAAACTACGTAGCGGTATTGCAAATAATCTTTTACTTAAGATTACTTCTTTTAATGCAATAAGTGTGGGCTTACAAATACTGGGAGGTCTTATCACGTCAAAGCTTATCGCTATTTACTTGGGAGAACGAGGTATGGCATTGCTAGGTTATTTGCGCAATTTTATGACCACCACGCAAGCGGCCGGTAATCTAGGTTTGTCTAACGGTATAGTAAAGTATGTTGCCACAGGTGATGAGGAGCGTCATCCATTATCAAAGTTATTGTCTACTGCTGTCATCGTGAGTTTGATCGCTACTATAATTGTTTCGACGATTTTATATGTAGGTGCTGCTTATTTTAATACCCAGATTTTTGGCGATGGGGTACAGTACACATATGTGTTTAAATGGCTGGCAATAGCACTACCGTTTATAACCCTTAACGGAATTTTGCTAGCTGTTATTAATGGACAGTCGGCCTATAAGAAGGTGGTGAAGATTCAAATCTTTTCTAACCTGATAGGTCTTGCCATAACCATCTTAGGCATCATATACTATGGGGTACAAGGAGCACTAGTTGCGCTAGTTGTCAGTCCAGCGGTGATACTAGTGATTACCCTAGTTGCTTTAGGAAAAGAAGGTAGCGTATTGAAAAATGTCTCATTCTCAAAATTTGACACAGGCGCTCTGCGTAAACTAGGGTCTTACACGCTTATGGCCTTATTCTCTATGATTGTGTTACCGCTTGTATATATCGCGATACGCCGAGAGATAGGAGAGGGAGCTGGTTACTGGGATGCTATGACGCGCGTGTCAGACTACTATTTTAAGTTTGTAGCGACATTAATGACCCTATATATTTTGCCTCAATTATCAAAAGCCACCACAAGCAGTGCTTTTAGAAAAGAGATTTTTGGGTTTTACAAAACCATCTTGCCCCTATTTGGGCTCGGGTTGTTGCTTATTTATTTTTTGCGTTCATTTATAGTTCAGTTATTATTTACTGAAGATTTTATGCCTATGACCTCATTGTTTAAATGGCAGTTGCTAGGAGATTTTTTTAAGGTTGCCTCACTAGTGATAGGATACCAAATTATTGCCAAAAACAATCTCAAATTATTCCTCATTACCGAGGTGATCTCCCTTGTTATAATCTATACTTCTGGAATATACTTTGTGCAAAATTTTGGTGCAGAGGGTGCTACAATGGGACATTGTTTAAGTTATTTTATGCATTTATTGGTATTACTGTTTATCTTTCGGGAACCGCTTTTTACAAAAACGAATGAGTAGCCTAGGTAACATATTGCAATCATTTAGAATCTGGAAGTACAAGTTGCTCTCACAGACTACCTATGTAGACGGTAAACCTATGCTTTTTCAACCCGCACAACTTAATGGGAAGGGTGTGATACGCTTTCGCGAAAGCGTACAAATAGGTGTCATTAATTCTCCGTCATTTTATAATACCTATGCTTATATCGAGGCAAGAAAGGAGGGAAGTGAGATTGTTTTTGGGAACAACGTTGCGATAAATAATAATTTTTGTGCCATAGCAAATGAGGGAACGATAGTGATAGGAGATGATACAACAATAGGGCTTAATTGCTCAATTTATAATTGTAATTTTCACAGTCTTGACCCCACCAGACGCCGAAGCGATGCTGGACCAAGTGCCGCAGTAACGATAGGTGAAAATGTATTTATAGGTAATAACGTGAGCATCTGGAAAGGCGTGTCAATAGGTGATAATGCCGTGATTGCTGCTGGAAGTGTTGTGACATCATCGGTAGCTGCGGGAGTTACATTCTCTTAGTTATGTAGCTTGCCAGGTCTTAAGATATTGCTGGGCGACTTTTGTGTAGTGGTGATGGGTTTTTATAAAGTGATGTGCGTTCTCACTTATCTCTTCAAGAAGCGCAGGTGACGCTATGAGCTTTTCTAGATTTGCCACAATTTCATTTACATCTGGTGTCGCATCTATTGCCACCGTTTTATCTAATTGATATTGCGCTTTAAAATGTGTGCCAGCACCAGTAAAGACCACCTTACCTTTTGCCATAGACTCCAGCGCATTGTAACCTTGATCGTGGGCATAAACTTGATCTAGCACAATATGTGCTTTATTATAAGCGGTAATATATTCATCATACGGTAGATTTTCTGTGGTGATGATGTTTACCTTCTCGTTGTATTTCTTGCTTATAATAGCAAGCGCCTGTTCAAAAAGGTCATTTCCTTTTTTGTAATAGTTATTTCTATTAATCCCGTGAAAGATGGTAATAGGATACGTAAATGCAATCTCCTGCTTAGGTATCTTATCTATGTTAATAGGGTTTGGGATGAGCCCTTTGTATAAACGATGAATTTTAAGAGGGAAATGATAATCAAGATCTGTAGCAATCACACCATCTACAAGCTTATATAGTGCCGTGTGTAATTTTTTATAAGCGGGTGCTAGGTACTTGAGCGCTGGGGCAAACGATGTTTTTGTGAGTTTACCTTCCTTATAGGGTGTGGCAATTGTGTATGGCAACTCGTCTGTAAAAGCGTGGGTAACACTTATGTGATCTGTACCGCAAGAGAGGAGAAAGAGTTTTTTATTATGCGTTTTGAGATACTGGGCTATCTCAAGTTCTAATGACGGCGTGGTGTTAAAACTAGATTCATTAATAAGTTGCACCACGTCATAACCAGAAAGTTGAGGTTTTAATTTTGTAAAGTGGTTACGCAGTGATTTTTCTGAAATATCAATGCCGGTTAATTTAAGAATGCTCAGTTTTAGCTTCTTTTTCCAGCCAGAGGTATAACCTCTTTCTAGTGTGATGTCTACGGGAAACTTTTTAAAACCATCGCCAGAACCCACAAGGGTAACCTCGTGACCTAATGCGGTGAGACCTTCTTTGAGAGAATTATGAAGTCGGCTGTATTCGCCTACGAGTAAGATGCGCATTGATTATATTTGGTAAACAAAAACTCCTTCTGTTGCCGAAAGATACTCATAAAAAAATTGCACTTGTTACAATCTCCCTATCTGGGGGTGGAGCAGAGCGGTCTACGGCATTTTTATCACAAGTACTCACATGTCTTGGGCATACGGTACACATCATCTGTATAAGAGATGGAGTTTCTTATCCCTATGAAGGAACATTATTTAATCTAGGAGCAGATAAGCGTGAGGACGACGGCCTAATTACAAAGTATAAGCACCTCAAAAGATTAAAGAATTACTTACATAATGAGCAGTTTGATCTTATTATAGATAGCAGGTCTCGATCTTCTGCCTTAAAAGAATGGGTATATACAAAGTACATTTATAAAGCCCAAAGGGTACTTTATATGGTGCGAAGTGCTCGATTAGAAACATATTTTCCAGCACCAGATATGCTTGCAAAATGGTTTTATGGTAAGAGTCACTTTGTAGGAGTTTCAAAAAGTATTGCTGCAAAAATTAAAGCGAAATACGGCTTTAAGCATATTCACCAGATGTATAATCCTATCCCAAAAATGACTTTTGGCGAGAGCAATGTAAGCCTTCCAGAGACGTATCTTTTAGGATATGGACGACTGGTAGATGATGTGAAGAACTTTAGTTTGATGATTTCCGCTTTCGCGAAAGCAAACTTAAAACTACCTCTAGTGATTATGGGGGATGGTCCAGATGCCAAAAAGCTAGCAACACTCTCAAAATCTCTGGGAATAAATGATAAAGTCATCTTTATAGGGCATCAATCTAATCCCGCGCCTGTAGTGGAGCGAGCCTTGTGCACCTTACTCACTAGTCATTACGAAGGCTTCCCAATGGTACTTGTAGAGTCACTAGCACTAGGTACTCCGGTTATAAGTGTGGATTGTGACTCAGGACCAAAAGAAATTGTGCAAAACGGTATAAACGGTATACTATTAGCAAATTATGATGAGGTGGCTTTAAGTACCGCCATTCGCACATTTGTGCTGGATGGCGAGCTTGCCAGTAGATGTCAAAAAAATGCGCAAAAAAGTGTAAAACATCTAGCAGCAGAACACATTGCTCTAGACTGGAAAAAATTACTAGATAGCTTATGAAAAACCTTATAGAAATACCAAGAATTACAGATCCTAGAGGTAATCTAGCCGTGATAGAAAAAGAGGTGTTACCTTATGCTATAAAGCGTGTTTATTATCTTCACGATGTGCCTAGTGGAGCATATAGAGGAGGTCACGCTCATAAGGAGTGTAAGGAGTTGCTCATTGCTGTAAGTGGGAGTTTTGAAGTAGTGCTTGATAATGGAAAAGAAAAGGAGCGTGTAATGCTTAATAAGCCTAATCAAGGCTTGCTTATAGATGTAAATATTTGGCGAGAGTTAGAAAA
This sequence comes from Dokdonia sp. PRO95, assembly GCF_000355805.1. Classification (NCBI taxonomy): domain Bacteria; kingdom Pseudomonadati; phylum Bacteroidota; class Flavobacteriia; order Flavobacteriales; family Flavobacteriaceae; genus Dokdonia; species Dokdonia sp. PRO95. Next base: position 2,184,691 of record NZ_CM001837.1, read on the forward strand.
CTTTTCTTCTGGAGCAGTATGTCTCGTGCTGGCATCTCACGAGTATGATGAAGATGATTATATACGTAACTATGAGACTTACAAGTCTCTAAAAAGCTGAGAGTTTGAGTCCAGCTCTTTCAAGCAAGCTTTGACTCTTAAAAGCAAGACGTAAGGCGTAGGTGGGTAGACTTAATAAAAATCGTTGTTTATTATTAAGGTTATTTATATCAAGATGCTCTAGATAGGTGTTTACTTCTTTCTCTTGACCCCAAAGTCGCGCTCTTATGATGAGCGAGTACCTATTGAGATCTATGAATCTTTTGAGTCCGTTGTTTGTTTTTTCTTCTTCTAAATATGCTAGATAGTCTGGTCTATCTTTTACAGAGCGAGTCCCTTTATAAAGGCTTTGTGGCGCATAGCGATAGGTTGCACACGCTTTCGTGCTAAAGGCTATTCTGTATTGTAAACCTATGCGTATCCACAAGTCGGTATCTTGACCGCTTTTTATCTTTTCATTAAAATAGCCTACATCCTCACATACAGAACGGTGAAAAACTGTTGAGCTGCTTGTAAGAAGTGTGTTTTTATAACTGCTTGTAAAGTAATCAAGGTCTAGAAAAGGTTTGTTATCTGGATTTTCAAAGCTATAACTGTTAGGTCTTGTTGAGTTTTTATGTTCTTTAAGTACGGCTGTTGCAAATACGTAGTGCTCGGGATATACATTAATAAGAGCTGTGATTTCTGCTAGGTAGGAGGGAACCCATAAATCATCACCATCTAGCAGTGCGATAAACGATCCTCTGGCAGATTTTATACCTATGTTGCGTGCAGCACCTGCTCCTACATTTTCTGCAAGCGGGAGATATGTAATCTTTTCTGAGGCTATAGATTTTATGATAACATCACTACCATCTGTAGAGCCATCGTTTACTACTATAATTTCAAAGTCTTGAATGCTTTGCTTTAGTACACTCTCTATGGTCTCCTCTACAAAAGAGGCTTTGTTATATACCGTAATGACCACAGAGAATTTAGGCATTTTTTCGACTTTTTATATAGTAGTTGAGCCTGAATAAGTCAAATAGAAATAACGAAGGTCTATTACTCACGATGTTGTTTTGTATGCCTAATTTAAAGAGGCTGAAAATTGTAGGGTATACAATGTCTAGACGGAGTTTTCTTAATTTTTGATACGCTTGTTGTAATGATGTGAAGTCTCGGCTTATACTCCCGTTATGCTCATAATATATGAGTGTGTCAATAGCCTGTATTGACTTGTCTAGAAATATCAAATTCTCTTCAAGACCGGTATGTACAATAGGATTATCTATGTGTAAAACAGTAATTTTTTGATGATAAATCTGGTAAGAGAATATATTGTCAAGTCCGTAGCGCCTGCTCTCTACAATGTTTAGACTTAAGAATACTTCTTTTTTTACAAGTATATTTTGAGATATAATATACGATGGGTTTTCCATTCGTATTTCATCACTTTTTGCTTCTCGTTTTATACCGTATTTCCAGCGTAGCTCTTTATTTTTTGGTGGTATGTCTACATATGAAGTACCACCTACTATGATAGAGTCGTCACTTGGTATGGCCGTCAGGTAGTTTTTGATAAATTGGTTATTCTCAATGAGAACATCTGCATCAAGAAAGAGAAGCCAGTCATACTGTGCGTTTTTGGCAAGCTTTGACCGCGTGGCTGTTCTTCCTAGGTTGGTTTTATTTATAAGTGCGCATACGTTGGGTTGTGCGGTGAGTGCACTATTTTGTTCTTGGTATAAAGTTGAGGCATCCTCACAAAAAATAAGTTCATAGACTACTCCTGCCTCTCGTGTCTGATCAAGAAGTGATGTGACAAGTGCAGTAATGTCTGTATTATATGTCGGGATAAGAATGGAAAGCATACCTGCAAACGAAAATACAATATTAAGATGATGTATGCCTACGCTTATAAAAACGGTAGCCGGTAGCTTGTCTTGATAAAAAGATTATACTGTCTTTTGTACAACCTCAAAAACCTTGTTACCATCACACTTTAATGTCTTAGAAGGGTATTTAAGTAAAAGCGCATAGTCGTGTGTTGCCATAAGAATGGTATTGCCGTTTTTATTAATCTCCTGCAATACTTCCATCACCTCTACACTCGTTTGTGGATCTAGATTACCTGTAGGCTCATCTGCCAGAATAAGTTCTGGGTCATTGAGCAAAGCACGAGCAATGGCGATACGTTGCTGCTCACCGCCAGATAGCTGGTAAGGATATTTAAAACCTTTACTTTTCATCCCTACTTTATCCAGAACGGCATCTATTTTTGCCTCCATAGCTGTTTTATCTTTCCAGCCGGTAGCCTTGAGTACAAATTTTAAATTATCTATTACCGTACGGTCATTAAGCAATTTAAAATCTTGAAAAACAACGCCCAGCTTACGACGTAAGAAAGGAATATTCTTTTCTTTAAGTCCGTTAAGGTCTACGCCTACTATGTTTCCTTTACCCTCTGTAAGTGGGAGGTCACCGTAAAGCGTTTTCATAAAACTACTTTTTCCAGAACCCGTTTTACCTATGAGGTACACAAAGTCACCTGGCTCTATAGTAACATTTACTTCAGAGAGAATGAGGTTTTCTCGTTGGTAAATTGCGGCGTGTGAAAGTTCGAGAACTGGTGCAGACATAGGGTTTTGTTATTACACTCAAAGAAACGGAATTTAGATGAAAGTGTTTTATGGCTAAGTATAAAAATTTTTATAAAATCTGTTTATATTTTGTCAAACCCGCTTGCGCGAAAATGGAATTACCCAGTAACATTAGTAAATTTAAAAAGTGGTTTAAAACAAAAAGTCCTGCTCGATGAGCAGGACTTTTTAATAAGTGAGATGTATTATTAAATGAGGCTCGCGCCTTATTTTACTTTATTGATTACTGCTTCAAACGCTTCTGGGTGGTTCATAGCAAGGTCTGCAAGCACCTTACGGTTAAGCTCGATTCCATTTGCTTTTACTTTCCCCATAAACTGAGAATAAGACATACCGTGCATACGAGCACCCGCGTTAATACGAGTAATCCATAATGAACGGAAATTTCTTTTATTCTGACGACGGTCTCTATATGCATAAGACATTGCTTTGTCTACTGCATTTTTAGCTACTGTCCAAACGTTTTTACGTCTTCCAAAGTAACCTTTGGCTTGCTTCATCACCTTTTTTCTACGGGCTCTTTTAGCAACTGAATTTACTGATCTAGGCATAATTTAATGTGTTTTTGTAGCAGGCGGTACACGCTGTATACTCTTTTGTTCTCTCTCTTAAGCGGAGAGAAGGCCATACTCCAGGGTTTAAAAATATTTGTTTTAACCGGTTAAACGGATTACTTAAGATTAAGCATCAATTTAACATTACTCGTATCTGCATCGTGCACAAGGCCGTCATGCGTCAACGCAAGCTTACGCTTTTTAGATTTTTTAGTCAAAATGTGACTCTTAAAAGCGTGCTTTCTTTTGATTTTACCAGTTCCGGTAAGCTTGAAACGCTTCTTAGCACTGGATTTTGTTTTCATTTTAGGCATCTGTTCCTATTTTTTAAATTATCTCACTTATTTTCTTACTAAACCCTCCTGACTCAAAAGAGTAGGAGGGTTTTATGTCTAGCTGCTATACACTAGCAACTTATGCTTGCTAGCAAGCTTATTTTTTCTTAGGAGCGATGAACATTGTCATACGCTTTCCTTCTAGTCTCGGGAGTTGTTCTACTTTTCCTAATTCTTCTAGCTCTTGAGCTAGCCTTAAAAGTAGTATCTCTCCTTGATCCTTATAGATGATAGAACGACCTTTAAAGAAAACATATGCTTTAAGTTTTGCTCCTTCTTTAAGGAACTTCTCTGCATGCTTCTTTTTAAATTCGTAATCGTGATCGTCTGTTTGCGGACCAAAACGTATTTCTTTGATAATCACTTTTGAGGCTTTTGCCTTCATTATCTTCTCGCGCTTCTTTTGCTCATATACAAACTTTTTATAGTCTATAATTTTACAAACTGGCGGTGCAGCATTAGGTGATATCTCTACAAGATCTAGCTCTAATTCTGCTGCTAGTGCTTGTGCTTTTTGGATAGGGTAAATCCCTACTTCCACGTTATCTCCCACAAGGCGTACTTCTTTGGCACGTATCTTTTGGTTGATTTTGTGTTGGTCTTCCTTAATGATCCTTGCAGGACCTCTCGATCTTTTTCTACGTATTGCTATGGCGTTTCTATTTTAAATTAAACTTCAAATGTTTTTATTGTGGATGCTATCTCGGCATTTACCATTTTCGCGAAAGCGTCTATAGTCATACTGCCTAAATCCTCACCACCATGTCTTCTTACAGATATTGTGCCATCATTTTCTTCTTGCTCTCCTATGATAATCATAAACGGAAGTTTTTGCATCTCTGCTTCCCGAATTTTTTTACCCATAGTCTCCCCACGGTTATCTATAAGTGCGCGAATTTCGTGATTTTCAAGCAAAGTTAAAACATTCTGAGCATATTTCTCGTATTTCTCACTCAATGTCAAAATACTAACTTGTTGTGGCATTAACCAAAGTGGGAAATTACCTCCAGTGTGTTCTAGTAAAATTGCGATAAAACGCTCCATGCTTCCAAAGGGTGCGCGGTGTATCATCACTGGGCGGTGCATCTCATTATCACTGCCTTTATACTGTAGTTCAAAACGTTCTGGTAAGTTGTAATCTACTTGGATAGTACCCAGTTGCCAGCTACGACCTAGCGCATCCTTAACCATAAAATCAAGTTTAGGCCCGTAAAAAGCTGCTTCGCCAGTCTCAACAACATAATTGAGTCCCTTAGCTTTGGCAGCATTAAGGATAGCATTTTCTGCTTTTATCCAGTTTTCATCGGCTCCTATATATTTTTCCGGCTTTTCTGGGTCACGTAAAGAAACTTGTGCTGTAAAGTTTTCAAAACCTAAAGATCCAAAAACATATAGTACTAAGTCTATTACTTTCATAAACTCTTCATCCAATTGATTTGGAGTACAGAATATATGGGCGTCATCTTGAGTGAAGCCGCGTACACGTGTTAATCCGTGAAGTTCTCCTGATTGCTCGTAACGATACACGGTGCCAAATTCGGCAAAACGTTTAGGTAGCTCTTTATAACTCCATGGGCGGCTATTGTATATCTCACAGTGATGAGGGCAGTTCATAGGTTTAAGTAAGAACTCTTCTCCCTCGTTAGGTGTTTCTATAGGCTGGAAGCTATCTGCTCCGTATTTGGCATAATGGCCTGATGTTTCATAAAGTTCTTTTTGACCTATATGAGGAGATACGACCATCTCATAACCTTGCTTTTTCTGTGCATCCTTAAGGAAGTTTTCAAGACGCTCGCGTAGGGCAGCTCCTTTAGGTAGCCATAACGGAAGGCCTTGGCCTACGCGCTGTGAGAAGGTAAATAATTCTAGTTCTTTACCTAGCTTTCTGTGGTCGCGCTTCTTTGCTTCTTCTATAAGTTCAAGATATTGTTTAAGGTCTTTTTGTTTTGGGAAAGATGTTCCATAAACGCGAGTAAGTTGCGGCTTATTTTCGTCGCCGCGCCAGTATGCGCCAGCAACGCTCATAATCTTTACAGCTTTTATAATTCCTGTGTTAGGAATGTGGCCGCCGCGACATAGATCTGTAAAGTCATCATGATCACAGAAGGTGATTGTACCATCTTCTAGATTTTCAATGAGTTCTACCTTAAACTCGTTTCCTTCGCCTTTATATTTATCAAGAGCCTCTTGCTTTGTTACAGATCGCATTTTAAAATCATGCTTTCCACGAGCAATCTCGAGCATCTTATCTTCTATCTTCTTAAAATCTTTGTCAGATATAGTCTGGTCACCTAAGTCAACATCATAATAGAATCCATTTTCAATAGCTGGTCCTATAGTAAGCTTTGCTCCAGGGTATAATTTTAAAATTGCCTGTGCGAGTACGTGAGAAGAAGAGTGACGAAAAGCTGTCTTTCCTTCATCATCATTCCAGGTAAAAAGCGTGATCGAACCATCTTCGGTAAGTGGGGTAGAGGTTTCAACCGTTTGCCCATTAAATTTTGCCGAAATTACATTGCGCGCCAGTCCTTCACTGATGCTTTTTGCGACGTCCATAGGAGTAGCTCCATTGTCCATCTGTTTTACATTGCCATCTGGCAAAGTGATATTGATCATAGTTCGATTGTTTAAAGGAGCAAAGATAGTATCTTCAGTGATTGTTTACAATACATATTGCGTTCTGTTTGACTATATATTAAGGTGTGTTGCATGTACGCTTTCGCGAAAATGTTAAGAATAATAACTTCTTTGTTTTCATGGAATTAGAGGCTTTTTGGTGATTTGTAATGTTTGATTCTGAGATAAATTAAAATTTTCTCAAGAATATTCTTGTCAGATTAGAACTTCGGTGTATCTTTGCCACCCGCTTCACGGTAAGCGTTT